>QNDR01000094.1 GCA_003646025.1 Candidatus Fermentibacterota bacterium
CGTTCCAGTGTTTATAAGGTTGAAAAGAAGCTGAATTGATTCGTGAATGAAGAAACCATTTCTGGATTCTTCGATGTTCAGGGGAATTATCTCCAGGTCTCGCAGGGTCTCCAGGCTGTAGCCTTTCCTGTAGGCATCTGAATTCATGGGAGCATATCCCAGGTCCGGTCTGGCTTCAATGTAGAAGAGGAACAGAAGACGGTACATGTATCTGAGACATTCCATTGACAGTTCTGCTGCGAACCTGTCGTTTTGCTCGTAGGTTTTTTCTTTCCTGACTGTCTGGGTGTAATAGATGGCTTCATTACCTATGAGTTCAATGGCTTCTCTTAAGGAGTACTTCAGGTCTTCACTTACACCGTAAGCATGTTTGTGGGCATTCTCATCGAGGGTATCAAGAAGACTCATTCCTTCTTTTGAAACAAGGCTGTCTCTGTGAAGAAGGGCGCACATTGCCTTGATAGTGGAGAGTTCTTTTCTGCCGAGAATTTCATCTGTGTCGAATCTGAGCAGCCTCTTGTCATTCCAGCGTGTTCTGTCCAGAAGAACTATCTGTGAGGTACTAACCAGTATTACCCACCTGGGAGGTTCAGGCATTGCGAAAATCTTCCTGGTAACAAGCTCTTCCCAGGTGTACCTGTGGTGCTTCTTACCATCGAAGAGTTTAAGTTCAATATTGAGCGGATCTGTTTCATCCTCGTCTTCAAGAACCTCACATACAATCAGCTCAGGTGTTCCGTCTGGCTTGTTTATCCTTGTAAGGATTGGGAGCATCTCCCCTTCAGCAAGTACCAGCTCCTCAGGTTGCTCTGTGTATGCAAGTGGTTCAAGAAGCAGCCTGGTTACTTCCCTCTGAAGCATTGCCTGTTTACCTGAATCTTTCTCATTCCTGAACTGGTTCCTGAGAATGAAGAATTTCCTGCTTGAACCGGACAGAACGGAATAGGGAGCCCTGGTTCCATCTTCTTTTTCAGCTTTTACCCACTCTTTGTAGAGTTTCTTCAAGTCCTCTTCAAGAATTGCTGAGAGATAGTGATGAGTGTAGAATTCGTTTTCATTGGTGATTCCGGTCAGATCAAGCATACTTGCCCTGCGTTTTGAGATTCTAAAACAGCCATTTGTGTAACCTGAATGCAAAACTGGGTAACACTACATGGTTTGTGGCTATTCTGTAAGACACAAATGTGATTGTGTGCCGTTTTTGCGGTTTCAGGTAACACAAATAGATTTGTGTCTTGTGGAGGTAACACAAAACTCATTGAGACACATCCTTTGCTTCTGTAATTGTTAACAAGTCATTGAAGCACAGAACAGCGGCCCGGGAGCCACTAGCTTCGCGCAATACTATAAGAATCTTACTCTTTCTTAGTGCTTTAAGTAAACCCATGGCGGTTTTTTTATTTATTCCAGATCTCCTGACAAAGTCGGTAGTCTGGAAAATAGGTCTGTCAAACAATGCATCCAGAAGATGGATCGTGTATTGAGAATGGGTTATTCCATGAATCCGTATTTTCATTTCTTCGTAAAGCCTGAGAACCGATTTCACTTTCAATGAATTATTCTGCGCTTGAATAAAGACAGCATTTAGAAAGAACTCAATCCACCCATTCCAGTCACCTTTTTGGGAAATACTTCTTAACCTCAAATAATACTCATCCCTGTGGCTCTCAAGAAATGAACTAAGGTAAAACACTGGTTGAGAAAGCTTCTTCTTTTGAAAAAGGAAGAGAGGGATCAAAATGCGCCCGATTCTTCCATTCCCATCATGAAAAGGGTGCAGTAACTCAAACTGAGCATGTGCAACTGCTGTTTGCAGCAATACATCAATATCATTAAAATCTAAATATTCCTGCCATTTTATGAGATAGTCATTCATCGTAAATGGAGTTGGTGGAACGAAAGAAGCTTTGTCAATTGTACACCCTGGAAGTCCAATCCAATTCTGATTGTTTCTAAACTGACCAGGGGTTTTATCCTGCCCACTAACACTGTTGAGAAGAATTTCATGAAGCCCTCTAATGAAAGGAAGAGTAATAGGCTTATCCACTAAATGAGAATGGGCAGACCGCAGGGCAAGTCTGTAATTAACTATTTCCTGGATATCGTCAGCATTCTCTCCTTTTTTCAGAATTCCTGCTTCATGCTCCAATACTTCATCAACGGATGCCTGAGTGCCTTCAATTCTTGAAGAAAGAACAGCTTCCTCATTTGTCAATGGAGACAGCATCACTGAAGGATTTACTATTCCTTGTAGAAGCCCATCATACCGTGCCAGTTCAGCATTCGCCTCTCCGACAGAACGAAATAGTCGTTTGTAATCAAGTCTCTGAAGAGGAAGCTCAGCAGGAGTATATGGCTTCACAATAAATCCGATCTGCTTAGGTAGTCGTCAGGCCAGGGTGCTGTTGCCCCCCAGCTTGTAACGAACGCCAGTGGTATCATGCTTCAGGCTCCAAACCGGGAGGAAAGAAAACCTTCCATCTTGGGGAATAAGAATCCTCAGGTTTGTTGCTCCCTCTGCTTAAAGGAATTCTGCGATAGCTTCTGTTTGCCAGAACCTTTTCTGCTACAAGAGCAATGTTCTGCTGACCCGCTGCTTCAAGCAGGAGGCCAACACGTTGAACTACAGGGGTTTTTTCATTTTTAAGAAGCTTCTTGAGTTTCTTGCTGATGGCTTCCGGGGCAAGCTCTGAAAACACTGTGACAACATTGCCGGTGCCACCGCATTCACTCATGTATCTCACCAGATCTATAAGAGTTTGCTCTGCTGTGGAGACTGACATGTAACCAGTTGTAGTTTTCTTCATCACAGTATCAGCCTGCTTGAGAGAAGAACTTTTATAGAAGTGAATAAAGTTCCTTCCAGCAGAAATAGGTCTGTTTGAGGCTTCAGTAACAACCTGAAATACCTGAGGTTTATGATGAGAAGCCCCATATAGTTCAGCTGCAGTAAGAAGGCCTATATAGTAATTGCAACCCAGGTGCTTCATGAGACCATCAATAAACCAGGAAGCTGGTAGTGCGCCAGAGTTCAGATACTCAGCTGGAACCACGGAGTAATAGCCCCTGCGGAGATGAACAGCCCTCCCGCCTTTAACTTGTCTGCTAATAAAGCTCTTAAGGGCACCATCTGAAATGTCGAGTTTGTCTCGTAAATCAGCTCTAGTAAAACTGTATAAACCCGATGCCTGAAGGGCTTCAATTACACTGATCATATTTCCTCACTATGCAATACGTATGCATATATTACTGTTTTTCGGCTCTACTTGCAATTTCTTTGCATTTCTCGTTTATTGTTCCAGTTAAATCAATCATGTTGTAATTCAATCGTATTTTGTAACACTTGAATTCCTTTATTTGTAATACGGTACATCTCACTTTTATACCACTTAATCACGAATAGGCGCTGTCCGGGGAAGCCACAGTTGCCGAACGGCTCTCTACTGCCTTTCCACTTAACAAAGAAACAACATATTGATTCAGGCTTACGCCTTCATCTGTTGCCTGGGCAGCAAGTCTGGCGTGTAGTGACTTTGGCATTCTAAGTAAAAACTTACCGCTGTACTCATCAAGATTCTTAGGCTCTTGTATTGATATGCCCCTGTTGATAGCAGTTTCCAACCATAGGTGCTTGGCCTCATTTATCAGCGCAACAGCCTCTTCCATGGTATCGCCTTGTGTTATACAACCGGGAAGATCAGGAATTTCTGCTACGAAAGCACCGTCATCGGGATAAAGTTCAACCTTGTAATTGAGAGAAAGATAGTATTCAAGAGTGTGCTTTTTCATTTAACTCTCCAATCCCAGCTGTTTAAGCGCAAGGATAATGTATGTTCTCTTGACCATTCTACCGTGTTTCTGGGGTACAGTAAGCATTTCACCTGTTTGGTTTATGAATATGGCATGGCTTCCCTTTTGTCTGTCCTTTACCCAGCCATGCATCTCCATAAATGACTCAAATTCCCCAAAAGTTATTTCAGGAGGCTCCGCCAGCATTTTTTGTAAGAGCTTTTCCTTCTTACTCATTTAAACTCTCGAACCCGAACAATGATACTACATACGATATCACATGTCCATACCGGGATATGTGTGTTCTTTTTCTCATACTTGACCTCTTAAAACAGCCACAACCTGCACCCAGGCGTGCTTCTCGGTCGTCATGGTTTCCTCAATCCAGTCCAGGTACTGGCTGAATACTTTGTTGATTTCTCTCTCTTCCCTGCTTTTCCTGCTGTTCTTTACCTGCGGGAGTAATCTGCTCTTCTCAAATTTCAGTTCAAGATTGAAGAGTTTTCGTTCTTTGAGATTGTCCAGCTCATCAAGCTGTTCCTGTAGTTTCTCATTGATACTCGTCTCAAACTCTGTTCTCTTCTGCAGCATATACTCTTCTGCTTTTTGCACAGCCGGTTTCAAGAGTTTTTGAAGGCTTTCAGTATTTGATTCCTGCCCTCTGTTCGGGTAAACTCGCTTGTGAAGCTGGGTTTTATCGAGTATTTCCTGGAAAGAAAGAGTATCTGTGTATTTTTCGTTTTTGAAACGTACTCCAAACCACTTGTGAATAAGTGGCTGGCCTTTTCTGTTGGGGATGAGACCGGACAAGATGAAGATGGTTTCATTTGGTTCAATGCTGGTGTTGAGGGTAATGACAGGGGCTTCATGCCTGCCGAAGGCTGCAAGCATTCTGTCGTTGGCCCATTCTATTGCAGGGCTTAGCTCCCAGAGATATGAAGCTTCAGGCCAGGCAGATTCGTTCTTACGGGAGTTCTTTATCTCCTCTTTGATTCTGTTGATGTCTTCAGTAAGTACAAGGGTGTCTTCTCTGGGGTAGATTTCCCTGGGCAGCCTTTTGTACCTCTGCTTCAGGTCCTCAGGCATTGTGATGTCTATTCTTTTGTCTTCCGGGTACTGTTTGTAGTGTACTCTCTCTGTGTTTTCCAGATGGGCCAGAGCATTCTGCATGTATTCAAAGTTGTTCCTGTAAAAGCTTATTCCCTTTACGGTTTTTTCTTTAACTTTCTCACCGGTTGGCTGGGGTGCTGTTCCCATAAGGAATTTTAGAGGATCAAACTCCAGGTTGTTGTTGAACTCAATATCAAGGTCTTTGGCTGACTTGTTCTCTTCGATTGCTCTGGCGATGTGTTTTTCTTCCTCTTCAATGTCGTAGAGCTTCATGAAAGAGGCAGGGTCTCCGATGTTCTTCGCCGCCTGCTCGTCTTTCTGTATGAGAAGCTGGAGAATTCTTGTGTCACCCATTATCTCTGAGTTGATACTGTCTGTTATCAGGTAGTCTATTCCTGGTGCTTCAGTCTGACCGTATCTGTCAATTCTACCGTTACGCTGTTTGAAGATCATGAGAGACCATGGAATATCGAAGTGAATCAGTCTGTGGGAAAGGTAGTGAAGGTTTATTCCCTCGCTGGCAACATCAGAGGCAAGAAGCAGCCTTACAGGGGCTTCTTCCCTGCCAAAATCTTCAACTATTCTCTGCTGTTCAATGTCTGACATTCCACCGTGAAGGATCTCCACTTCTTTTTCCTTGAGTTTCAGATCCTTTGTAAGTTGTGCGTGGAGAAACTTGAGAGTTTCAATTCGCTCAGTGAAGATTACCAGCCTGTCTGTTTTCGACTTCCTGCTCCAGCCGTATTCATCTTTGCTCTGGAGGAGCTTGAGCAGTTTCTGATACTTGCTGAAGTTTTCAGAATCAATTTCTTCAACTGCTGTTTTGAGTTGCTCAAGTTCCCTGATGTCAGCGTAGTATGCCGGGTCTTCAGTTTTCCTGAGTTTTGTAAGCCTGTTGTTAATTGTCTGAAGGCATGCTGCAGGGCTTGAGAAAAGAGCTTTCTGAAGTGTAGTCTTGAAGAGAATTGATCCGGATCTTCTTGCATCAAGCTTGCTGAAACTTATTTTCTTCAGCGTTTCATAAGCCTCTTCCTCTACTTGTGACGCTGGTATGTGAACCTCGTTGATTATTCTTTCCTTGAACGCTTCAGTTACCTGATGCTTTATGTCTTTCTTGAAGCGTCTGATGAAGAGACCTTTGATGTCGTCTTTTGTGTAGTTCTCTTCGTCGGCGATTGCTGTGGGGTCAAGCATGTTCATCAGGCTGGCAAAACTTTTTGCCTTACCATCGTGAGGTGTAGCAGAAAGCATAATAAGAGTGTCTGATTTGTCTGCCAGCAGTTTTGCCAGCCTGGCTCTCTGTGAAGACTTGCTGCCCCTCTCGGCAACATTCTGAGCTTCATCGATTACAATAATGTCCCAGTGGGACTTCTCCAGGTAGTTCCTGTACTCTGTATCCTGCTTGAGTGTATCTATCGAGATGATTGACTTGTCGTAGTAGTAGAAGGGGTTGCTGTTGGTGGGGATATCCCTCCTTATTCTCTGAATCCCGATTGAATCAAGTCTTGTTAGGGGTATTGTGAATCTGCTCCACCATTCCTTCTGAAACTGGGTGAGCATACTTTTCAGGGCAACCACAAGGATTCTCTTGCCTTTACCTCGTCTTATCAGTTCCGATACCAGAATACCCGCTTCAAGGGTTTTGCCAAGACCAACAGCATCGGCAATAAGAATTCTCTGCCTTGGCTGCTCAAGAGCCTGAATCGCCGGGTCAAACTGGTAATCAACAGAATCCATAGCACCTTTGTGACCTGTGTATATCATGTTGTCAGTAGGTGGTTTTCTTCTTAGAAGACTTTCCATGTAAAGAATTGATGAACGGTACTGTGGAGATTCGTCTGGAACAAGAACCGTTTCTTCAGGTTTAAGAACCTGGATTCTGCTCTTGAACTGCTCTTCAATCTCGGTGAGAAAAACCGCTTCTTTGTCGCGGACCAGTTCAGATATTCCAATAGCAGATATCGCCTGGCCGCCTGTTGAAGTACGGTCAACCCGCCTGACAATCCATTCAGCATCTCTCACAAGAATTCTTGCACCTGGGGCAATGGTATGCAATCCTACAGTCCTCCATCCCTAATTGATGTTTACTCTTGAAGATGGGATGGTTTGGCTGTATCCCGCTCTTCTGTAAATCAGAACACCATTACATTTTATTTAGAATAAGTTAGGGAATGTCAATAGACTAAAATACTTACTTACTAAATACTTTACATTGTGCAAGATTTGTATTTATTTATAAAGTTTTTGTCATACTGCTGCACAGTATTGCTCTTCTCCGTTCAAGAGTTAAAGTAACTGGCGTCGCCTTTCTGACCTGATCTTTCACAGTAATTCCGGTTGCATCCGGCAGGAACATGGAGCATTATTCCATCTTGAAGAATTTGTTGATTAGACCGGTTCGTAAATATTGAACAGGATGTGGTATGAAGCTTATAAACTTGAACTGGGCCGATATGCTGGAGTTCTGCTACGCATGGGAAGATCTTGAATTCGATGAGAGGGTTTTTTTCCTGCTTGAGCTTAAACCCACAGTAGTAGCTGCAGATTCATTTTCCAGAAGCGTGCTTGAACCATTCATTTCGGCGGGATTTCTTAAGGAATCCTCTTCCGGAAAGAAGTTTACATTTACTACTATAGCACGGCAGTTCCACAAGTTGTTTGATCCTCTGATGGAATGCAGGGAAGCAGAACCTGTAAATATGGAGAATCTCATTGCCTATCTGCGCACATTCTACAGCAGACCTGAGCGAGAAGGAATAACCAGATTCCATCGGAATAGTAGATGGTCGGAGTCTGATCTGGCAATGCAGGTTGGAGCAGCAGCATGGCTTGGTAGCTTTCTGAGATGCAGTAGCCTTTCAGAATGGAAAGACAGTATTAACTCTCTGGAATCGGTTCAGGAGTCCGATGTAAAACATCTCGAAAGTGTTTTCAGATGTGCAAAGAAAATACTCCGACAACTCCTCCAGGATGATGTATGGATTCCTGTTGCCCGGATACCCGAGCTGGTACCCTCTGAAGATCCTGAACTGGTAATGGAAGCATTTCAGCTGCTGCTTGAAAACATGCTGGTTTTTATCGAATTCTCTGCATTGGATTACTGTCTGTATACCTGCATTTGGCATGAGGTTTACTATTTCCTGAATCAGAACAAAAACGAAGTCATGGAGGGCGTTCGGGTTGAAGTAAAACCCTCACCTGCTTTCCTGATACAGGACATGACAGAACTACTGATCGAGGCATCAGTAAACCCAATACCTCTCTTAAGGTCAAGTCTGCAGATGTATACCCGTAAGAGTGTTGAACTGGAGAATAGACTGACTGAGCTTCCGGAAACTGTTATCTATAAAGAACAATACACCAGGGAAAACAGAATCAATCTTGCTGTCAGAGAAGCCCTGATGGCAGAGTACCTGGAGATATCGAGAGAAAATAATAAAGAGTTCATGATATTATCTAATGAAGGTAAGAAGTGGCTTGAAGCACCCGCTGTGTACCAGATCAAACGGTCTCTGGACCGATTGATTCCAGATAGATTTGAGTTGAAAAAAGACTGTTTTAACAGAGATGTATGGGGAGAAGGAAATTCCATTCTGTTCAGCCTTGACAGGGTGAAAGAACTGAATAAATCATACTATCGGAGAACCTACCTGTTCTCTTCCGCATATCATGCATTCCAGAGCCTTTGCGGTTTATCAGAACCGATAACTTCGAGCTCGTTTTTTAGCTATCATTCCCGGGAGAACAACCCTTACATGGTTCTTTTTCACGCCGGGGCAGCAATGCTGAAGAATGATGAGTTTAACAAGGAGTATTTTACCGATTCAAATGAAATGGAAAAACTCTGGTGCGCTGATCTAAAAGATTATATGGAGCGCATATTAATTCCCAGAGGACTGCTGTCATCGACCTATATCAGTGTTGAAGGCAGGGAACAACCTGAACTTGTCTTCACTCTCAGTGAGAGTGGCCGCTACTTCACTGGTGAACTCGATGACATTCTATTTGAAGACGGTGAAAACCCGGTGGTTACTGTTCAACCAGACTTTCGTGTGTTTTTCAGTGGTTCCAGGCCAGCCGCCATGGCATCAATAGGAAAGTTTGCAGATCGCACAGGCTTGATGGAAGGAAATCTTCTTAAACTCACTTCCTCCAGTATCTACAGAGCAGTTGGAAAAGGTATGCGTCTTGATGAAATTCTGGAGACTCTTACAAAGACATCGGATAAAGCCGTTCCACCTGCAGTTGTTCAACAGATAACACTGTGGGTGTCGGAATGCAGAAGAGTTTCAGCAGAAACCCGAGTACTGATCACTTGCCCTGACGAAGAGACTGCACTGAAAGTTATGGCCAGTTCAGGCAATAAGGCTGTACAGCTTTCTAAAACGGTGATTGCCCTTCCCGACAGGAAGTATCTGAAAAAGGTCGAGAAACTTCTGGGAAACAAGGGTATATTTTTAGGCAGCTAATCACCTTCTGAGGAAGGCCTTAAACCATCTGATATAGGGATTGTCGAAACTCACCTGCTTCGGGTCGAACTTCTCAGGCGACCAGTTTACACCGGCCCACTCTTTAAGGGCTTCATACTCTTCGTCTTTTGGATCACTCAGAGTCTTTATCAGATCTCCGTAGCCTCCAGCGCCACCGCAGTCTTCAGGAGGGCAGGCTCGCTCACCATTCAAGCAAATCGGATACTCCACTTGGGTGTCATTTAGGATGTAACCCTCGAGAACCACAGTATGATGCCAGTCATCCCCATAATCGTAGATATATTTTGCGGTTACACCCAGATCGTTGAAATGCTCTCCAACAGGGATTTCCCAACCCGGGAAAATTTCCTGTACTCCTTCGAAGCGATCAAAGTCAGGAATTCCAATATGAACTTCTTTCCGTTTCCTTCTGCCCTTTATCTCGAAATGATGCAAGTGAGAATCCTGCCAGCCCATGGCATCCTGAATGGCTACATGAAGATCCCAGAAGTTGTAATCCGACGGTACCTGAATTCTTCTCCAGATAACAGGTTCAATATCCTGCAGAATGATCATGAACTGCAGTACCCGTCTTTTCTCGGCTGTGTTCAGTTTCGGAGTTTCGTAGTTCATCAGGTATCCGCCGTTTTCATAGTTCTTGTCAAATCTGCTCAATTTGTCTCCTTTCGTCTGCTCTGAATGCCCTGTCTATAACATATTAGTAGCGCTACTGTTTGGAGCTGTGATATGGTTCACCTATGTGTTCCTGCAGATGTTGCCCATTTCCAGAAAGGGATAACTGTCACGGTCCTGTTCTGATCCAGAGTAACTGTATCTTCCTGATCATAGGTGATTATTGTCCCGGAATCTCTCTGGAAGAATTCCATGGCTTCACTGAGACCTTCGAATTCTCTTTCTCTGTTATCATCGCTGAGGTGCCAGCAGACCTGCACGCAGTCGTACTTTCCATTGTTATTTTTTTGAACAAAGTCACACTCTCCCCTGCCTTCAAAATA
>QNDR01000095.1 GCA_003646025.1 Candidatus Fermentibacterota bacterium
ATAATAACGGCAAGTTCCGGATCGATAGAACCGGCCACGGCAATTGAAACCACAGCAAGCAGAAGGATAATCTTCCTCATTCAATACATCCTTTCCTGATTAGAAACAAACATAACATTCTGTGTAAATACAGCTAACATGATCAATAGAATCAGAATACCATTACTATTCTAATCTAATCATATCTTCTATCTGATTCCATCCATGCTACTTACAGCTCCCAGCGGGCTACAATACCATCAATTCCCGTTGAAGGCAATGCCAATGGACTGCCGTAACACTTCGTCCTCCACGTTACCAAGAGAATACCCTTTGTACTCAAGAAGTTCCTCGAGGTGATTAAACCTCTGGATAAAATCTGTGTTTTTATCGCGAAGGGCTTTCTCCGGTTCAATACCGCTCTGTCTGGCCATGTCTGATACCAGCTGGAGGATACTGCCTACTGTCTCTTCCGTCAGATCCTCTTTTTTCAGGAGATCAAGTATGGCCTCCGTATTTTGTTCTCTGGTTTTAAAGGGAAAACCCACATCGGATGCTCTCTGCTGGATTCGCCAGGCTTTCTGCAGTGCAGGCATGGCAGCGGGGATAGAGTCGAAGAACTTTTTCTTAAGATTCTTCTTCTCTTCAGCTTTGATGGCCTCCCACTGCTTTTCAACCTGCTCCGGAGTCAGATCTGAAGTTTCGTCGAAAACATGGGGATGCCTGCGTATTAGTTTCTGTGTTATCTGTTCAGCCACATCCGCCATGTTGAAGATGTTCTGCTCACTGCATATATCTGCAGCCATTACAATATGCAGCAGAAGGTCACCAAGCTCTTTCTTCAGATCATCCATATCGTCTTTGTCCACGGCATCAGCAACTTCGTAGGCTTCCTCAAGCATGTACGGCCGGAGGGTTTTCAGTGTCTGGCTGATATCCCAGTTGCAGCCGCCCGGGCTTCTGAGTGTTCTTACAGTCTTAAGCAGCTGGTTGATAGCTTCAGTTGTTCTATCCATGTATGGCGCCGTAACCCATTCCCTCGCTGGCTTCCATGAACAGCTCGGAGAGAGTTGGGTGCGGATGGATAAAGTGCGCTGCGTCTGATGCCTTGATACCGGCATTAACAGCCATAACGCCCCAGCCGATCAGACTTGAGGTGTCTGCTCCAACTGCCTGAACCCCTATGATGGTGTCATCCTGCTCTCTGCTGATCAGTTTTACAAACCCTTCTGTTTCATTCATTCCGAGAGCTTTGCCATTGGCAATGTATCTGGAAATTGACACTTTTACCTTTTCTCCTCTTCGCTTCCACTCGTCTTCCCCCGGACCAACCATAGCAACCTCGGGAAAGGTGAAAATGCATCCGCTCATTGCGTCAGCATTGATCTTCCTCGGCGCTCCGTTGAACATCCGGTGAACAGCAGCAAGCCCCTGAGCACTTCCTGCATGGGCAAGCTGCCATTTTCCAGTGGCATCACCAGCGGCGTACACTCCGGGAAGATTGGTAAGGTTGTTGTCGTCAGTTGTAATGTTGCCTCTGTCATCAAGGGCAAGACCTGCTTCCCTGAAACCGGAATCTGTGGTCCGGGGTTTTCTTCCAATGGCAACCAGCAGCTTCTCAGCTGTCAGTGTTGTACCGTCTTTCAGAGTTACGGAGGCTTCTCCTGGGGTAACATTTACCTTTTCCGCAGGCTGACCGGTGTGAATCTTTACCTTTGCCTTTTTCAGAGACTTCTGGACAACAGCGGCGACATCGGCATCAACTCCTGGCAGTATATCTGGGAGCATTTCCACAATGGTAACCTTCACTCCGAAAGAAGTCATTATAGAGGCAAACTCACAGCCTACAACACCACCACCAATGATGATGAGGCTCTCCGGCAGGGTGTCCATGGACAGTATCTCCCTGCTTGTAAGTACACCTTCGGTGTTCATGAACCCGGGAACCAGCGGAACAGAACCTGGAGAAAGAAGAATGTTCTTCGCAGTAAGCTCTGTGCCCTCCACACCGATAATATCCGCACTTTTAAGAGTTCCGTGACCTCTGATGATATCTATTCCCAGATGGTCAAAGTGCATCTCCACACCTTTGCGAAGCCTTGTTACAACTGAATCCCTGCGTTTGGCAACAAGAGAGTAATCGAAATCAAGGGCACCCTGAAGGCCAAATCTCTTCGCCTTTGCCGCGTGCCGGTACAATGATGCTGAAGCAACAAGGGTTTTGGTGGGAATACAACCCCTGTTCAAACAGGTACCGCCAATTGTTTCTTTTTCAACCACAGCCACTCTGGCACCGAGCTGAGCGGCTCTTATTGCCGGAACATACCCTGCGGGACCACCGCCAAGAATTACCAGATCGTACTTCTTATCCATCTCAATCCTCTGTTCTGTTGATCGTCTGTGTTAATGGTTTGATACAGTGCGGGAAATATAAGACGAATCATCACCGGAGTTCTGCCGGTAACCGTTGCATTCCCGGTTGGTCTTCTGTAGGATTATGAAATTACAGAGGAAAGGATAGAACTATGATCGCTTGTTTCCTGGCAGCTGTTGTGTTTCTTACAGGAATGGATGTTGACCGTATTACAGCTGATCTTCATGTTGAAACAGGCATGGCATACATTGAGCAGGGTCTTGTTAATGAAGCTTTCGGTGAGTTTACCACGGCACTGGAATTAAGTGAATATGCCGTTGAAGCCCATCTGGGTCTGGCAAGAATAGCTGTGATTAACTGCTCGTGGGACAATGCTGTGAGTGAATACGAAACTTACATGAACTTAAAAAGAAACGATTTCAGGGCACCACTGGAGCTGTCTGAAATGTTTCTGTCTCTCCGGGGCAGAGCAGTTGATGCACTGGACTACGCGGAAGCTGCCCTTGCCCTTGCCCCACTGAACAGCCGGTGCTGGATGGCTGTTGCCGCTGCACAGGGCAGCCTGGGCAACACAGATGAAGCCATCCGGTGGTACACCCGTGTAATAATTGAAGATGAACTGCTTGCAGGAGAGGCAAGGGTAAAGATGGGCTCTCTTGTGTTTCAACAGGGAGATCTTTCTGGGGCAAGGGAAATTCTGCTGCCTGCTGCCTCAGGAGGTGTTCCTGAAGCTCACCATCTTCTGGCTCTTATCTATATGGAGCAGAACGACGATCTCAGAGCAATGGACAGCATCAACAGGTACCTGTATCTGGAGCCAAACGGTCTGTGGGCGGATTCAGCAAGAGCATGCCTGGAAGAGTTAAGCTCAGGCGGCAGTCCGAATAACTGAGGGGAAGCAATTGCAGAAATACAGGGAGCTTGCAGAAAAACTGCTTATGAATTCAGAGGCGGATTTCGCCGAGTTGCGCATAGAACAGACCGCAAAATCCACAGTAGTTCAGGCAGGGCTCAACCACACCAACAGCGGCCCTGTAGAGCAGTTTTCCGGTACGGCCAGGGTGTTGAGTGAAAACAGGTGGGGAATCCATGAGTTCAGCTCACCAGACCAGATGCAGAATGCGCTGAATCTGGCTTTATCTCTGGCAATGCACACCAGACCATACCCGAATCCCCTTCCAGTTCTTCCACCTGCCCTGCGGGATACCTACAGCGACGACTCAAACGGAGTTCCCCTGTCAGATGTTTCCCTCAGGGAAAAGACCTTCCTCTGCAGGCACTACTGCGATCTGCTGGGAGCGTCACTTACCAGTGGTTCAGCGAAAGTTACCTACGATGAACTTCTGCGCGACAGGGTAATTGTGAACTCATCGGGAACAAGCGTTCGGGAAGTAGAGAATCTGGGCTCGATAAAGGTCCAGGCGGTTCTGCCAGGTGATTTTGCAGCCAGTGAACAATTTGCCGTAAGGGGATCCTTTGACCCGTTCCGGGGCAGAGAAAAACACATTGAAAAAATGAGCAGAAATCTTCTGACAAGAGCGAAAACAACTGGCATAGCACCGGGGGTATACAGGGTAATTCTCGACCCTGAACTTACCGGGATTCTGATTCACGAGGCTTTCGGCCATCTTATTGAGGCAGATTTTCTGGAAAACAACCCTGCGGTAGCACATATGCTGAGAACGGGATCCATGGTCGGTTCGGAATGTGTAAACATCATCGATGACTCCCTTCTAATGAACCATCCCGGCAGTATGAAGTGGGACGATGAAGGCACGCCAGGCGCCAGAACAAAGCTGGTATCATCAGGAAGAATTGTCAGCTGGCTGCACACAATGGAAACTGCGGCAAAGTACAATGTGGTTCCCACAGGAAACGCCAGAATTTCAGAACACGGAAAACCGCCGGAAGCAAGAATGACATGCACCTATATGGAACCGGGAACAACCCCCCTGGAAAAGCTCAAACTGCATCTCGACAATGGGCTCTATCTCAAGGGTTTCATGGGCGGTGCTACTGATATGGACAGATTCAGTATAGCAGTACAGGAGGCCTGGGTGGTGAAAGACGGTACAATTCAAAAACCAGGAACGCCTGTGATGATCTCCGGGAAAGTAACTGATGTGCTGGGGTCAATTCTTGACACCGGAGATAACCTGCAGCTTACAGGCAGCCTGTCGGGCTGTTCCCGAAGAGGAGGAAATGCAATCGCCGTAACCTACGGCGGCCCGCATGTTCTTATTTCAGGAATGCAGGTCAGATAATGACTGTACAGGAAACAGCATTGACAGGCTCCGAAATACTTGTTGCATGTGAGAAAGTATCTACAGAAGCTGAAGTCACAGGGATAAAGCAATATTACAGGAGTCTGGAGTACAGCCCTGAGAGTTGCGTTCCCGGATCAGGAGAGAGAACAGGCTGGGGCCTCAGAATGGTAAGAAACAGGAAACTTGGAGTCGCGGGAGAATGGGGAATGATTGATCCATTCCGTCTGGTTGACAAGGTTATCGGAAGCTGCAGGTACGGCTCTGAGGCTGTATTCAGTTTTCCTGAAAACTCCCCTGAGTTTGATTCCCCGCCTGACAGTGACGAGCTGAAACAGATGACCCACGAACAGGTTCGAAACTACCTTGATCAACTTCAGAAGGAAGTACAGAAGATCCATCCTCTTGCAGCTTTGTCTGCGAGAATTAAATGGGGCGGGAACTCTGTCTTTATCATGAATTCACGGGGGCTCAGCGGATCTTACAAAAAAACAACATCCCATTCAACCTTTTCTGTTTCTCTCCCTTCAGACAACGGTCTGATTCAGTCGGTATACACCCTTAACACGGCAAACGCGCTGCCTGTCAAAAATCAGGTAATAGACATGCTCATGCTTCCACTGCAGCAGGGAGATATAAAATCGGCGGGCACATCTGGAAAAAAGAATATTGTCCTTTCCCCTGTTGCATTTTCTCTGCTTCTTCAGGCGATAAGAGCAGGCGTCAGTGGAAAGCTTCTTGCTGAAGGAGCCTCTCCCCTGGCTGATATGCAGGGCAAACAGGTGGTGGGAAGCAAACTCACAATCAGAGATCTCCCAGGCCTTAACAGTGGTGCCGCCAATGCTCCGTTTGACAGTGAGGGTATACCGACCAGAGACAAAACTCTCTTTGAAGACGGTATTTTCACCGGGTTCATCCACGATCTGGAATCTGCCGCCCTGTGTGATGCAGAATCAACAGGAAGCAGCGGAAGGAACCTGGGGGAACACTCAAAGCCGGTGTGCACAAATCTTGCCGTTGACCCATCTGTTTCAGGCTCTGTAAACACGCTGGATGAGACCGGTTCCGGCATTCTGGTAACCAGCATTCTTTCTGCAGGCGGAAGCAATGCGGCGTCAGGCAGTTTTGTCTTCGACTGCGGGCGTGTGTTTGTTTTCAGAAGAGGCGAAATTCAGGGATACCGCGACGGCTGTGTTCTCTACGGAAACGCTTACGATGCACTATCCAGGACCGCCGTCATTGGAAGCAGGCAGTACAGAGCAGGCACAGATCTGTTACCCTTCATCTCCATTGAGGGACTCTCTGTCAGGTGAGCTGGTTCCGGTAAGCAGCTTCTTTAAAGATGAAGGAGCAGTGCCATACATGGGAAAGGAAACACCGAAGGCAATTGCCTCACCCAGGGTTATCCACAACCTTGCCACCACCGCCGTGAGTTCTGCCAGACCTGGTTCACAACCGGGTACAACCAGATGTACAAGCCACACAGTTGTTAACTCTCTGGCTCCAAGCCCGCCAGGGGCGAAAATGGCCAGGTAACCTATACCCATTGCGGCTGGGTAAACGAACACTCCTGGTAAAAATGGAAGATCAAGACCAAACGAAAGACACATCAGCCAGTAGGCCACTCCCAGTGCTATAAACACGGCAATGTAAACTGGCAGAATGCGCAGCATTTCGCTAAAGCTCCGCTCTGTAAGTGTGTACTGCGACTTCATTACTCTGGCGGCAATAGAGGCAATTTTCCTGAACACCAAAGGGTGCAGCAGCATAACAAGAACCAGCGCAAGCCCGACGGCAACCGCCATTCCTGCAGAAACACCTATTCCACTGTCTCTTGCGGTAAGAGGAATAAGGGGCAGTGTCGTTATCAGACAGCCAAGCACTATGAACACGGTTTCCAGAACAAGACCCTGACCTGTCTGAGTGGTGGTCAAGCCACTGTTTTTGCTGAGAGTAAACTTACCCATGGCAGCCCAGACTTTTCCCGGCACATACTTTCCAATCTGAGAAAGGAAATGTATGGAGAACCCCTTCCGAAACCCGAGATGACCACCTGCAATACCCGTGACAACTGTCCATGTGTAGCCTGCAAGAGTAAGATGACCCGCCATGACAGCGGAAGCTGCCAGAAACAGAGGAACATTGAAATGAAGAAGATTGCCGATACCTCCGGCTTCATGAACACCCTGAAGAAATGATTTTCCCAGAAACCAGATCGAAACAACAACGAACACAATACCAGCGATGGTAATGATACGGTTTCTACGGTCTTTGTGCATTAATCTAAAACGCTGACCCGGCTAGGCTTTACCTCGGAAGCGACTTTCTTCTTCCTGGTATCCAGAGGAAGAAAACCTGAATAAAACGGAAGACATGCCAACTGCAGCATATGCAGAATCCGTTGCTTCCTATCGGTGTCTGTTTCCATAATGTCTTCAAGAGCTGTGTAAAAAACAACTTCCCGCTGGTCACGGTTTTTAGTAAACAGTTCACGCCAGCCGGTAGGGTCTTCAATACGGCTGAGTATTTTAATTGCTTTCTTATCGGCCTGTATGTACTCTTTGAAAACGGATCTGGCATCTCTTGAACTGAGCAGAGATTTTATCTGTTTCTGAAGAAGATTGCCTGTTACTATTCCCCTGCGGTAAAGACCGTCAAGGGTTTCCATCCTACTTTCCAGCCTTTCCATTGCATCCTTTGCAGTAGGCATTACGATGTTCCCCTCTCAACCTGACCCTGTGCAGATATCGGTACAACTCTCCAGCCCGGATGCTCACGGGAAAGCCTCTTTTTCAGATGGTTCAACCCGCGATACAATCCGCAGACAACTTCCACGGCCCCAGTGTTTTCATTTCGTACAAAGCTGTCTACAATGCTGTTTGTTCTTATCCAGTACTCCAAGTCGCCGGTACAAATATTTATCTTTAGTGTACACCACGCAAGTGCTTCACGCCTCTTTGTTCTGATAATATCAACAAGCTCTTCGATACCCTCTCCGGTAAGGGCGGACACTGAAAGAGTTCCGTTTCCCGAAGCTTCCGGAAGATCACACTTGTTCCATACTGTAACCCTGTCTATGGAGCCTGCATCTATTTTCTCCAGCGTATCCACAACGGTGGCAACCCGGGAAAGTCTGTTTGAATCGGCGGCATCTGCAACTAGAAGGATCAGATCGGCCTCTCTAACTACATCCAGCGTTGACCTGAAACTTGAAAGCAGAGATTTCGGCAGCTTTTCTATAAATCCGACTGTGTCACTTACGATCACAGAGCCCCCACCGGGAAGTTCCAGCCTTCTTGAGGTTGTATCGAGAGTGGCAAACAACCTGTCCTCCGAACGAACCTCTGCCTGACACAACCTGTTGAGAAGAGTGCTCTTTCCTGCATTGGTATAACCGGCAAGGGCAACAGAGAACATTTCTTCCCGTCTACTGTGTCTCACCTTTGACCCGGAGTCTATGGCAGCCAGCTTCTTCTCTATGGAGACCATCCGCATTCTGGCGCGTCGTCTGTCTACCTCAAGCTGGGTTTCGCCAGGCCCTCTTGTTCCAATACCTGCACCAAGACGATCGAGATGGTGCCACATTCCAGACAGACGGGGAAGCATATAACCTATCTGAGCCAGCTCAATTCTCAGTTTCGCCTGTGGAGTTCTAGCCTGAACCGCAAAAATGGCAAGAATCAGTTCTGTTCTGTCTATTACTTTGCACTTTGTGAGTTCTTCAAGCCTGTTAACCTGACCGGGACTGAGATTGTGATCGAACACAACTGTTGTCAGATCCATACTTTCAGCCATGGCGGCAATTTCTTCTGCCTTACCTTTGCCGATAAAATAGCCGCCGTCAGGGCGGTTTCTTCTCTGACCGATGCGATGCACAACAACTCCGCCGGCACTTTCCACCAGACGAATCATCTCTGCTTCCCGGGAAGTATCAATCTCAGATCCGTCAAGAGCAACGGAAACCAGCAGTGCCTGTTCAAGAACTTCATCTGTAATGGAACGAAACAGGGTTCTGGAATTGGACATCAGGAGGTTTTTTTCTTTCCCTGCACCTTTTTATGTATCAGTTTCTTCGCCTCTTCAAGAGCTATATCACGAACCAGAGAAAGCTCTCCGGCAAAAGCGATAACAGCTTCATTGAGAACCCGTTTTTCGGAGGGATTCATTTTTGTCATGGAAGACCTTGCCAGAACATCCCTTATTGCCGTAGCTATAATCAGCGGATCCCCAGAATTCACCCGTTCTTTGAGAACATCAATACGCCTGCGCCAGTCCTTGGGAAGTTCTTCTCCCTCTGTAGCCAGCATCTTCATTGCCGAATCGATATCCTTTTTGGACGAGACTTTACGGAGACCGGATTCACCAACCGAGTTGGCAGGCAGCAGAATTCCGGCTCTTCCACCAGAAAGTTTAATAACTACACATTCTACCATTACGCCTGAAATATCTTTCATGCATATATCGGTAATAACCCCTGCTCCGTGGTAGGGATGAACAACTCTGTCATTGATCAAATACTGCACTGTGTTTCATACCTCCAGGATGGAAATTGTGGCGAAATATAGCGATTTAGAGGGCTTTTGTCAATTGGCCTGCTGTCTGCCGATAAGTATGTGAATATCCGGGACGGGAACAGCTTCAAGTGGAAATTCCGAGCTGTCAGGAAGAGGCTGGAAGTACTGTCTAAGCACTACTTCAAGAGATCCAGCCTGAACATTGGCTGCCCTGAACAGAAACAGTGTTTCCTCAAGAAGCTCAGGAATGCCTATTTCTTCGCTGAATCTGTCTGCATCGCGTATATCGCTGACCTTTATAAGCCATTCGGTATTCTGTATGTTGCATGCCTTCCCATCAATTTTCGATGCAGCCCAGGTGGCAGCACCCATTCCTTCGAGGGAGAACTGAATTCCGTGATTTACCACATCAACAAACAGCGTTCCTGCCGGGGCAGTCGGTTCGTGAAGAAAACCACCGTTGATTCCGGCATAATTTAGATCAGTACCCAGAAGAATAGTAAGATCCACAGGCTTCACTGCAAATGAAGTATCTGCAATCTGATAGGCGGCCTGTCCCAGGGGGCAGTCTGCAAGGGGAATACAAGGGTCGGACCTCCTTGCCAGAATCAGGGAAGAGTCGCGGAGTGTTGTCCCGGTGAGAAGATACACCCATGAGTAATCTCTTACTGCCCCTGCCCGGAACTCGGTTTCAACCCCGGGTGTTCCCGAACAGTTTGAAATCCACATTCTCGCGGAATCGACTATGGGAATTTCGGTATCCGACTCTGCAGTCTCCTCAGTAGCAACAGAATCAACCCAGGGAGAAACGGTCTCTTCCTGCCCTCCATCAGTTTCTTCTTCCCCAGCAACAGGTTCATTATCAGTGATTGTATCCGGTGGAAGCCCGGATGACAGAAAAGCGGCAACTGCCAGAGCGATGACTGCCACAGAACCAATTATCCACCACAGCTTTCTGTGGTCAGACGAAGGTTTGTCTGTTTTCACGGGCTTTACAAAACCCGTCTGTTCACCGGCAGGTTCCACTTTAGTTTCAACAGTCCCTTCAGAAACAAGACCATCAAGAATACTCCGGACAGCCTTTAAACTGCTGGGCCGGTTCACCGGAGAGGGGGCAGACATGTCCTGAATGGCAATTCGAACTGATGGATCAAGCTCCTGCCACACGTGCAGCTGTCTC
>QNDR01000096.1 GCA_003646025.1 Candidatus Fermentibacterota bacterium
ATTTTCCTCCAGTTCCATACCACGGATTACCCGTGCGTACTCCGGATTGTTGTTGAGCAGATCACTGTGACGGCCTGCATCTATAAGTTTTCCTTTGCTGACAAACAGAACTGTCTCACTCTGTTTAACCGTTGCTTCTCTGTGAGTTACAACCACAGTGAGGGTGCTGTTGCTCTGCGATTTTAATTTATCCCAGAAGGCTTCCTCCTTCTGAGCATCAAGCGCTGCGGTGCAGTCGTCAAGCAGAAGCATGGACGGACTGCCTGCAAGTGCCCTGGCTATAGCAATTCTCTGTCGCTGGCCACCGCTGGCTCCAACGCCTCTCTGGCCCAGAACTCGGTTTTCTCCCAGTTCGTCGTCTCCTATTCCGGCAACCGCCAGAGCGTCTCTGATATCTTTTTCAGAAACAGTTTCCCTTCCAAATCTAACATTTTCGTCAACAGATTCGCCGAGAAGAACAGAATCCTGTGGAACATATCCAGCAGCGGCGGTGAGATTGAGCGTCTGGATATCCGCCCCGTTCACTCTGATTGTTCCCGAATCGGGAGACAGCAGACCTGCAAGCATTTTCAGCAGTGTAGTTTTGCCGGAGCCAACCTCTCCTACAACCGCAACCACCGACGGAGCCCTGAGGTGGAATGTTACGCCTTTCAGCCCGCCGCCGCCAGGATAGTTGAAAGAAGCATCGACAGCCTCTATTTCCTTTACCTCTTCAAGAGGCTCTGCCTGATTATTGTAGCGCTCCGGTTCCGGGAAATCCATCACTTCCATTTCTCTGTCGATGGAAACAAATGCCTGCCTGGAAGCGATGAAAAGGTTTGGAATATCCATCATAGGTGCCAGCAACATGTCCAGATAAACATAGAAGGCATAGAAATCTCCTATCCCTATCCTGTGCTGGATAACCATCAGACCACCGGCGAGCATCACGGTAACTTTACCTACCTGACCGATAATACTGTAAAGTCCGTGAACAATCATTTCCAGCTTAACAAGCGAAAAGTCAATATCGAATCTTTCATCAAGAAGCCTGTGAAGCCTGGCTGCAAGCGGTTTCTCCGCCCTGTATGCCTTTACTATTGCAATGCCATCGAAAGTGCTGTCCAGAAGGTCATTTGTGTGACTTGTGGCCTTCCTGCTGGCAGCAACCTTCCTGCCAAGTCTGTGCTCCACTTTGTAGAAAATGAACAGCATCACAGGCAGCGGAGCCATTGCAAGCAGCGTGAGTTTCCAGCTCATGAAAAACATCACACCCAGACAAAATACCAGCCTCGAAGTAGATTCCAGAGCCCGGAAAAAAGCACTGCAGCTGAACCATGCGATTCTGGGGTAATCGGTTATATCGTCTGTAAGACGGGTTGTAAGGTCTCCCGGACGGAACCTGTTAAAGAACCTCCAGTTCTTTCTCATGATTGCCCCGAACACATCATCGCGAACCAGTATACCTATGGTGCTGTTAATAATGGCACGTGCTCCAGGGTAGAGCCCCGCCACAAATCTTGCAAGGGCAAGTGCACCAAGAATCAGGATAATTCTGTTAAAACCTGAGGAGTCAGGAGTTCCAAGAATGGTCTGAACATTATCCAGCAGATACCGGAACACCAGGGGAAAACCCAGGGCAACTGCACTGGACAGCAGCGTAAACAGAATAAGAAAAACCATGTACTTCCGAACAGGTTTCCAGTAACCGGCGATCCACTTAAGGTACTTTGACCACTTGTTTAAAAAACTACTGAGCAATTGTGTCACCTCCGAACTGAAGGCTGTGAAGTCTTGCGTATATGCCGTTGTTCACCAGCAGTTCGTTGTGCGTACCCTGCTCTGCAACTGTACCGTGCCGTATAACAATTATCTTTGAAGAATGCTCGATGGTTGCCAGTCTGTGGGCTACTATCAGGGCAGTTCTTCCTTCCAGAGCCAGATCGGTGGCTTTCTGTATTCTGCGTTCAGTTCCAGGGTCAACACTGGAGGTAGCCTCATCAAGAACCAGGATTTCAGGCTGTCTGAGCATAGCTCTCGCAATGTTTATCAGCTGCTTCTGCCCCATGGACAGGTTGACCCCGCCTTCACTTATGGCTCCATCAAGCCCTCCAGGCAGAAGTTCAAGAAGCTCGTCAGCTTCAATTGCGTGGAGAGCGTTCCGCTGCTGCTCCCTGGAAACCGAATGGTCAAACACTGTCAGATTGCCGGAAAGCGTTCCTGAAAACAGATTCACTTCCTGCAGCACCAGACCGAGACCACTTCGCCATGAGTCAAGAGAAAGGTCATTTATATTGATTCCATCAATGGAAATTCTACCTTTTTCCAGGTGATGGAATCTCATCAGCAGAGATACGATAGTGCTTTTCCCACCGCCACTGTCTCCCACCAGAGCTATTGTTTCCCCTCTGGAAAGGGTAAAACTCACTCCCTTCAGTGCCCATTCACTGTCCGGAGAATATCTGAACCAGACATCTTCGAACTGTATTCTCTTCCATGGACGGGGAAACCCGCTGCTCTCAATGGCTCCGTCAGGTGTCAGGGTTTCCATATCCAGTATTTCCATGAGTCTTTCACCGGAAGCCAGAGCCCTCTGTATTTGATTCAGTGTTTCAGAGAACATTACAAGAGGGCCGAAAAGCCTTCTTGTGTATTCAACAAACATCACAACTGTACCAACGGTAACAACACCGCTGATCACGCCAGGCCTGCCGGAGACAAGGATCACTGCCACTGCGGCAATCTCCAGAGATCCCAGGAAACTCCAGAAGGTGTATTCCCACAGAAAGGCTTTCACCTCGCGATTGAAATAGTTCTTCCCCCGATCGTGCATCTTTTTAAGAGCATATCCTGTTGTACCAAACACCTGAAGAACGGGTACAGCGCGCACAAACTCAGATGCAACAGCCGAAATAGATGCATATGCCTTTCTTACATCACTCCACATGCCCCGCATTCTCTTAAGCACGAACATGGAAAGCAGCCCCACCGGGATAGTTACAGCCAGAACACGCACTGCTATGTAGCTGTTTGCCCTGTACATGATGTACAGCGTACCGGTAACCATTGCGGCATTCCGAAGCAGAGCCATGCTGGTCTCACTGAAAAGCATCCGAACCCTTTCGGTATCGCTCTCCACTCTGGCCATGAGTTTTCCAGACGGGTTCGTATGGAAGAAACTCATGGAAAGGGTCATCACATGGTCAAACAACTTGCGTTTAAGAGACCTTACTATTGAAAGGCCTATCCTGCTTGCTATGATTACCTGCAGATAGGAAATTGCCATTGTTACCAGAAATATCGCGGCAAACAAGCCGGACAGTTTTACAATGTCTGAAGTGCTTCCGGCAGGAATGGCATCATCTATTACTGCCCGAAGAACAAGAGGGCCTGCAAGCTCCCCGGCGATGGCAAACAGCAAAAGAAGCACAGCTACGCCGAACGCCTTTCGATGGGGCTTCAGGTACGGCACAAACCTGGCCAGCAGTTTTACCGAACTGATCTTCTTTGCTTTTTCAGTGGTATTTTCTTCAAAATAATTGTTCAACATCAAGGATCTCCGTTCAAGGGCAGAATACAGAAGGCTGGTTAAGGAAAGACGGGAAACAGAACTACTCTGCTGAATTCCTTACATTCTTGATCATCATGCACCTCCAAGTTGAACGGTCGCGCATATGATAATTGAAAACTCGAATTTGTCAATCAAAACCCGTGCCTGTGGAACAAACATTGTAGTTGGGCTATAGACACCTAAGGAAAGACAGGAGATACCATGAATAACACAGTCGGTATTGTTATGGCCGGGTCTGCTCTGATACCAGCACTGGTTTCCGGTACTACCGCAGACGATACAGTGAATACAGAACTCCGCACGATTCTGGTATCGGAAGACTGGGCGGCACTGAAGGACATCTGGCACAGCATCGATAAACTGAAACCATCTGAACCGTTTTCGAATTTCCCTATTTCCGTGGAAAAGGGTGACTCTCTTTCATCTGTTGTTAGAAACCTCTTTACCGAAGGGGAAGTGGAAGACCCTCAGATCGAGGCTGCAGTTAGCCTTATCCGCCGGATCACCTTACTCCGCATCATGCGTCTCAGCAGGATGAACCCTTCCCTGATTACAAGAATAATGCCTCCATGGACAGACACTGTACAGGATCAGCTTCTGTTCAACTTTGAGAACAAGCTTGCCACATTGAACAACCTTGTTGATGACGGCGAACTTACACCGGTCGAATTTATAGCTGCCAGGGAAGTTCTTATTGAGAAAGCCGAGATTCTTGCAGTGCTTCAACTGGTTGAGGAATCTGAAATACGGCCTGATTACAGATACAGTGTTGAGTACTCCGATCGATTAACCACAGACCTGCTGCTTCAGCAGATAAACCTTTCCTACAGTGCGGCACTGGATACACTGGCAAAGTACAATCCCGGAGAGTATACGGGGTACTACCAGCAGGCTGCTGACCAGTACGAAGCTTTCCAGGATGACCTCGAAGAATTTCAGCGGGCTGAACCGATTCTCCGCATTATGCTTACTGATCTCATGGAGGCCGGGGTCTGAAACCTCTGTGGTTTGCCTTTGAAGTTACAGAAAAATGCAACCTGTCCTGCAGTTTCTGTTACAATGTCTGGCTTGAAGACAATCAGCCGCATTCCCGGGAACTTACACTGAATGAAATTTCAGCGATAGTATCCAGGATTTCAGACGCGCCCGGTGCTTACGGGATTACCATCACAGGTGGTGAGCCGCTGCTTCGCAGTGATATAACCGGAATAATCGGCATATGCAGAAAAGCGGGCTTAAAGGTTGCCCTGGCCACAAACGGTGTGTTTCTTACAAAATCGCTGGCCGGCAGTCTGGTTTCTGCGGGAATTGAACACTTCGACATCGGTTTTACCAAGCCAGACAGCAGGGTTAAGCTGGCTGTTGCCGCAGCAGCAGGAACTGGCTGTTCTGTTACTGCGTCAGTGTGTGTGCACAACGGGAACTACGGGGAGACAGGCACTCTTACAAAAATGGCAGCAGCCATGGGAGCTGATGCCGTTGCCCTGAACAGGTTCGTACCCACAGGCAGGGGCCGAAAAAACCAGAAAAATCTTTTACTGAAGAAACAGGATCTTCTTACCGCACTGGAACTGGCAAATCAAGCTGCTGGTGATTCCGGAATCTTTGTTTACACGGGAATACCTGTTGAACCCTGTACGGCACAGTGGGAACTGTTCCCTGAAATTACTTTCTCAACATGCCACTGCGGTGAAGTAAAATGGGCTATAGACACTGCGGGTAACCTCCGGACCTGTGAGCAGAATCCTGAGATACTGGGGAATCTGCTTACAGACTCTTTCAGAAAAATCGTTGAAAGAACAGAAGACTCCATAGGTAGATTCAGGCAATGGAGAAATTCTGAAAACTGCTTCAGCTGTTCACTGCCTGGAGAATGCACAGGCGGATGCAGGTTTGCAGAACAGTATCACTGATCTATATGCTTGCAGCGCACCTGAACCCCCTGTCCCAGCTGAATGAATCCGCCGGGAAGCCCAACCTGCATGCCGTCCTCAGAAAAACAGCGTTGGGTGTGTTCCAGTTTCCGCCCCGAGCCACTTTTCGACTGAAGTCAGATTCGTTATTCCACGGACCCACCGACCATGTAAAACCCGGGTAGGGTCGGTATTCTGCATCTACCCACTCCGAAACATTTCCAAGCATATCAAACAGCCCGTAGCCGTTCGGTGGGTAGCTCCCACCCTGAGAAGTTCCCAGATTACGGAACCCCATCAGCCTCCCGAGACCGGCAAAGAATGATTCACCGAAGAACCTGTAGTTTGCCCTTCCCTGCTCCGGTTCATCTCCCCAGTAAAAGAATTGATGTCCTTCTCCGCCGGCGCAGGCGTACTCCCATTCTTCTTCAGTGGGAAGCCGTTTTCCAGCCCATTCCGCATAAGCTTCGGCATCATCCCAGGTTACTGCTACCACCGGGTAGTCTTCAAGACCTTCTGCGGCAAATCTCTCCCAGTCTCCGGAAGAGACAAAACCCGTTTCTTCCACAAATTCCCGGAACTCCCGGTTGGTAATCTCATAAGCATCCATGTAAAAACTGTCTACGGAAACCGTATGAACCGGTGTTTCATCACCAAACCAGTATACCGCATGACCCTGATTCATATGAGGCACATCCCTGCCCAGCTCTGCAAGCCCTTCCAGCTCAGATTCATCTGTTCCCATCTCGTAAACTGAGCCAGGGATCAGAACCATTCCCTCTGGAACCCCGGGATCCGCAACAGATACAGTTGCGCCAAAGAACAGCAAACACACAACAACAGCACTTCTGTACACTGTATCCCCTCCTTTCGTAAAGCTACAGCACATTCATTCTCCGGCACGAAGCCCGCATTGCTATATCTAATTAGCAAATGCGAAGTTCCAGCAAAATGAAACCTCCGACCGCCCCAAGGGACGGGGTATCTAAAAGCAAAGAGAAACCAAGAATACAGAAGCCGACTGTTCGCCCCGAGGGGCGGAGAATTAGACCCTCCTCAGATTAATTTCATACAGTTAGAAAGAATACTCACTCACAGGGGTTTGCTGAGTATCACTCATTATGTCGGATTATCTGTTCTACTGAATTTGTTTGTTCACCGCTTGTTCTATTGATGTTCAGACATATACTCGGCAACCGCCTGTGCCAGTAGCCCAGAACGAGTTTCTCCATGATTCCTAGCGTAATGATCAACAGTACTAAGCAATCTTTCAGGCAAGGTAATATTTATGCGTTTTGCCTTCAGAATCGATTCGTGCGTGAATCTGGGTGTCTACTGAGGTTTAGTTTTTAAAGCTTGGCAAAGTGTATCCAGTTAGCTACACTATAGGTAATGATGGAAATTCGCAAAACCGAGAACTTTGCTAAATGGATCGGTGGCCTTCGGGATATTCGTGCTGGAGCTCGTGTATAGGCTCGTATTCAACGGCTATGTCCAGTGACAACTATTCTTTCCTGTCAGCGACAATTAGAATTACGGCCGGGAATATTAATTTTCGCTCTTCACATAATCATCGCTTCACCGCGACAGTGTGGTTTGACAACTTTCTCAAACCAGAGATCAAGAGCATAGTGCAGATAGATGTTTGCAAGCACTGCTGAGACAATACCACCCTGCGGTGTTCCGGTTACAGGATAGTTTACCTGTCCGTCTTCCTCAAGAATACCAGCTTTCAACCATTTGCGTATGAGACCCAGGAACCGCTTATCATTGATACGCTTTTCCAGCATCTTCATCAACCAGTCATGATCCATGTTGTTGAAGAATCCCTTGATGTCAGCATCTACTATCCATCCGTAACGACCGCGATGGAGATTCTTGCTGAGTTCAAGAGCCGCCCGTTGTGGTCCCTTACCCCGTCTGTAACCATGACTGCAAGGAAAAAATCCTCCTCGTAGATAGCAGACAAGATTAAGGCCACTGCCTTTTGCAGTACCTTGTCACCAATGGTGGGAATACCAAGCGGTCGCTTCCCGTGCCGCCGCAGGGGAGCGCTTTGGTTCTGGTTATGTTGCTGCTTACCTCCTGCTTTGGGAATGTACTTGCGTCGCACAAGCTTTGCTTTGTACCTGTTCCCCTTGAGGTCTTCAACAATCCTCTGAATATTCTCATCCAGTTTGACTTCAAATGTACTGTAACTAACAGCATCTACTCCTGGTGCAGATTTCTTGTTCAACTGCGGAAAACACCAGCAAAGGTTCTCCTCATTCAGTAAACTGAAGAGGTTTCCGAATCTGTGGTCTGGAGCGACTTTCGCTCTCTTTGCTATTCCATGCAGTGAGGTTTGCATATGTTTGTCAGCCTGTCTAATCTGCATATGTTTCCTTTGCATGCTGCATAATACCGTCATCCCCTTCCCCATGTGAACGGCCCTACCGTCTCAGAGTACTACGAGATGATCTGACTCCCTTTCAACCCTTTGAGCATTCTTCTTTTGGTTGAAATGCTCTACCCGTTCAAGCGGGAGGCTGAAGGGTCTCCCAAGTTCCTGATGCTTCTCTCACTGCATGCCACGCTCTTTGACCCCGACAGTCCCTCAAGAATCTCACCAAATCGATTCTCTTGTGCTGGCTTCCGGTACGTTAAAGTCGTCGCCAACTGCTTTGTTTTCATTAACGGGGCTGAATCGCCTTGGGGAAGTACGCCTCCCCTGCGGCCTACAGTGTTCCAGTGCTTACGCATGGGAGCGCTTTAAATCTGGCAATATTGCTTACTCTGTGTACGCTTCACCCATTTTGTTCACCGGTGCGTACACCGGCTCCGCCACAGGCGCAACACTCGATACGGGCTGCTGGTTAGGCTTTGCCCGACTGGGACTTGCTACTCTTCCTGAGTAGCTCACCCGGTAAGAAGCACCAAGCTGAGCTTGGCGCACTAGCGCTCTAAATCGGCAGACTGCTAAAACTTGACTTCATGCTACTCTTGTGCAGTTCTGCTACATTTTTTGGTTAGCACCCTATTTTGCTAGTCTCGCACTTACAAGCCTATTGATGCTTACACCCTCTTCTGCCGCAAGCTCTGCAAGTTTTTTGTGTACTTCCGGTGGAATACGTACCATGAATTTTCCACTGTACTTTCTTATTGAAAACGGAATTGGAATTTTCTCTTTATTTTCTTTCATATCTTTGATAGCTTCTGAGATAAGTTTACGTATGCCTTTAAGTGCAAGTTCCTGACTTTCATCGAGCCAGCTCAAACTGGGGAATTCGGTACAAAGACCAACATACTCTTGATCTTCTTCGGACCAAGTTACCCTGTATGTGTAAAGATCATTCTTCATTGACATCGCTCTGACCAATCCTTTCTATGGCTCGGAGAACTTGCTTGACTTGGTAGGATTTTGCCTTGCCATTTTTGTTTTGGATGTTAATTCTCGGATCTCCTTGCCATGGCATCTTAAAAACAACATGACTTGATTTCGATTGTCTCGGTTCCCCGAAATAGTGTCGGCAAACCTTGAGCAATTCCGAGAATGAAACACCCTTAGGGTTCCTCCGCATTTGTTTTACGAGTTCTTCAATCTTTGCCATAGATTATAGTATCAATAATGATACTGTTTGTCAACCCTTTCTGTTAATCTGTTTGTCCGATATACTCGTACTTGCTGATAATCCTCGCAGGTGTTGTACTGCCCAAAGGTCTGCTGATTACTGACGACATTTACTTTTCCCTGTTTCTGATTGAGATCAACTGGTGTAGAAACAGGATGTCCCCCAGTATGTGTCTATTTAGTCTTGACAATGTGTAGCCTGTGGGCTACATTCTGGTTATGTTAGAAATACGCCAAACCGACTACTTCACCAAATGGATACGAGGTCTTCGGGACATTCGTGCTCGGGCTCGAGTTCAGGCTCGAATTGACCGGCTAGCGGATGGAAATGCCGGAGATGTAAAACCTGTCGGGGAAGGAGTATCGGAAATGCGCATTACGTATGGCCCCGGATATAGGGTGTACTATACATGGCAGGGGAAACAGTTGATAGTTCTTCTTGCCGGAGGAGATAAGAGAACCCAGAAGCGTGATATAGAAAGGGCTTTGCGCCTTGCACGGGAACTTTAGGAGAAGAATAAATGGGTAAGACAAAAACAACTCGTTACGATGTAGCTGAGTATCTCAGAACACCTGAGGAGATGGCTGCCTATCTTGAAGCTTGCATTGAGGAATCCGATGGAGATGCTGCATTTGTTGCTAAAGCACTCGGCAATATCGCCAGGGCTAAGGGTATGACCCAGGTTGCTCGTGATGCCGGTCTTTCCCGAGAGAGTCTTTATAAAGCTCTATCAGGTGATCGTACCCCTGGGTTTGATACAATTCTAAAAGTTGTGCATGCGCTTGGTCTTGAACTGCACGCAGCACCTATCGCGAATTAGTCTTGATTGGTTTTGTGAATCAGCTTGAGTTGAGCATTTCTAAGAATCAACCTGAGATATTGTATCTCACATTCATCACTTGTTTTGTGTCTGATTTCATAATTACGAATTTGCCACAATTTTTCTCTAGATTCTCTCCCAATCACGAACTTCTTCCATTCAAGCAGCTCAGCAACCAGTTGACAGCGTCCGGATTTCTTGAGGTTTGACATTTGAAGAGAAAAGGGGCATCAATCTCCAAGTAAAAAACAAGATAGCAACTTGAAATACTTGGAGGTGAGCCCCAGTGAATATTAGAGTCAATTTTGAG
>QNDR01000097.1 GCA_003646025.1 Candidatus Fermentibacterota bacterium
ATATTGAACTTATCTCCATGTACTATTTATCAAAAAGGCTTTATCCCACTGACTGGAATAAAGTGTAGTTTTGTAATGCTGGTATTTTTCTGACGTATTTTGATGTGCCATCTTCAATTGCCAGGCGTGGTCGCAACAATGATGAAACTAAAGATCGAAACAGCTTATTATGATTCATATTGAGTAAAGTAAACAAGGAGAGTAATGAGTCTAGACACTGAAGCAAGTGGTGGTAACTACTGGCTTGTAGGCGCAGTTATTGACGGGGTTGACCAGGTTGAACGGTTTGTCCGTGAGGGAATCTGGGAAAACGGGTATGCAGACAGGTATCTTGATAAGGTTAAGTCAATGCTGCCTGGGGATAGAATTGCTATCAAGGCAACCTATGTTCTGAAGAAGGGTTTGCCGTTTGATAATCACGGGAACAGTGTGTCTGCCATGTCTATCAAGGCTGTTGGAACAGTTACTGCCAATGCCGGTGATGGTCGTCATGTTTCTGTTGATTGGGAATTGCTTGGTACGCCAAAAGTGTGGTACTTCTATACGCACAGGGCTACTGTCTGGAAAGTTACGTTTGGTAATTGGGCTGCAGATGCTCTTCTGCGATTCGTTTTTTCAGACCAGCCGCAGGATTACGGCAGATTTATAAACCATCCATTCTGGTATGACCGATTCGGTGATTTTGACGGGAAAACTGTGTACCGGTTTGGGTGGGTGCGGTTCTATGCCATGGTAGCGGATAACCTGCTGGCATACAGACATGACAGATCCAGGCTGATTGCCTGGATGCATCGTATGGCATCCGGCGTTGATGGAATATTTCATCTTAAAGATAAATCTGCAGATGGCTCAGTTTTTCCCCTGAAGGATATTGATCCATTCTCCGCAATGGGTACATTCAACAGGGGTATTTCTTCCGAGAAGAGAAGGATTATTGCTGATAAGTTTAAGTCCTTCCTTGATGTTTGGGAGGAAGTGCCTGCGGGGTTTTCAGGTATTCCCATACTTGATAACAGGAATTCACTTTTCTTCAGGAATGAGAAAGACAGAGGTCCCGGGGATATAGATGCCCTCTGGGATGTTTTCTATGAAGCCATACTGCTGGCAGATGGTGGAGAAGGTTACGATCCAGCCGCCTTTATTAAAGCATATGACAAAGCTGTCGCATTACCGGGTGTGGGATGGAACCTGACCATGGGGCTTTTCTGGATAAGACCGTGGAAGTTCACTCCGCTGGACACAAACTCCAGAGAGTACATTTCAGATGTTTTAGGAATACCAGTTGGAACCACAGGCAGCAAGGGCAGATGTACTGCCCGGGAATACCTTAAGATCAATGATGCTGTTGCAGAGAAACTGCTGGATGAAAATTCTCCGGTGCATTCTATTCCGGTGTTGTCCACTGTTGCTGGTGGCTGGGAAGCAGAATCGGATGTTTCTGTTCTTGTTGCCTCCCGCATTGATTCTTTTAAAGCTCTTGTTCGTAGGTCTTTCCCGGGGTTTTCAGGAGTTGCAGATTCATCTTTTCACGCTGGGGAGATTGAGTACAAGAGAAAAGCAGCCAGTGAGATAGCTGAGATGCTGTCTGAGCCTGTGTTTTCCAAAATGATTGCTGCCGGTGAATATTCCGAGTTAATAAAGATTCTGCGATCTGCCGGAAGCAAAGCAAACTTTCTGTATCTTGGAACACCATCAAAAGGAGACCTTGCTCCACTCTTTAGTGATTATCCTGATGAAGCCGGGCTCTGCTCTGCTTTCTACGACCTGATCTGGGGTACTGATGAGAGTTTTGTGCGTTTGTCTTCATTCTATGAATTTGTTGCTGGGGCTGATCTGCCCGTAAAGTGGGCCACTGCTACCTACTTCCTTTTCTTTTTACATCCATCAACGGAAATGTTTGTAAAACCTGATATGATGAAGTGGCTTTTGGGCTATTTCCGGATGCCTATGGAGTACGAGAGCAGGCCATCCGGGATACTTTACAGAGAAATACTTGCCCTGTGCCGGGAACTGGCCACGCAGCTTTCATCATGGGGTGTTGCTGACATGATTGATGTACACAGCCTTATCTGGGCTGCTTACAAAGCGCCTGACAAAGATATTGAAGTTTCTGAACCGGAAGAGGTGTATGAGTTGAATTCTGAATCTCTTTTTGCAGAAAGAACTTTTGAGTTGCTTTCAATGCTGCATGATGACCCCACCAAGGAATTCTATGGCAGGTACAAGGATGAATTCAGGGAGTTTCTTCGGGATCCGATGAAAAGATTGTTTGCGGAAATTGCTTCATCTCTGCCTGCCGAGTTTTGTGAATATCTGGAGACGGAGAAGAAGCTGTTTTCCCGTATTCCTAAAAATGACTGGGGTAAAGGCGGAGCATGGGATTACTACTGGGGTGCATTCTATGCAAAGAATGAGAAAAGGGTATCATCTGAACAGTTGTATTTGACTGTTGACAGGCTTGGTATTCGATTCGGTTACAGTCAGGGTGAATACACAAACAACAAAGGAGTCTGGCTGCGGGAATTACTTGCATCAGGTTCTCCTGTGGTAAAACAGATAGAAGAGTCTCTTTCGTCTGTTCCCGGGTTGAGATATTCAGCTCCCGAATCTTCAGAAACTGGTACTCTTCTAACTGAATCATCGGGGTATGCAAGTTTCTCCGACTGGGTAGAGAATATTGATACCGCACTGTTAACTGCCAGCGTTTCTATGAGTGCAGAAGAAGTGCTTTCACTTTCATCCACGGAATTGAAGGAAAGGGTTGCTTCTGTGTTTGCTGCTCTGTTCCCTCTGATGTTGCGGGACACTGTGGCAATCAGTGCTCTGTTTGTTTCGGTTGATGATGAAGAGGAACTTCAGGCGAATCCTGTTCTTTCTCTGGATGAAATTCATTCATTAACCGGTTACAACAGGAAATGGATTGGAAAAGCTGTTGCTGCCGTTACTCTGAAGAAGCAAGCTGTTCTTTACGGTCCTCCCGGAACCGGGAAGACTTACCTTGCAAAGATGATTGCATCTCATTTGATTGGTGGCGAGTTCGGCTTCAGAGAGATCGTCCAGTTCCACCCCAGCTACTCCTATGAAGACTTTATTGAAGGTCTTCGTCCTGTTGCTTCATCGGATGGGGTGCTGGAATACAGGATGATAGACGGCAGGTTCAAAGAATTCTGTGACAGGGCACGGAATGTTGATGGCAGGTGTGTGCTGATTGTGGATGAAATCAACAGAGCCAATCTTTCCAGGGTGTTTGGCGAGTTGATGTATCTGCTGGAGTACCGGAATGAAAAGATCCCTCTTGCAGGTGGTTCTTTATTCTCAATCCCCTCCAATGTGTACATCATTGGTACAATGAATACAGCCGACAGGTCAATTGCGCTGGTGGATCATGCTCTGCGTCGTCGCTTTGCATTCATTCACATGAAACCGGATTATTCCGTGCTTGGTCACTATCATTTGCTGAAGAAGACAGGTTTTGATACGTCTGGGCTTGTGTCTGTGCTTGAGAAGGTGAACAAAGCAATTGAGGACAGAAACTACTTTGTCGGAGTAAGCTTTTTCCTGCATGAAGATATCAGAGAACGCATTGAGAATGTGTGGCAGCTTGAGATAGAGCCGTACCTTGAAGAGTATTTCTTCGACAAACCGGATATTGCGGAATCGTTTTCCTGGGAAGCGGTTGGTAAAGAAATAACAGGCAGAGAATAGCACTGATGCATATTGTTCTGCAGGAATGGAAGAAACAGGAGTTTTCCAGAGCTGACTTTGACCACTATGCTGAAGAGATACACAGAGAGTATTCCCTTTATGTTGATGTAATATCACCTTCATTCGGTACAGAGTGGGTGCTGCAGGCAAAAGGGTATGTGGGGTATCTGCCCTTTTCTGGCGGGGTGATTGAGATTAAGCCAAAAGTCTCTGTTACCAATCTGTTCGGAATGCTTGATGTGGCCTATGGGCTAAAGAGTTTTGAGGTTCTGAAAGGGTTGACTGATACTTCATCACTTGCAGATTTTTATTCAAGGCTTGCTTCAATTCTTGCAAAAAGGGTGCTGACAAGAAGCAGAAAGGGTCTTTACCGTACTTATAAATCCGAAAGAAGTACACTAGCTTTTGTGCGCGGAAGAATTGATGTACGGGAATCCCTGCGCTCACCGCTTGATCCTGCACTTGTCTGCAGGTATGAAGACCACACCACAGATGTTGAGGAGAATCAGATAATTCTGTGGACCCTTTCAACAATTCTAAGGTCCGGGCTTTGCATGGGTGAGTTCCTGTCTCCAGTGCGTCATGCTTACAGAATTCTCAGCAGGTTTACTTCCCTGCAGCATTTTTCATACACTGATTGTGTAGACAGACTGTATAACAGGTTGAATGATGACTACAAGCCAATGCACGGGCTGTGCAGGTTCTTCCTGGAGAAATCAGGTCCCCGTCAGGGGACAGGCAGTAAGAAAATGCTTCCCTTCGTAATAAGCATGCATCAGTTGTTTGAAGAGTTTGTTGCGGCTTGGCTTGCTGTTCGAATAAAGAGTGATGGCAGGTATGTGCTTCGAAGCCAGCAATCTCTTGATGCTGGTTCATTCAAAATCGTTCCGGATCTGGTAATTGAAGACAGCGAAACCCATCAACCATTACTGGTTGCCGACACCAAGTACAAGCTGGGGGAGACAGTTGATAAACCAGATGTATATCAGATCCTTGCATACGCCAGAAAACTAGGGTGCAGGGAAACTGTACTGCTCTATCCCTACGAAACAGAGAATCCATACAACCACGACTGGAGCGGAACAACCGTTCACTGCTTGTCATTTGATCTTAGCCGAAGTATCGAAGAGGGTGGTGAGATTCTTCTTTCCAGTCTTTTGGATCTGTGCGAGCAGGCTCGTAACGATATTACAGCATCGGAGCTGGGAATTCGCTGACCGGTATTTATAATAAGCAGGAATACGGCTACCATGATACCTTGTTAGCGCCGGTATTGATGCGGCATTAAGGCGGGTTGTTAAGGATGGCCCCGCAGTTTTAGAGGTAACAGTATTGTGAATATCTTCATGATGGGGAGAGAGTATTCCTTACACATGTTAAGAAGCTGTGCAGGGAAAACCACATGGTGAACAAGCTGAATACTGCATGAGTATTGCCAGAAAGGAATAGACTTGAAAAAAGTTGCCTATGTTTTCCTTGATGAAGGCGGAAATTTTGATTTCTCAGATGGCGGAACGCCCTGGTTCTCCCTTACCACCGTTACAAAGTACAGACCATTCAAATGCTATCCAGGATTGATTGGCAGAAGATATGATTTGTTGGAAAATGGTAATGATATTGAATATTTTCATGCATCACACGACTTGCAGATGATTAGGAATGAAGTATTTGATGTTATCGGAAAGAACCTCTCAAATCTTCGTATTGACACTGTTCTTGTTAACAAGAGAAAAGTTGGGCCGGCATTGTACCCGATTGAGAAGTTCTACCCGAGAATGCTTGGTTATCTCCTGAGATATGTTATTGGTGTTGTGAAAAAAGATGGCGCTGCAGAAGTTATTGTGATTACCGATCAAATCCCGATAAAGAAGAAACGCAAAACAGTAGTAAAGGCAGTAAAAGTGACACTGAGTGAAATGCTGACAAAAGATATGAGTTATCGCATACTTCATCATAGTTCTAGATCAAATATTGGGCTTCAAATTGCAGACTATTGTAACTGGGCTATTTTTAGAAAGTGGAGTTCAGACGATTACAGATCCTATAACCTGATTCGAAAAGCAATTCGCAGTGAGTTTGACATATTTGGAGTAGGGAAAAGGTTGTATTACTAAAAAGTGACCTCCCCGGCTACTTTCTCAAGAGAGTCCGCTGGACTCTTATCACCGGGGAGGAACCTTTGCATTTATTTTCTGGTTTTATAATGAGGCATTCCTAATGCTGCGTCAAGTCCTGGTGCAGGACAGTGCGTTGGTGTGTTATGTGGTTTGGCCTTGAGTGTCTGAGTAATTATTTAGGATATACTTGTTTTGTAAGAAGCATTGGGTAATTGAAGAGTAGAAATTTATATCTACGATCGACTGACGACAACTAGAATTCCCGTAATCTGGGAGAAAAAGAAACTATCGCTTGACATTACTTAACAACTGCCGCTGACGGCAAGCAATACAATGTTACATTCTACGCTCTGGACATGGTTATTGCTGTGGGCTTCAGGGTGCGAAGCAGGCGTGGCACCCAGTTCCGTATCTGGGCTAACCGTAATCTGAAGGAATACATGGTCAAGGGTTTTGTCATGGATGATGACCGCTTGAAAAACCCCGACGGCCGCCCTGACTATTTTGACGAACTGCTGAAGCGCTTTTACCAGAAAGTGCGAGAGATCTTTGCTCTCAGCAGCGATTATGACCCAACAGACAAAGCGACGCAGATGTTTATTGCAGAGGCACAAAACAAACTGCTTTATGCCGTAACCGGGAAAACGGCTGCTGAAATTGTTGTGGCACGGGCAGATGCGTCAAAGGAAAACATGGCACTTACTTCCTGGAAGGGCTCGATTGTTCGCAAGCAGGATATTTTCATCGCTAAGAATTATTTGAATGAAGATGAGATAGATACACTAAACCGCCTGGTAGTCATCTTTCTGGAAACAGCTGAATTACGCGCCAGGGAACGCCGGGATTTAACCATGTCATTCTGGAAAGAAAATGTAGATGGCATTTTGCAATTCAGCGATAGAAAGGTGCTCACCGGCAAAGGTTCTGTCTCTAATGCTGAAATGGAACAGAAAGCCAGAGATATTTATTCTGAATTTAATGACTGGAGAAAAGCGTATGAGGCGGATCTGGCTGACAAACAGGATGTTCAGGAAATCGAAGATATCATAAATAGGCAGAACAGAAATTTGACTGAGATGTAGTGGCTGTTTCGTATAAAAATTGAAGAGCGTATTTCCAGGGATTGCTGTATCAAGGAATTTGTATTGTTTTGCTGTGGAGAATAGCAAAAGATATTATCGGAAGGGCATAATGGCACTGAATTCACACATGAATGGACTGAGGCAAGCTGGAATCCGGTTACAGGGTGCAGCAGAACAAGCCCAGGGTGTGATAACTGTTAATGGCCCTGCGATTGCAGGCGATGGGGCAGAAGAACTATGTAGACGGGTTTTCCGTGCGTGTTCATCCGGATTCCCTTGCAATTCCCGGAACCTGGAAAAAACCCGGAATGATCTTTGTTAATTCCATGGGGATCTGTTTCACCCTGAAGTGCCACTGCCATTCATTCATGATGTTTTCGATATTATGCGATCTGTTAACAGGCACGTATACCAGGTGCTGACAAAACGATCCGGGAGAATGGCTGGTACCTCATTTAAGTGGCCTTCAAATGCGTGGGCTGGGGTCAGTGTTGAGAACTTCCGCAGAGTTTGCACAAGTGTTCGGTTTGCATTGAATATTCCAGTTTCAGAAATGCCCCAAGAGCGCACTGCTTTTATTCTGCGATCTGTGATACGGCGTAGTGAAGATTTCCTGAGATACCTGATGATGCTTTTGTCGGGTTATGAATCGAATCATTTTGCTTCTGGTAACTCTGATTCCTTTGCTGCGTTCATTCGACGATCCTCCGGGGATTTACGACTGCTTGAGAATACTGTAGCGGCTCTGGCTGCTGATCCCGCGCAGCTGGTTGCTGTGGATAAGCTGGTGCTGGATCTGGAGGAGGGGCTTCTTCTTTGGATATTTTTCCCGCCGGGTTTCTGGAGTTCTGGGGAGTGTTCCGGGAGGTGCTTGCTTCTCAGGAGTGAGATCATTTTTGTTTCTTGACTATTTACCCGGTATTGCTGCGGTGTGTGATAGATTTGTAATAGAAAAATGCGATAAGGTAATATTTCTAATGATATTCTAGATTCTGTAATGATTTTACCGTTTCACTCTCTGATTCTAACTTTAAGGATGATGTAATCGATATCTTTACAGAATGTGTATTTATAACTATATTATACGAGAAGGCTGGAAAAATAATAGAAAAATAGAATTTCTAACAGTATTGTGACTATGTGAGGTATTCGAAATGAAAAAAGTAAGAGCTGCAGGATACCAGTTTTTTATAGAGAAGTATGAGCTGAAAGTGTTTCCAAACAGGCACAGGTCTTTTGTCAGTACCGCTGGAACATCAAAAACTGTTGTTGTGGAAGGTGGAGTGGAGACAACAACCTTTCCTCCTGTACGGTGGCCAGGGGATACTGTCGGGGATCATCTTGAGTTCGCACTAAAGTATGACGGTACTAATCTGGGAATACTGTCTGCTTTGTTTTCTGTAGTGAGTGCAACCGAGATTGCTTTGTGGGTTGAGTCAAAACCAACTGGAAAATATGCTCGCAGAATCTGGTTTCTATACGAGTTTCTTACCGGTCAGACTGTGCCGGTTAAAGATGTTTCTCAGGGGAACTACATCGTGCTTCTTGAGCCGGATGAATACTATACAGCTGACCTGGGCAAAAGAGTCAAGCGACAGCGTGTGGTGAACAATCTATTGGGCAACAAGGAATTCTGCCCAGTTATCAGAAGAACAGAGAAACTTATATCCATGGAGGGGATTAATATTCATCAGCAATGTGATGAGCTTTTAAGATCCTACCCTCCTGAACTTATCCGGCGTGCACTTAGTTACCTGTACAGCAAGGAAACAAAATCCTCTTTTGAGTTAGAACATCTTAAGCCGAGCGCGTCCAGAACTGAGAGGTTTATTGTGTCTCTTGAGATGGCCACCAGGAGGGACTTTTGCAACAAAGAGGATTTGATCGGGCTCCAGAACAGAATAGTAGATGAGCGATTTATGGATTCGGATTACAGGAACAATCAGAACTACGTAGGGGAGATGATTTCCTTCAGGGATCAGAGAATCCACTTCGTATGCCCTAAACCAGAAGATGTTGAATCGCTTATGAAAGGCTTGCTGGCTTCTCATTTAAGCATGATGGAAAATGCTGCAGAGTTACCAGCAGTTATACAGGCTGCAATTGTGGCATTTGGATTTGTTTTTGTACACCCGTTCGAGGATGGAAATGGCAGAATCCACCGTTTTTTGATTCACAACATCCTGTTTCTAAAGAATGCAGTTCCAGAGGGGTTGATGTTCCCTGTTTCAGCAGCAATGTTGAAGAACCCTGATTTGTATAATTACGCTCTTGAAGCTTTTTCCCGACCTCTACTGTCTTTGTTGAAATTCGATCTTGACGACTTGGGAAAAATGACTGTCAAGGGAGAGACTGGAAACTTCTACAGGTACATAGATATGACGGTACAGGCAGAAACTCTTTTTGAGTTTGTCAAGATGATTGTTGATCACGAGCTGGTTGTTGAACTGGATTTTCTTATGGATTACGATAGAGCCAGAAAAGCAATACAGGAAGTGATTGATATGCCGGATCAGAGGCTTGATCTTTTCATAAGGCTGTGCCTGCAGAACAATGGAAGATTATCTGCCGGTAAGCGGAAGACACACTTTGCTTTCCTCAAGGACGATGAGCTGGAGGCAATCGAGAAGATTGTGCAAAAGGAGTTGTCCAGCAAGCGATCGTTGATTGAGTGAATTCTGCTCCGGAAAAAGAGGAGCATGTCATGCAATATCTCAGTTACGACCAGCAAGTTAAACTCAGGGAGGAAGAGGGCATTTCCAAGTTTATAGACACAGCTGAAGCATTAACGGACTATGCAACTGCAAAAGGTCGGATATACAACGCACTTGTTCTATCGATGGTCTAACATCAGACCTCCTGATCTCGTCGGCTTCAACGCCAGTCACTGAAGTGTCCGAACATCTGAAGTGCTAATCACATACGCATATTGTTGATGAACAGCCTGTGGACTTTGCATGGGAAAATGAAAAT
>QNDR01000098.1 GCA_003646025.1 Candidatus Fermentibacterota bacterium
AACATCATCTGCAAATGCTTCATCCGAATTGTCAGAAACAGTTGCCTGCGCGAACCCGGCTGTTCCACCTGCGATCCCTCCACCTCCGCCACCGCTCCCGGCTGTTACAGAACCCTCAACACCAGCTGCAACCGTCTCACCGGAAGCACTGCTCCTGTACAGTCTGTCAAATTCCTCCGGGATTCCTGCAACAAAGAAACTGTCTGATTCGTTATGCAACTGTTCCCGATCAGATACAGTCGAGCTTTGCGCTGTGCCCATAGAGCCGTCTGGGGACTCTGATTCCTCCATTTCCGCCTGTACCTCTGTATTGATAACATTAAAAGCAGGTGGTAGCTGCTGCCCGACTGGCACAGCGTCAATCTGTTCTTCCTCCTCCATAGATTCTTCAATTTCCTCAACAGGAGAAGCCATCATTTCCTCGGGGTACTCTTCATCTGCCTGTTCTTCATTCGCCGGAATGGGTTCCAAAGAGTTTTCCTGCTGAACAATGCCTGCCAGAGGCGTTCCTGCCCCGTCTATATAGAATATTTTAACACCGATGTAAGCAGCGCAGACGGCAGCAGCGATGTACCATGTTCTGGGAGCTCTCCACCATGGTACTGCAGGCAATAGAACCTGGCGCATTGCGGTAAAATCGGAATCCGGAGGATCAATCCACGACTCCCTCCATACAGACTCCATGTGTTTCTGCGCAGACACAAAACCTCTGCATTTGTCACAGTTTTCAACATGTTCAGCAACAGCTTCCGCCTCAGAGGGTACCAGTTCATCATCCAGCCACTGAAGCAGTGTACTTCTTTCCGGGCAGATCATGGTTCACCTCCAAGCTCAGTTACCACAAATGTCTTCACAGAACTCCGTGCTCTGTTCAACCGCGACATTACTGTGCCTGTTGCAATACCAAGTGTCTCCGCGATTTCTTCGTAACTCAGTTCCTGATCAACGCGAAGAACAAACACGGCTCGAAGTGCTGGCGTGAGTCGCTGAACAGCTTTCTTCACCGCCTGTACAAGGAGATCTCTGTTGGTCTCCTGAATAGCGTTGTCAGCAGTGGCTGTTCGCCCTCCTCCTCCGTAGCCTTCATCAAATTCAACCTCCCCGCGTCTGCTTCTTGAACGGGTCATGTTGATGGCGGTGTTGGTTACAATTCTGTACATCCAAGTAAAAAACCGGTACTCTGTATTAAAATTGTGCATTGCCTTCATTGCCTTGATAAACGCTTCCTGTGTAATGTCCCATGCGTCATCATCACAATTGCTCATCCTTCTTGCAACCCGGAATACCCTTTTCTCGTACATTTTGACGATCTCTCCAAAAGCTTCCCTGTCGCCGTTTACAGCTTTTTCAAGAAGCTCCGGTTCTGAAGCGGCCAATCCCGCCGTCAGAAAGTATACAAGATGAAAGATCATTTCATTCCCTTGGTCAGAAGTTTATTACAGCTCCCACGCTTAACCCGACATTGCCCTCAAATCGCCTGTTCTCCGCTTCGAAGCTGAACAGATACGCATCGACATACGCGTCCAGTAAGCCCACAACCCAGGCACCGGCAGTGTACCATATAAAATCCCTCCTGAGACCGCTGTGGGTATCGTAACTGTTCTGCCAGGAAGCAAGCCCTGTCTCCATGTACCGGTCTCTGGCGTATTCAGCTTTGTCGTTCTCGTAGACAACAAGCCCCAGCAGACCAAGTTCAAACGCCCCGTACAGAATACCCTTCACAGGTTTTTCGTTGTAGAACTGTCCCCATCCAGGCAGAACAAGGCTTCTGAGAAGCGCACCGGTGGGATTTCTGTATTCTATTTCAGACGAGTCCGCAGCAGCCGGCTGCCCGAAAATAAAAAGCAGAATCAGGGTAATCTGGCTCAGATGGTAACCCCTCTCGAAGAGGTGGAAATAAACTCAGCCATTCTTCTTTTCAGTTTATTTTCCTTTTTACCGGAGAGAACTGCCGCCACCTTGCTTGCCATGGTTTCCGAGCTTTTGAAGAAGTAGCGGAAAGAGTCTACAGCAAGGGCAATTTCTTCGTTGGAAAAACCGTTTCGTCTCAACCCAAGCTTGTTTATTCCAATCATCCGCAGTGGCTCACCGCCTGCAAGTGTGAAAGGAGCGACATCCCTGGACACCCTGAATCCGCCGCCTATCATGGAATACTCACCGATTCTTGTAAACTGATGTACAGGCACAACACCACCGATAATTGCTCTCTTACCGATCTCCACATGACCCGCCAGATTTACTGAATTAGCAAGAATAACACCATCACCAATGATACAGTCGTGCGCCACGTGGCTGAAAGCCATAAGAAAACAGTCCTCACCGATAACAGTCCTTCCCGTGGCAATGGTTCCGCAGTTTATGTTCGCCATCTCGCGTATTACAGTTCTTGCTCCGACTTCAAGTGTTGTTCTCTCCCCTGCAAATTTTAAATCCTGTGGAGAAGTACCAATCACCGCACCTGGACCTACTTTTACATCGTCACCCAGAGTGGTAACTCCTGTGACTACAGCGTGGGAATCAATTACAACCCGCTCTCCCAGAACCACTTCGGGGCCCACAACTGCAAAAGGTCCGATAGAAGCTGATTCAGGTACTCTGCACTGAACAACCGCAGTAGAATGTATCATTTTTTCTCCACCAGCATTGCAGTGAGCTCGGCCTCAACAGCCACTCTGTCGTCAACCTTTGCAACGCCTTTCATTTTCCACATTCTCCCCCGCTTGCTGATCAGCTCAAGTTCAAAACGGATCTGATCACCGGGCAGAACAGGTTTTCTGAATCTTACTCTGTCTATTCCACCAAAAAGAACCAGCCACCTTCCGGGGTCCTTTACTGAATCAAACAGCATAAGCCCGCCAGCCTGGGCCATGGCCTCTATCACAAGCACACCTGGCATAATGGGACTGCCTGGAAAATGACCCTGGAAGAAGGGTTCGTTTATAGTCACATTCTTTATGGCAACAATGCTTTTCTCCGGTTCTATCTCCAGCACCTTGTCCACAAGCAGGAAAGGGTAACGGTGAGGCAGAAGATCCATTACATCAGATATGCCCCACTGTCTTTCAGACAGATCCGCCCTGGAAGTTTTTATCTTACCGGCATAGACTTTCATTATTTTCTTCACGAACTGCACATTCGAAGCGTGGCCGCTTTTAGCAGCTATCACATGTCCCTGGAGCCTTATCCCAAGAAGAGCCATGTCTCCGATCAGATCGAGAACCTTGTGCCTGACCAGCTCGTCGGGAAAACGCAGAGGACTGTCGTTCATAACACCATCGTCACCTATTACAACGGCATTCTCAAGGGTACCGCCTTTGATAAGACCCTTTTCCTGAAGAAGCTTCACATCCTCGTACAGACAAAATGTTCTGGCAGGAGCAATTTCGCTTGTAAAACTGTCTCTGGTAATGTCGAGACTTATGTACTGAGTTCCTATATGCGGGTGATCGTAGTCAAGGGTAAAACTTATCTTGAGCCCATCATAAGGTACAACTGTAAGGCTTGCACCATGATACTCCAGACTGACAGGTTCTGTAATAACGAACACTCTTCCCGGGTGGCCTTGCAGTGTTTCCACACCTGCATCCATCAGAACTTCAACGTAAGAACGGACTGAGCCGTCTGCAGGCTCTGGCGGCTCGTCAGAACTGATCTCTATGATGGCATTATCAATTTCCAGGCCGTAAAGAGCACTTAAAACGTGCTCAACCGTGTGCACTTCATAGTAGTTCTCCCCAAGTGTAGTTCTCCTGGCCTGCTCTTCAACCATCCTTACATTTTCCGGCTGCACCTTGATAGATGGGTGCTGCGGCACATCCGTTCTTATAAAAACATAACCGGTGTCTGCTTGCGCAGGCTTAAAAGTAATGGTTGATTCCTTCCCCAGATGCAAACCGCGTCCGGTGTAGGAGACCTGCTCTTTGATTGTTGTTTGAAAACGATTCATCAGTCCCCAGTTTCTACTTTTCCGCCGGCACTCAATTTCTTTACCAGCTCGATGACCTTCGGAAGCCTTGATACAGCAGCAGCAAGCCTCAGAGTTTCCATGTGTGGCCTTGCGGGATTACCGGAAACCGTAACACCCGAAGCCACATCCTTGGTAACACCTGATTTTGCTGCAATAACTGCACCGTCGTTAATCACGATATGCCCACCGACACCCGCCTGGCCGCCAAAAACAACACCATCTCCAACCACTGTACTTCCGGCGATTCCAGTCTGAGCAGCAATAAAACACCCTCTGCCTATATGTACATTATGAGCCACCTGTATGAGATTGTCCAGCTTTGTGTAATCTCCGATACTGGTACTTCCCGTAACCGCTCTGTCTATTGTGCAGTTTGCACCAATTTCAACATGGTTCCCGATAACGACATTCCCGTTCTGGGGTATCTTCCTGTGTCTTCCGCCGGGATCTGGAACAAAACCGAATCCATCACTGCCAGCTACTGTTCCTGAGTGGATTATCACATCACTTCCAACCACCGTTCCGGCAAGCAGAGTAACCCCAGGATGAAGAATGCAGTTGTCGCCAATGATTACTTCCGGGCCAAGCAGAGAACCAGAACCGATCCTGCACCCATCTCCCACTACACAGTCTCTGTCTACAACTACCGAGGGACCTATATGAACATCTTCACCTGTTTTTGACGAAGGATGGATCACCGCCGATGGATGTATTGAATCAAATCCGGATGAAATATCCGGCTTGAAAAGATGAAGTACTTTTCTAAACCCATCGTAAGCGTTGTCTACCAGAAGAACACACCGGGCAGATGTCTCAACCGGTTTTTCCACAATAACAGCCATGGCTTGTGTAGTTCCGAGGTAAACAGAATACTTCGTACTGCCGTAGTAGCAGATATCTGAAGGTCCGGCGTTCTGGATGGTAGAAACACCGCTAACAATAGAATCAGGACTGCCCTGAAGGATTTTTCCTTCAAGACGATCAGAAATTTCTTTAAGAGACAGCGGCTCAGTCATTACCGCTCATGACCCGATCTATCACCTGGTCGGTAATGTCCACAGAAGCCTCTGCGTACACCACCTGTCCCGCTGAAGCATCCAGAACCAGCTGTATCCCCTCTTCACTGGCAATGTCGATCACCGCCTCGTTTATCGCCGAGATAATAGGGTTTACCAGTTCTTCATTTCGTCTTTCCATGAGACCACCAGGTCCGAAAACGCTGGACAGATATGATTCAATCTGAGTTTTCTTTTCCTCAAGAAGGGCTTCCTTCTCCTGTCTTCTCTCGGGACTCATCATAAGGGTTCTTGAGAGATCCTCCTCAAGCAGGTCAATTTCCTCCTGAAGGGAATCAACGTGAAGTTCCCATCGATCCATTTCAGTTTCAAGAAGCTCACGGGCATCTGCGACCTCACCCAGCGACTCAAATACCTGATCAGAGTCAAACACGGCAATGGTCTGTGCTGCAAGCAGAGCCGGAAAAGCTAAAACAACCAGCAATCTCATAAAAACTCCAATCAGAAAGTTGTACCCATCTGGAAATGCGGTTCCCAGCCTGGATCAGGTCCGTCAAAACCGTATGCATAGTCGAGCCCCATCACGCCCAGCATGGGAATCTCCACCCTGATACCAACGCCTGCTCCGCGGTTCAACGATGACAGATCCATATCTGACCAGCTTTCCCATGTATTACCTGCGTCAGTAAACACTGCAAGCTGAAGCTGATCAATAATTCTGAATCGGTATTCAGCACTGAGAATAAGCATGGTTTTGCCGCCGACAGTTTCAAATCCGTCAACCGCATTGATCTCTCTGCTTCCATAGCCTCTTACACCGTAAAACCCTGTTCCACCCAGCTGGAACAGTTCGTAAGCCGGAGGCGTTTCCCCACCGAAACCCGCAATTGTTCCCATTCTGCCTCTGAGAGTAAAGAAGAATTTCCACCACAGGGGAACATGCCATGTTGAATCGAAGAGGTATTTCTGAAAGCCAATGTCTCCCCCAAGAAATCCACCTGTCAGATCAAGTGAAACTGTATTTTTTGATCCCTCTCCGGGAAATACTTTTCTGTCCTGGCTGTCCCTTGAAAAGGACAGTCTCACAGAGCTGTCCCATCTGGGCCAGTCTGTGTCATTAAGGCTGTAGTAGTAATTTTCCGGGTCGCTGGTTATGTCAAAAACATCGACCTTTTCAAGCGTGTACCTGATTGATGCCGAAGTGAAGTCCACCCATGGAAGGGGCCGGCCAACTATAACCGAACCACCTGTGCGCCTTCTGTCATACTCTGAGTAATTACTGGTGGTGTGATACAACTCACCGCCAAGAGTAAGAGGTGTGTCGTGGAACCATGGTTCCGTAAAACTCAGTTTGATATTCTGAACAGTTTTCGAGAACTCATATGTTGCACCAAGGTTCTGTCCGCGACCCAGAAGGTTTGTTTCAGCCACTTCCAGGTATCCGCTGAAGCCGTCGTTCGCACTGTAGTTTGCTCCAATACCGAATTTACCGGTGGTTTTCTCGTCAACAGACAGGATCATATCCACATCAGATGATCCGTCAATTGCCCTGAAATCTGGAACAACGTCGTTAAAATAGTTGAGATAGTACACATTTCTCAGTGATCTCATAAGGTCAGACCTTCTGAAAAGATCGCCTGGAACCACTGTAAGCTGTCTGCGGATAACATTGTCGAAAGTACGTGTATTCCCGATAATTTCCACTTGGCGTACGTGAGCTCTTTCGCCTTCCTGAATGGAAAAATGGATGTTCACGACCGAATCAGCATCGACAGACTGCTCCATCATAGGAGAAACACCAGCGTAAAAATACCCGCGATCCTGGTATGCGGAGTAGATTGTTTCAAGGGTCTTATCCAGGTCTTCCGTGGAGTACGGATGCCCGTATTCAAGCTCACTGAATGACAGAAGGACAGAGTCTGAGAGTTCGATATTTCCGCTTACAGAAACGTTACCGAATACCTTGTAAGGTCCCTCGTAAAGAGATATGTCTATGTGAAAGTGATTCTCGTTATCTGCAAGAAGGTATCTGTCTGTTCCTGTTACAGTGGCATCGGGATATCCGTGATTGTGGTAGAACTCTGCCACTCGATCCAGATCTTCCTGAAACTCCGCAGGTTTCAGTTTACCGCTTCGCCAGAAACTGTCCTGTTTTGTTTTCATCTCTCCGCGAAGATCACGGTCCGAAAATGCGGTATTCCCCGAGAAAGCAATTTCTCCCACGCGCACATCCGGGCCTTCCGAACAGCTGAAAACAAGCATTCGGCGACCGTCTGAATCCGGCTCTCCCCAGCTGTAGTCAACCTCTGCAAGGTGCCTGTTGTCGTTGGCATACAAACTTTTAATCAGATCCAGAGATCTGTCTATATCGTTGAGAGAAACTGTCTGTCCTGGGAAAAGGGCAAGCGTATCGACCAGATCACTTTCATCAAGACAACCCGGGTTCTGTATTTCCAGAGCTGAAAGGATAGGATTTTCACTTACCATCACAGTGAAGTCGGCAGTTCCACCGGCAGAATCTACAAGTACCTCAATATCTGTGAAATAACCCAGACTGAAAAGCTCCCTTACACCCTGAGGAAGAACAGACGGCTGGAAGGATAGCCCCTCAGATAAACCAAGAGTTCTGATTATCAAAGAATCGGAAACATAGGTATTACCCTGTACTGACACACTGGAAACCGGAATGGCTGAGGCCAGTCCTGCCAGTGCAAGTACTATTATTGTTTTCATACACTCACCTCCACGGCGGGTCTTTTGACACTTCTCTTTTTCACAAATGTGAATGTAAGACTGTCTCCGCTTCGCCTGGCGCTGACTTTTCTGCCTCCGGACAGTTCTCCGGAAACAAGTAAATCTGTAAGGGGGTCTTCAAGGAGTCTCTGAATGGTTCTCCTCAGGTGTCTTGCGCCGGCCTCCCGGCTGTATCCGCTTTCAGTAAGAAGGTCGAGAGCTTCATTTTCCATCACGAGCTCAATATCAAGTTCGAGCAGCCTGTCTATAATCTCTTTCAGCTGCATTTCAACGATAGCTCTGATATCATCAATACTTAGAGAGTTGAAGACTATCACACTGTCAAGACGGTTCATGAACTCCGGAGGGAAAAGAGATTTCGCGGCACTCAGTATTCCGCTGGCCTCAGAATCAGAATTCTCCCGCAGGAATCCCACAGATCCTCCGCTGCCGGAACCGTGATGTGAAAGATTTCCCGTCATGATAATAATGGTGTTGCTGAAATCAATTTTTCTTCCGTAACTGTCAGTCATGATGCCGTAATCCATGACCTGAAGCAGCATGTTGTACACATCAGAGTGAGCTTTCTCTATCTCATCCAGCAGAACAACCGAGTACGGCCTTCTGCGTACTTTCTCCGTAAGCTGTCCTCCGTCATCGTAACCCACATACCCTGGAGGAGCACCTACCAGCCTCGAACCGGAAAATCCTTCCCTGTATTCGGACATGTCGATACGGATAAGAGCATTCTTATCACCAAATACCTGCTCTGCAAGAACCCTGGCCGTTTCAGTTTTTCCAACACCTGATGGACCCAGGAACAGGAAACAGCCTGTGGGTCTTGTGTTACTGTGAAGACCGACTCTGCCCCTTCTGATAGCATTTGCAATGAGCTTCACTGCAGGTGCCTGACCGATAATACTTTCAGCCATCCTGTCTTCCAGGTCAGCAAGTCTGGCCGTTTCACTCTCACCAACTCTGGTGATCGGAATACCTGTCATCTCTGCAACAACCGCGGCCACATCATCCTGTGATATTTCCACAGGCGGCAGGCTTTTAATCCAGTCGTTTCTGGAATCCTCAAGTGTTTTCTCAAGACGGAAAATATCACTGTTAAGTCTCGATACCTGACCGAGTTTACGCTGATCCCCTGCCTTATCAAGCTCTCGACGCATGGCTGAAAGTTTTTCGTGAAGCTCTATAAGCGATTCAGGCGGACTGGATGCTCTGGCGTGAGCCCGTGCTCCGGATTCATCCATTACATCAATTGCCTTGTCCGGAAGATGTCTTCCGCTGATGTATCTATTGGCCAGTATTGCGCAGCATTTCAGACTTCTGCTGGAAAATACAGCATTGTGGTGGTGCTGATACCTGTCTTTAAGCCCTTCCAGTATTTCAAGGGTAAGTTCCACCGATGGAGGATCCACCGGAACCGGCTGGAATCTTCTTTCCAGAGCACCGTCCTTTTCAATTCTTCTTCTGTACTCATCGAGAGTAGTAGCACCAATACACTGGAATTCTCCCCTTGCCAGGGCAGGTTTAAGCAGGTTTGCAGCATCGATGGCACCCTCTGCCCCTCCGGCACCTACAATGGAATGAATCTCATCTATGAACAGTATTACATTACCGTCTTTCTTTATCTCCTTAAGCAGAGCTTTCAGGCGTTCTTCAAACTGCCCTCTGTACTTTGTACCGGCCAGGATTGAAGCCATATCGAGAGCCATTATTCTCTTTCCGTAAAGAGGAAGAGGAACCCTGCCTGACAGAATTCTCTGGGCAAGGCCTTCAACGATGGCGGTCTTCCCAACTCCCGGCTCCCCTATAAGAACCGGATTTGACTTCTTCCTTCTGCAGAGAACCTGAACAACCCTGTCTATTTCCGATGTTCTCCCTATAACCGGATCGAGCTGATTTTCCACCCCGAGAAGCGTCAGATCACGACAGAAGTAATCGAGAGCTGAAGTTGATTTTTCAGCACCGGAAGAAAGCCTCTCTCCAATTGAGTTAACTGCTTCAAACAGCTTTTCG
>QNDR01000099.1 GCA_003646025.1 Candidatus Fermentibacterota bacterium
AATCGGCCACAATACCCGCGTATTATCATCAAATAGCGTTGCTATTATCTTCAAATCCGCATGTATTCTGACTCGATTCTGCGGCGTAACTACGCAGCGCATATTCTCAGACAAGCTCCTAGTACTTGTTGTTCTTATTATAAGTACAACATATGCTAATGTCCAGATTGATACTTCCCCGGACAATGGTAGCAATGACACAGTGGATTGCCTCGAATCAATAGACAGTGTATCCCTGCTTTTGGGAACATGGCTCATTGTTCGACTGCATTTAATTGTTCACTTAAATATTGCTTAACAAATTCAGCTGGCTTGATAATCTCAATCCCTGAATATCCATTAACATCAAGAAGATGCTTATCTCCGGATACTATTGTGTTTGCTTTCCCGCCAAGTGCTGCAGCGATAAATTTGTCATCGTCGGGATCATCACATATCTGGTTTTCAATTATTTCCGGTTCTACGATCCTGCAGCCCGCTGTCAGTATAGAAAGGATCCGGATGTTTCAACAGAGGGAAACTTTGCGGAAAGTCTATCAATCACTTCTGAATACTCATTGAGAATATCAGTTGAAAGGATTATTTCTAATTTGCCAGTTATCCAGGCCTCGAGAATAATACCAGGTTTACCTTTGAAGAATATTGCCGAGATCAGAACATTGGTGTCAATTACGACCCACATTTTTCCGATCGCACTTCACTTATTGCCTCCTCAATATCTCCAGGGGTCATACCTGCTTCATAAGCAGCTTCTCTTGCCTTAAGAATCATGTTTTTGAATTCGTTTGAAGAGGGAGGAGTTATTGTTTTGAGAACAACAACATCACCTTCACCAACAACAACGAATTTCGTACCGGGTTTTAGATGAAGAGCATTCCTTATCTCTTCGGGAATAACTATCTGCCCCTTAGATGACATTCTTGTTGTGGCCACTGTGTTCATTTCTATTCCAATCATTATAATCCTATCGTCTTACTGGTAAGATTATAGCTGTTTGAGATTGAGATGTCAATTTCATAAGAATGAAAAAAGAGATTTTGCGGAGTATTAAAGTCCGGACTGTGAACTATATGCGCGTCAGGATGTTCCCGGGGCTGAGCCGTGACTTCGGGAGTTTTGCATTGTAGTCTTCCTCCAGGTGGCGGTATCCGATGGCAAGGGCTACATCGCACCGGTATCCGGCAAGTTCTTTTTTGAATTCAATATTAACAAGGTCTGTATCGATCCCTTCCAAGGGCGTGGAATCTATTCTGAGCCTGGCCAGAGTATGAAGAGTGTTTCCCAGGGCAAGGTAGGTCTGTGCTTTTGTCCAGCCCCCGGTGTTCCCCTGCTCGTCGGTATTCAGTTCGGCGAACACAAAGCTACCGAAGGCTTTTTCCCTGCTTTCCGGTTTTGTCCGTCTGTCTTCAATCCCCTTATCCACCACCCTGGCGTAGTCTTCCCGTGTGTAGTGCGGATTGTAAGCGAACAGAATTATCTGAGAACTGTCAAAAACATGAGACCGGTTAAACTGGTACCTGCGGGCAAAAGTTCCGCTCATCCGCTCTCTTGCCTGTTTGGTTTCAATCACCACAAACTTCCAGGGCTGTGAGTTGATGGAAGAGGGAGACAATCTCATGGCTTCAAACAACACATCCAGATCTTTTTCCGGAATCCTTTTTGATGCGTCGTATTTCTTTACAGCATGCCTCCAGAGGAGGTCTTCAATTATCGGATGAGTCATATTTCCCCCTTCCAGACAGTGATCACTGCTTCCGGTTACCGCACTCCGCCATGGCAGCCACCGCAGTGAGAATCTTCCTCAACAGTGGTTTTCACAACTTCAACGGCTTTATCAGAATGTTCGCAGTCTTCACAGTCACAGGTGCATGCTTCGTCACATTCTTCGGCTTCACATTCACAGCAGTCACCGGAACACCCGTCAACAGTCTGCTCACAAGTACAGGTGTCGCAGGTTCCGTAACAGTCGTCGTGCTCACAGTCACCGGCGAAAGCCCATCCGGCAAGAACAAACAGCATTGAAACAAGTGTGATAAACTTCATTGTTCTCCTATTCGTGGCAGCCGCAACTGCAACTGTGTTTTTCCTCTTCAGTGTGGCAGGTGCAGCTGTGTTCCTCTTCCACACTGTCTTTGTGTTTTTCAGGCTTGTCTACGCAGTGTCTTCCTTGACACATGATTTCCCCTTTCTGGAGCATCCATCTCCATCGTCAGTGCATGAAAGCATTTCAAGCAGGTTGTCTGTAACTTTCTCAAGCAATTCTCTGTTTGCAGAGTAGTGAATGTGGTAGCCGTACCGGTGGTCTGCTACCAGCCCGGAGTCGCGCAGCACCCTCAGATGCTGTGAAACAGAAGACTGTGACGCGCCAAGTTTTTCGGCAATGGTGCCAACGCACAACTCCTGTGAAAGCAGCATTTTAACAATGGCAAATCTCTTTTTACAGGAAAGAGCCCTGAAAACACTTGCCATTCTGTAAGATTCCATCATTCACCATCCAGATTAGTATATGCGCAATATCTAATATACTTGATTGGTTTTGTCAATTGCTTCGGTATGGATTCGCTGGAATTTCTGTTAGCTGAACTCTTGACATAGGACTGTACTCTATACAATTTAGAAAAAGTAAGGAGTGTAGTCTAATGTTAGAGAAATTTATATCTACTTATTACAGGTTACTGAACAGTACAAAATACGAAACACGAAGATATCTCTACAAAGATTTCAACCTCAACAGCAGGATGACCGGATTGACAGGTCCCCGGGGTACCGGCAAGACAACGCTGATGTTGCAGTATATAAAAAACGAAATAGACGACAAAAGCAAATGCATATACGCATCGCTGGACAGCGTGTATTTTTCAAACAGCAGTCTTGTTCAATTTGTAGACGAGCTGTATGAAGTTTACGGGATACGGTATTTCTTTCTGGACGAGGTTCATAAATACAGCAACTGGAATCAGGAATTGAAGAACATCTACGATTCCTATCCGGAAGCGAAAGTGGTCTTTTCGGGCAGTTCAAGTATTGACCTTGTGAAGGGCACCTATGATCTGTCAAGAAGAGGAGTAATCTACAGACTTGCTGGCCTGTCCTTCAGAGAATACCTGGATTTCAGAGGAATTCACAGATCCAAAGCCATCGAGCTTGAGGAACTGCTGAAAAACAGCAGTGGAATACAAGCGGAGCTTGGATCAGTTGAAAGAATTCGAGGACATTTTAAAGACTATCTGTCTTTCGGGTATTTCCCTTTCTTTCTTGATGCAGTTTTGCTCCCCGGGAACACTGACGCACTGGTTGAACCCGAAATCGACACTTCTGTTTACAGCCGGAAGTTGTTTAGAATAATTGAAAAGGTCATATACGAGGACATATCAAGCTACTACAGAATAAGAACGGAGAATCTCGGCTACTTCAAGCGAATACTTGCTTACACCGCAACCATTCCGCCAGGAGAGTTAAACAGAAACAACATTGCCAGAAATATTGGGCTCGACAACAAAACAGTCCGCAATTATCTGACTATTCTTCAGGAAACCGGATTGCTCGCATTGATCGCTTCGAAAAAAGCAGACAGCAACCTGCTTAAGCAGACTGAAAAAGTGTATCTGGACAATCCCAACCTGTACAGGGCAGTTGTAGATGAGATCGGACACAGCAGCAGCGTGGGCTCGATCCGGGAGATATTCTTCATCAACATGATAAGAAACTCAGGGAAACAACTGTTCTACAGCCGTGCCGGTGATTTTGAAGTGGAGAACCGTGTTTTTGAGATAGGCGGCAGAGGAAAGTCATGGAGGCAGTTGAGAGACAATCTCTCCAACGCATATCTTGTAAAGGATGATATTCTCTACGGTGGTAATCGTGAGATACCTCTCTACCTTTTTGGTTTTCTTTACTGATCTCAGGAGCCTGATCGAAAATACAGCATCGGGATCAGCCGTCACACGAACGGCTGCAAAACACGCTGATCATCGTCATATAGGTGCTTCTACTCAATTATTATTCTCAGACAAGCTCCACGGCCGCACGGTTGTATCAGTATGTATTACAGGAAGATATGTAAAGAAAGTGCGGATTGAGAATTGAATTGACAATTAGCACGAACCGTGTTAGAGTCTTATCATGATTAATAGGAACGCTGAAACGACGGTAAAGACGCTTGCAGAGGGATACCCTGTTGTGATTATCACAGGTCCCAGACAGTCGGGTAAAACCACCCTTGCAAGGAGTGTTTTCCCAGCCATGGAATATGTTTCTCTGGAAAATCTGGACACACGCAGATCAGCAATTGAAGATCCGCGTATGTTTCTTGACAGATTCCCCCGGGGAGCTGTTCTTGATGAAGTACAGCACTGTCCCGACCTGCTGTCTTACATGCAGGAAAAAATAGATTTCAGCGGTACAGCGGGAAGCTGGATTCTAACAGGCAACCAGCAGTTTGGAGTGCTTTCTGAAATTACCCAGAGTCTTGCCGGAAGAGCTGCGTATGTGGAGCTGCTTCCATTCTCCGTCTCAGAACTGAAGGACGAAAACAATCTGGACAAAGTATTGTACAGTGGGCTATACCCTCCTGTGTATGACAGAAATCTTGATCCCGGTATATGGGCAGGCAACTACATAAGATCCTACGTTGAACGCGATGTCAGACGGTACATTAATGTCAAAAACCTGAGTGTGTTCCAGCGGTTCATTGGTCTGTGTGCGGCAAGAATCGGCCAGTTGCTTAACCTCTCGAATATTGCTGCTGATGCCGGAATAACCCACAACACAGCCAGAGAATGGATATCCGTTCTTGAGGCAAGCTACATCGTATTTCTGCTCAGGCCGCACCACAGGAATTTCAGAAAGAGAATCCTCAAATCTCCCAAGCTTTACTTCCACGACACAGGTCTGGCTTCATGGCTGTTGTCCATAGAAACGCAGAAAGCAATGAACCTGTCGCCAATGAGAGGCCCGCTGTTCGAGAATCTTGTAATTTCAGAAATATTGAAAGCCAGGTACAACCAGGGAAAACAAAGTAATCTTTATTTCTGGCGAGACAGAGCTGGTCACGAGGTTGACCTTATCGTGGAAGATGCCGACAGACTGATTCCCATTGAGATAAAATCAGGGCAGACAGTTACAACTGACTATTTTAAAGGTATCAACTGGTGGAAAAATCTGACAGGCGAAAAGGAATCGTATCTTGTTTATGGCGGTGACAGCTCTTACCAGAGAACTGGCACTTCTGTTATTTCGTGGCGCAACGATGCCGGATTGGAAAGAATCCTCCGGTAATCAATCCTGACTTCGCACAACCTGCCTGTAAACTATGTACAGAGAAAGAACACCCGCTGCAAAATTCGCAATACTTGCACCTATGAAAATGCCTTTAAGTGCGAACAGTTTTGAACCGATAACAGCAAGGGGAACGTACAGTACGAACATTCTGCTTAAAGACAGGAACGCGGAGTGAATGGGCTTGCGCTTTCCATTCAGCACGGCGGAAGAGACAATCAGTATTCCCTGAAAGCCGTAGCTGATGGAAACAATGTTCAGATACACAACAACTGTGGAAACAATATCCGGGCTTTCATTGAACAGACCTGCCATGAACTTCCCTGTCAGGAGGAACAGTACAAACATGATGCCTCCCCACACAAGGGAGAATATGTAGCTCACCTTAAGAGCCTTCAGTACCCTGTCTCTGCGTCCCGCGCCTATGTTCTGCCCGGTGAACGGCACCAGCACAGTTGAAAGTGCCATAAGAAGCATCATAGCCAGAGCCTCAAGTCTTGTTGCGACGCCGAACCCCGCAACGGCATTGTTCCCGTATTCTGAAACAATACGGGTAACCATGCCCATGGAAAGCGGAATGATCAGTTTGGCAAGCCCTGCCGGTATTCCTATGAACAGAATTTTCTTCCACGATTCAATGAGCTCGCGTGCTTTTGGCACAACAAACCGGATTATCTTTTCCTTTTTTACAAGAACGGTAAACGCCAGAGACATTCCCACTGCCCGTGTAAACAGCGTGGCGATTGCGCCGCCTGCAATTCCCATCCTGGGGAAAGGTCCTATTCCGAAGATCAGAAGAGGGTCGAGAATACAGTTGAGCACGGCGATAGACAGCATGATAAGCCCTGGTGTTTTCATATCACCTGTAGCGCGGATAATGTTGTTGCCTATCATGGGAATAACAACAAATGGAACACCCAGGTACCATATCTCCATGTACTGTTTGATGTAGGAGAGGGTAACTCCGTCCGCACCCAGCAGCCGGAAGAGCGGGTCAATTGTCAGCAGGCCGGCAAGGGCGAACAGAGCAACAACAGGCAGCCCAAGCAGCAGAGAATTGGTGGCAAGGTGCCGCACCTTTTCAATAGAGCCTTTACCTATTTCGTTGGAGATTACCGCTGAAGCACCCATTCCCAGGCCGATGGAAATACTGGTTATGAACATCACTACCGGAAATGTGTACCCCATTGCGGCAAGCTGTTCTGCCCCCAGCTGACCGATGTAGAATGTATCGACCAGGTTGAACACAACCATACCGACCATACCAGCCATCATGGGTATGGTAAGCCTGATAAGCTGGGGCAGTATCTTCCCGCTTGTAAGTTTTGCCCGTCTGGCAGCAGGCATCAGCCTGTTTCTTTCAGCAAAGACTCGCTCCCTGTTGTTTCCCGTGACGGCAGAATATGTAGACAGTGTATTACTGAGGCAATCGGAGTACTTTGCCAAAATCCACTTCATGAACAAAGAACAGCAAAGTGGACAATTTGCATTTCAGAATTGCAATTTGTCCACTTTGCTGTTATAGTCGAAGTGAATCCATTGAGGAGGTTGTTGTGATTGCGCGCGAATTGGAAGCCAGGCTTGTCTATCTTGCGGAGAAATATCCTGTAATAACCCTGACGGGACCCAGGCAATCCGGGAAAACAACACTGGTAAAGAAGGCTTTTCCCGATAAAAAATATGTTTCGCTGGAAGATCCGGATCACAGAAGATTCGCGCAGCAGGATCCGCGCGGATTTCTGAAGAGCTACCCGGATGCTGTTGTTGATGAGGCTCAGTATGTACCAGAGCTTTTCTCTTACATTCAGACAAAGGTTGATGAGGAAAATACACCGGGACAGTACATTCTTACAGGTTCTCAGAATTTTCTGCTTTTTGAAAAAATAACTCAATCTCTTGCCGGAAGAGTTGCTGTATTGAAGCTGCTTCCGTTTTCTTATGCCGAACTGTCTGCCAGCGGAATAGAAGAGCAGTACGAGTATTACCTGTACAACGGATTCTACCCCAGAATCTACGATATGAATCTTTCTCCGGAAGATTTCTACCCGGGTTATATGCAGACATACATTGAACGGGATGTCAGACTGATAAGAAACATTACAGACCTGAGCAGGTTCCAGCTTTTCATCAAGCTGTGTGCAGGCAGAACAGGACAGCTGCTGAACATATCATCCCTTGCCGATGACTGCGGTATATCCCGCACAACAGCATCTGGCTGGATTTCAATTCTGGAAGCAAGCTACATTATCTTCCTTTTGCGGCCGCACCACAGGAATTTCAACAAGCGGCTTGTGAAGATGCCTAAACTGTATTTTTACGATACGGGGCTTGCCGCTTATCTTCTTGGAATTAATTCGATTGAGCAACTGGATACACACTACGGTAAAGGTGCTCTTTTTGAATCTCTTGTTATATCCGAACTGATGAAAAAAGCGTACAATGCGGGAAAAGAACCCCATTGCTTTTTCTGGAGAAACAAAACCGGAAATGAAGTTGACCTTCTGATTGAAGAAGGTTCCCGCATCATTCCCCTGGAGATAAAATCAGGAAGAACAGTGAATGAGAATTATTTCAAGGGGCTAAGGTACTACAGAAAGATTTCCGGTTCAGACGAAAAGGGAATAGTGCTATTTGGCGGAGACTATCAGCAGGAAAGAGAATCCTCTCTGGTGACTTCCTGGAAGAACATTAACCTTCTGGAATTCTGAGCAGCTGTGATTGCTTTCCTGAATATCCGTGTTTTCTTGAACAGGAAAACTGCCTGTTGCAGGAAAATCTGTGTGAACAAAATAATATTAGCGATGGTCTTCCTGATGTTGGCTCAGTACTGCTGGTATTAGCCAGTAAATCCCTTTTGAATCTTTGTCAAACAGTGTGTGGGAAGAGCTCACCCAGAGCTGAAATAAATCCATTGAATATTGTGGAAGATAACTTCCCTCATGTCATACTCCTGCGCACACTAACGATATGTTCCCATTTCATACGAATGAACTCAAACACCATCTTTGCCGGGTAGATGAAGATCATCAATACGAAGTAAACAACAATACTTTGGACATCCATGGCGGGAATCAATTCCTGCAGCAGTGTTTCTACCATAGAGGGTATCAGTACAGCCAGTCCGGAGGACAGCAGTGCAACTGCGATATCTATGCTAGAAAACTGCCGGCGTTGAATTAGCCTTGAATGTTCCGTGCGTGTTGTCTTAATGAAAACTGTGTTGTGCTTCCGGCACAGTTCATTTATACTTTGTGCAGGGGGAGAGAGAGGAATAACATGCTGGTTTTAACAGGCGTTCTTGCTTCTGCGCTGTGCCTGTTCCCCGGGAGCTGGGAGATGTGCGGTCCCGGAGGAACAGAGGTTAGTGAGCTCTGTACAGCGGAGAACATTGTTTTTTCTTTGAATCACTATCCAACGGGATATGAGTGCTACAGATCTCTGGATAACGGAGAAACATGGGAGCTCTCCGCCATTCCGGACTATTCAGCCATGGGGCTCAGCTCCGACTGTTTCGGCAGGGTTTTTATTCCCGGCAATGAAAACATTATGATTTCCCGGGACCAGGGTGAAACCTGGACAACCAGTTTTACATTTGCAGGTGCATACTGTCGATCGGCTGATGCCGACCCTGCTGATTCCCTGCATCTTCTGGCTGCCGTATCGAACAGCAGCACTTCACTTCTTGAGAGCGTTGACGGTGGAAACAGCTGGGCAGCTGTTCAGGGGATGCCAGGCGGCCTGTACGGCTACTGTGTTGCATTTGCTGAAAGCAGCCCTTCTACTGTGTACTGGGCCGGTTACCAGCAGGGTTCCTCATCCCAGAAGGTTTACAAAAGCACCGACAGCGGTGAGAACTGGGTAGATATCACACCCAGTCCGTCACAGACAGTGGGAGGCTTCCCAAGATTTGATCTGCTTGTTTCGCCGGACGATGAGAACACAGCTTTTGTCTCAGTCAAAGACAGACTGTACTGCACAGATGATGGAGGGGTTTCCTGGAATCAGGTGCTTGATGCAGACAAGACAATTGAGGATGTGGTTCTGCCAGGCAGTTCCGGTAGTATTTACGCAGCTTCATCCAGCAAACTGTACAGGAGTTCAGACGGAGGCCAGACCTGGAATTCAGACGAGTATTCCACAGGATTAGTATGGGCTGTTACACTGTCTGATATGTCCGGGGAAAGAATTCAC
>QNDR01000100.1 GCA_003646025.1 Candidatus Fermentibacterota bacterium
AGGTATGTTGAATTCCAGTGAAACCGGTGAGCTGCTTGACCTGGTTCGTTACGCAAGAACTGCGGTTCTGTCTTCCAGAGAGAAAGACTACAAAAGAGGTGGCAGAACAATAGACGACTACCTGGCTGTAAGAAAACCCATGGAACAGGAAGACTTTATCCAGGTTCTGGAAACATGGTTTGCCAAGGCTGAAGCTGACCTGAAAGCCTGATTCAGGCAATCTTATTAATTTATCCGGGAGAGCTGCAATGTGTGGTAAATTTGCACTTTTCAGAAAAGATAACTATACTTGAGCAGTTGCTCAAGTATAGAATATATATTTCTTTGAAAGAGGTTCAAAGTGAGGTTTTTCATAGAGTTCATAACTGCAGTCTGGAACACAGGAGTTGCTCTTGCTCCTTCTCTGTTTTTCGGTTTGCTGGTTGCTGGAGTTCTGCATGTGTTTGTAAAGAAAGACAAAATTTACAGGCACATGGGCAAACCCGGTTTCCGAAGCTCGCTGAAAGCGAGTTTGATCGGTGTACCCCTGCCGCTCTGCTCATGCGGTGTTCTTCCCGCTGCCCTTAGTCTTCGCAGAGACGGAGCCAGCAAAGGTGCCGCCGTTAGTTTTCTTTCCAGCACTCCACAGACTGGTGTTGACTCAATAGCTGCTACCTGGGCACTCCTCGGCTGGCCTATAGCACTTGCAAAGGTCGTTGCCGCCTTCGTTGCAGGTGTGGTCAGCGGTACTGTTGTAGACAGTTTAGACAGGGAAAACGGGCACAGTTCAGCACCTCGTCCTGCAACAGCTGAAGAAAAGGGTTCAATACCCGGGAGAATCTGGGGATATGCCTTTGGTACTCTGTTCAGGGACATATATCTGTGGCTGTTTATCGGAGTTGGTATTTCCGCACTTATCACAGTGTTCATAGAGCCCGGGCAGCTTGCAGATTATCCTGTTCTGGCAGGGCCGCTTGGAATGCTGGCCGCGCTGGCAATTGGAATCCCTCTGTATGTCTGTTCAGTTTCATCTGTCCCCATTGCCGCGGCTCTTGTTTATGCCGGTTTTCCCGTAGGAAGCGCACTGGTGTTTCTTATGGCAGGTCCGGCTACAAATGCTGCAACGATGGGCGCTGTACGGAAGAGTCTGGGTAAACTGTCATTCTGGAGTTACATAGTAACCATTGTTGCAGTCAGTATTCTTGCCGGACTGCTTCTCAATGGTCTTGATCTTCCCACAGGCAGCATTCTGCAGCATCACGAAGTCTCTGGGATTACAGGCGTACTTACTTCGATTGCCGCTGTATTCTTCTTCCTGGCAATTGCCTTTTACGGGATAAAGGATATTAATAGCAGGCTTCGCTCCGGGAACACTGTGGTACTTGCTGATTCCGGCGGTATTACTTACAATGTCTCAGCAATGACATGCCCCAACTGTGTGAGAACTGTTACCGAGTCTCTACAGAATCTTGCCGGGGTCAGTTCGGTAAAGGTCTCTCTGGAAGATGGTTCAGCCGTTGTGGTGCCCTGTGCAGGCTATTCCAGCAGAAGTATTCTTGAGACTTTGAGAAAAATTGGTCACACTGGAGAGCTGAGGAGAAACAATGAATCCGATGGAACAGCGTGTTCCTGCAGTTCATGCAACATCTGAAGAAGTAGAGCTTCTGGCAGATCTTTTCAGCCAGACCTCTGACCCTACGCGGTTGAAGATACTGTTGTTTCTGCTTTCAGGTGAGCAGTGTGTCTGTAACATTTCCGAGATGCTGGATATCTCTGTCTCTGCTGTTTCTCATCAGCTTCGAAGGCTTAGAACCGGTGGTCTTGTCTCCAGAAGAAAAAAAGGACGGCATGTGTACTACCGGCTTGCAGATGACCATGTTCGAATACTGATATCGGTAGGTCTGGAGCATATCAGAGAGTAAAGCAGATGGAAACATCTGCATAAAAAATTAGCATATTACCGCCTATGAGGGAAAATATCAAACTGATAAGTGGAGAGGAAATCTCCAGTGCTGTGGCCGGGCTTTACGCCACTGCGTGCATAGGACCGCACTGCGGCGTTGAGGAAAGACTGGAGGAAATACTTTCCGAAGAAGGCCCCGGCCCGGGCAGAGAAGCACTGAGAATTGAAATAGAAAACCTCAAGATTGCCGGAAAACTGGGGCTTCCCATCTGTCAGGATACAGGTACTGCCATTGTGTTTGTTCAGCTTGGCAACATGATCTGCATTTCGGACAGCTCACTTTCTGACGCGGTAAACGAGGGGATCAGCAGGGCCTGCGCTGAAGCATATCTGCGACCTTCACAGGTATTTCCGCCAATTGGTGCCAGGAAGAACACCATGAACAACACCCCGGCGATTGTTCATATTGATCATGTTTTCGGTAATGAACTGAAGCTTTCAGTTCTTGCAAAGGGTGCAGGCAGTGAGAATGTTTCCAGATCGGTTATGCTGTCTCCACTTGCCGGTGAACAGGGGATTGCAGAATTTGCGGAAACCTGCGTACGGGCCGGTGCTTCAAAGTCATGTCCTCCACTGATTGTTGGCATTGGAGTGGGGGGGAATCTGGAGACAAGCGCGATTCTTGCGAAAAAAGCTCTTTTCAGGAAATTAGGTATTCAAAGCGATGTTCCGGAACTCAGAGAACTGGAATTGAGAATAACTGAAAGGCTCAATGCCACAGGTTTGGGACCACAGGGTTTCGGTGGAAAAACAACTGTAATGGAAACAAGAATTCTTCAGACAGCCTGCCACATGGCATCACTTCCGGTAACAGTGAGCATCGAGTGTCATGCCCACAGAACTGCATCATGCGTGTTGTAGCCCTTCCTGCATCTCAGGAAGTTTTGAACAGCTTCAGAGCAGGCGAGATAGTACTGCTGTCGGGGTTTGTTGCCACAGCAAGAGATGCTGCTCACAGTCTTATGCTGGAAACAGGGCAGATACCATTCAATATAACAAGCATGCCTGTTTTCTATACAGGACCTTCTCCGGCTCCGCCTGGGCGGGTAATCGGTTCATGTGGTCCTACAACTTCTGCAAGGATGGAGCCTTTTATTCCGGAACTGCTCAGCCTCGGAATGAAAATAGTAATCGGCAAAGGCGATATGAGTACAAAAACAAGACAGCTGTTTCAGAAACACGGAGCAGTTTACCTGGCGGCTACTGGCGGCGCAGGTGCTCTGGCTTCAACAAAGATAAAATCAAAAACAACAGTAGCCTGGGAATTTCTCGGTCCGGAGGCTGTTTCCATTCTGGAACTTGATGAGTTCCCCGTGTTCGTAGCCTGGGATCTTCACAATGGCAGCATATATCAGGGAGTATACAATGACACCGAATGAAGCACTTCAGGAGATAAGAACAAGACTGTCGGAAGAGCAGGCAGAGAAAGCGACCACAGAGTTTCTGTACGAACTTGCTCTGGATGCCCACGAGTATCACGGTGGCAAACTGATGACAGTTCCCCTGATTGATGAAGTTGATGACGGCTGGCTGGAAGTGTGGTATACCCCTGGCGTATCATCTGTGTCCAGAGCAATCAGGGACGACAATAAGAAGTCATTTTCCCACACCTCCAGGGGAAGAACGGTGGCAGTTGTCAGCGATTCCACCAGAGTCCTTGGAGATGGTGACTGCACACCTCCCGGAGGTATGGGTGTCATGGAGGGGAAAGCCATGCTGATGAAGCTTCTGGGAGGCTTTGATGCCATACCCATCTGTCTGGATGTTGACCGGGATGCAGACAGGCTTGTGGACACGGTTAACGCAATTGCCCCTTCATTCGGCGCAATAAACCTGGAAGACATATCACAGCCACAGTGTTACATAGCTTTGAAGAAACTCAGGGACAGCTGTTCCATTCCAGTGTGGCACGACGACGCACAGGGTACAGGCTGCGTGGTTCTCGCCGGTCTGCTGAACTCACTGAAAGTAGTCAACAAGAGAATCAGCGATGTTTCCATAGTGTTCTTCGGTGCCGGTGCTGCCAACTCAACAACAGCCAGGCTGGCAATTGCAGCAGGTGCTGATCCGGGAAGAATAACCATGTTCGATGAGCACGGCTCTCTGGGGCCGGAGAGAACTGATTTTGAAGGTGAAGGATGGGACTGGCACAGAGAGCTTTGCAGAATTACCAATGCCCGGGGCCTTTCCGATATCCGTGAAGCTGCAAAGGACGCTGATGTCTTCATTGCTGCGTCGAAGTCGGGGCCTGATGTTGTTCATCCCATGTGGATAAAGAAAATGGCAGATGATGCAATTGTTTTCGCATGCGCAAACCCTGTACCTGAGATTTTCCCGTCTGATGCCCTGAACGCAGGAGCTGTTATCGTTGCAACAGGCCGCGGTGACTATCCCAACCAGGTAAACAACTCCCTGGGTTTTCCGGGAATACTGAAAGGTGTTCTGCTTACAGGGGCCACAGCCATTACAGACAGAATGGCAGTTGCAGCAGCCCGGGCAATAGCAGATTATGCGGTTCAGGGAATTATCGGCGCTGGAAGAATACTTCCCTCCATGACAGACACCGGGCTGTTTCCCCATGTGGCAGCAAAGGTGGCAATGGCGGCTCAATCAGAAGGTGTGGCAACACTTTATCCGTCTGAGGATGAAGTGTATGCAGCGGCGCTGGAAGACATGGAGAATTCAAGAAAAGCCTGGGCAGCGGTTGCAGCCTCAGATGCGGTAAAAAGCTACCCCGGTCAAAGGGTGAAAGACCTCATGGAGAAAACTGTTTCCAGGTATCAGTAGAGTTCAAATTTGGCGAGTCTTCCGTCGAGACCTCCGGAGAAAAGCTGTTTTCGCCAGGAAGTTCTCAGACCTATGTGTTTCAGCAGTTTTCTGTCTCCCAGATAGATATATGCCTCGGAGCCTGAGCACTTCTGCTTCATGAAATCACCGAACTCTTTTATCTGCTGCTGTGCCACGCCTTCTGCAAGACGGATACCGTGCGGTGGGTTGGTCAGGATCGTACATGATTTGTAGCCGGGATGAGTGTGCCAGTCGCGTCTTGTTATCTTCACGTTTCCGCCGTCTCTGAAACAGCCCAGATTTATTCTGGAGGCATTTACAGCTCTTGAAGCAATGTCAGAACCGGAAAGAAGCCCTTCAGGAAGGGAGATGATTTTGTCATCTGCCTCGGCCTTCACGTTCTTCCATACCAGTTTACTGAACTCATCCATCCGGAAGAATCCCCACTTCTCTCTGTAAAAACCAGCGGGAATCCTGCAATATTTCATAAGAGCTTCGCACAGAAGTGTTCCGGAACCGCACATTGGGTCTACAAGAGGTTTCTCACCATTCCAGCCGGACATCTCCAGAGCAGCAGCAGCGATGGTTTCCCTCATGGGAGCCTTCACAGTTTCCATTCTGTAGCCTCTGCGATGCAGGGAACCACCAGAAAGATCCAGTCTTATCTCCGCCTGGTTACCTCTTATACGCAGATCCAGGTTTACATCCGCTTCATACCGGTTTACAGAGGGTCTTTTACCGCTGATCTCCCGGAAGTGATCCGCTATGGCATCCTTGAGTCTGAGAGTTGCCCATTTGGAGTGGCTGATCTTTGATCCTGAAGTAGAACCGCTTATGGCAAATGTGTGATTGATGCCAAAGATGTTTTCCCAGGGATACTTAGCAGCTTTCTGATACAGATAGTCTGAAGAATGACAACCGAAGGAGGTAAGCTGAAGCAGAAATCTGTCGAACAGACGGGACTGATAGTTTATGCTCATTACAGTTGCGGGGTCTGCTTCAAAGAACACACCCCTGTATGCAGGGGTGACCTTTGCGGCTCCGAGTTTTTTCAGCTCCAGAGCACCAAGTTCTTCGAGACCCTGAGAAATTTGTCCCAGTATTTTCATTTGTGAAACTCCAGAATTCTGTCAGCGGTTTCAAGAGGTATCTGCCATGGAAAGCCGTGACCTGTGTCATATACAGTGAGCGTGGAATTGGGAAGAGTGTCATTTATTGTTTCGGCATGGATCAGCGGTGTAATAATGTCGTACCTGCCGGCAATAACAAGTACCGGGATTGTTACATCTGCGAGCTTATCCAGACAGCCTTCCCAGTCTGAAATAGCATTGCTCTGTCTTATTAACAGCTCACCGGCAACAGGTTTCTCCACCCTGGGGAAAAACTCACTGATATTCGGATGAGATGCCAGCCATTCAGGAGTAAACATCATCTCCAGCATTGAGGCAGACCATTTTCCTCTGCCGTTGCTGAAGTCATGTGCATCTTCAGGAGGTTGAGGGTAACTGTTACCTGCAGGAGGGGCCATGAGTACCGCTGCAGACGCGGCATCAGGCTGCTGTGTAATTATCTCCTGTACAACTGCAGCTCCAATTGAGAATCCGATAATCAAATCGACAGGGTTGTCGGGTATAAGCTGCCGGGCAAAATCTTCAATGGTTGTTCCCTGGTCAGGAAGAGGAGAACTGTTTACCGAACAGCAGGCTGCCAGCCTGCCTGTGAACACAGGTGCCCAGCAGTCGGCGGTACCACCCAGACCTGGAATGATCAGTGAAGTTCTCATTTTACCAGTCTTTCAGAAAGAACTTCAAGGGAATTCTCTGTGTGCTTTATCGGAATCAGTACGGCTTTTGCTGAAGCAAGAACTTTTCCTTCAAAAGCAATGGTTGCCGAAGTGAGGATGGATCTTCCTCTGTTTTCTTCCACTCTGCCTGTAACGGTAAGCAGCTTTTCTGTTGGTACCGGTTTGTGGAATCTTACCTCAATACTGCCTGTAACTGTGAACCACCCTGTGGAAGAGCTTGCGTACACCATTATCTCATCCAGTAAAGTGGTTGTTATACCGCCGTGTACAGTACCCTTCCACCCATTAAAATGTTCTGCAATAACGGTTTCGGATACAGCAGTACCATTCTCAGGATCCAGCCGGAACTTTAGTCTCAATCCTATGGGATTGTCTGTTCCGCAAGCGAAACAGTTGTTGTCGTCCAGGAGGTCTGTGTTTTTACCGGTCATTCACCAGTTGCCTTTTCTGTGAGCAAGCAGGGCTACTGCTTAGCTGTCTGTTCTGCTTAAATGTCTTATCTCTTTTGCCAGGTGCGGAAATATACCTATAAGTTCGTCGGTTGCGGGCATTTCGAAATCATCGAAGTTAAAAGCAGGAATTACAGTGCACGATGCCAGAGAAAAAGAGTTTTCTTCCGCCACCTCCGCCCCAAACCAGTGGCCTGCTGGAACGGCAAAACATGGAACTTCTCCGGCAGCAACATTTATACCCAGATGAACAACGCTGTATACGCCTTTTGGATCAATGAGATGAAGAACAAAGGGCGACCCGTCGTGAAAGTGCCAGATCTCATCTGACTTAAGCCTGTGGAACGCGGAACACCGGTCGTTTGTCAGCATGTAGTGTATTACAGAGCCCATCTCTCGTTTGCCTGTGAATCCTGAAGGAAGCCACTCCTGGTTCAGAATGTATTTTGATCTATAAAATTCTCTGTAGTATCCCCCCTCTGGATGGGGAACGAGTCCCAGAGCCTGTATCCATTCTGTGCTTGTGATCATACAATACCTCCCAGCTAAAAACTAACAGCGATTTCATTCGGCGGCAAGATGTGAGAAGTGAAGTATATTACCTGCTGATCGGTCTGGATCGGTTTTCAAGGCAGTATTTAGAATGGCTGGTAGATATGGGTTGTGCAGATGGCAGGCATTTGTGGACAGCGATGTTCTACGAAAGTGGTGCACTTGCATTCTGGTTCTGCAGCAGGTGCGGGGAAGTTGATAGGGATACAGGGTCTCTTGCCGGTCGGCTTGAGGGTCGTTTCCCCTCAGCAGGTTCAGATACTGAGGTCAGCTACTGTGCTGTAGAGCCCCCGGTTTGTATGAAAAAATGGAGACTGGCAGACGGTTCTGTTCTCACTGAACTTGCTTTGTGTTCTGTAAGCTACAGAGGAATGAAGATTCCCGGGCTTACTGCTGCCCACCGGTACGATCTTTCAGATGCTGAAGGCAATGTGATCAGAAGCTACAGGGCAGCCAGAGAGCGAACATCCAGTATGCAGGAGAAATTTATTCTTACCCGTTTTCAGGTGGAGAACAACCAGCTGGTGAAGTACAGAGTAAGCTGCAGCGGTGAGGAACCCTGCGTTAGCGAGGCTTCCGGTATTGCCATTCTTACCGGACTGACAGCTCTTTCCCCACAATGACCGGAGCTGAAACACCAACAGATTCTGTTGTAAAACCTCTTGTGGGTATCAGTTCGTGTCTTCTGGGAGAGAATGTCAGGTACAACGGGGAGATCAAGCTGAACAGTGTTCTGAAAGATGAGTTAGGAGAAATTGTCAGCTTTGTATCCGTCTGTCCTGAAGTGGAATCAGGCATGTCCGTTCCCAGAGAGCCAATGGATCTGTTCGTTGTGAATGGAAATACCCGTATGGTTACGCTGGAATCCGGAAGGGATATGACGCAACTTGTTGCAACCTGGGCAGTAGAAAAACTGAATCGTCTGTCAGAACTGAACCTTTGCGGTTTTATACTGAAGGCCAGATCACCAAGCTGTGCGGTGAACAGCGCAAAGGTACACAGTGAACTGCAGCTGAGAACCGATGGGGCAGGGCTTTTCGCATCGGCCTTAAGGAAGAGATTTCCGTATCTTCCTGTTGAGGAAGAGGAAGGGCTGAAGACTGCGGCTCAGCGAGAGAGATTCATTCAGAGAGTTTTCAACCTGTACAATTCTCTCAGGCGATAAATTTGACCTGTTCACCATTGTTTCCTTATTATCAACAGCCGTGTCGGTTTTTCTCGGTGTATTTCAGCAGATCGGAGGATGAGTTTGCTCAGAGTAGAAAACCTTTCAAAGGAATTCCGGAACGGCCGGGGAAAGTCTGCCGGAGTTGTTCTTGCAGTAAACAATCTTTCCTTCCTGTGCAGACCCGGGGAAATATATGGTCTTCTGGGACCCAACGGCGCGGGAAAAACCACCACCCTGCGCTGCCTTTCCACGCTGATCAAACCCAGTTCAGGAAATGTCTGGATTGATGACTACAACGTGCTTGAGCACGGCCAGATATTCAGGTCCAAGATTGGTTTTCTTACCTCCGATATGAAGCTGGACGGTTACTTCACACCGGAATACATGATGAACTGGTTTGGTCAGTTGAACAAAATGCAGCAGAATGAAATTGAATCCAGAAAGAAGAAGCTGTTTATCGATCTCCAGATGACAGACTTTGTAAACAAGAAGATAGATCAGCTCTCTACAGGGATGAAGCAGAAAACTGCCGTGGCTATCAGCCTGATACA
>QNDR01000101.1 GCA_003646025.1 Candidatus Fermentibacterota bacterium
CTGAAGGGAAGTTGTCTGTGTCCCACCGAACAGACTGGCTGCCTTCCGGCATGTTATCACTGTGGCGACCGATGAAGAATAGCCGAACTCGGGGCTTACCGCTTCCACGGCAATGGTTGTCTGCGTTTCATCCGGCGGTCTTGTCACCTGAGCCTTGCGGAAAGACTGGAAGAATTAGTGTAGGTCCAGTTGGGACAGTACAGACTATTCCAGCTTACACCTGTGTTGTAGCCGTTTGCCAGAACGTCTATCCCGGCATAAAGCTCGTTCCCAGAGATGATGCGAATGCCGAGGAATTCAGCAGACCAGCTGTACTGAAAAAAACCAGTCATTGCTTGCGTTAAGAGCATTCTGCCAGCTGATTCCGCCAGACTCAGTCATGCATCATACCACTGGATGTCCAAGGGGGAAAGAGGATCCGCTCTTCTGCACAAGATCCCAGACCCAGACCGCCCTGGTCCGTGGTGGCATGAATGTTGCACTGCGTGTCTCCGTATGTTCTTGTGGAAAGTTCTATACCGCTTCTGTTGTACGGTGCGTCTGCATCTGTGGCACGGACCAGGAGAGCAGCTCGTTCGGAAACCAGCAGGAAGCGTATGGCTGCCCCGGCAGACTCTGCGCAGAGATCTGCCCTGCTGCAACCAGAAAAAGCAACACTGTTTTCACAGTTTCTCTCCCTTTCTTCTTCTGCCTTTGAAAAACTGTTTCAGCAGCCTTGCCGATTCATCTGCAAGAACGCCTCCCTGTACTTCGGGATAGTGATTCAGATGTTTCATTTCCAGAAGGTTGGTTACGGAGCCAAAAGCACCGAACCTCTTGTCCCAGGCTCCGTACACCACACGTTTTACCCTTGATACCAGAATAAGCCCTGCACACATAACACAGGGCTCAAGCGTAACATACAGCGTGGCGTCTTCCAGCCTCCAGTCTCCCTGCGCCCTGCAGGCGGCATCTATCACAAGACACTCCGCATGGGTCTGCGGAAGATGAAGTTCAGCTGTTCTGTTTGAATCCCTGTATTCTCCGTACCCTCCGTTAACAAGAACAGCTCCAACGGGAACTTCTCCTCTGTCGAAGGCCTTGCGGGCCTCCCGCAAAGCCATTCTCATGTACTTTTCGTCGGGGTTCACCGCGCCGCCATAAGTGCTTCTATTTCGTCAGGTGTTTTGGGAATATCCTTTGAAAGAAAGGTGTTCTCGTTCTCACCTACAAGAACATCATCCTCTATTCTTATCCCAATACCTTCCTCTTCACTGTAAAAACCAGGTTCAATGGTAAATACCATGCCAGGCGCAATAGGAACATCCGAAACATTTTCGTCGTGGGTATCCAGCCCGAGGTGATGCCCTATTCCGTGGTAATAAAACTTCGATATGTCTTCCGGCTCCTTTATCTCTCCCCGGCGGAGCATGATCTCTTTGTAGGCTTCAAGAACCTCGTCATTCCACTCTCTGTGAAGCTTTCCCGGGCGCAGCAGTTCGTTGGCCTTTGCCTGAATTTCCAGAACCATTTCCATAAGCTCTCTCTGCCTGGGAGTGTATTTCCCGTTCACAGGTACCGTTCTTGTAATGTCCGCACAGTACAGGTTCTTCATTGCACCGTGATCTACAAGAAGAAGCTCACCGTCTTCCAGAGTGGAGTCATTGCTATCATAGTGCAGGCACGTCGCCCTGCTCCCACCTGCAACGATGGCGGAAAAGGCAGGGGTTTTCTCTCCCGCTCTTGCCCACTGATACAGAAGTTCCGCCTCAAATTCTCTTTCATTCAAACCTGGGACAAGTTTTTTTACCGCAGATTCAAATCCTGTTCTTGTAAGCTCTATAGCTCCGCGGATCTGATCCAGCTCTGACTGATCCTTGATCATTCTCAGACGGAAAATCAGATCTGAAATGCTTTGAACTCTCAAGCCGGGATACAGCGTTCTGAACCTGTTGACATACGACAGCCTCTTTCCAGGCACTCCGCTGAGCCCGCAGTTGTGCCAGTCAAAGTAGAAATTGTTCATTTTTTCTCTTGAAACAAGTTTGTCCAGGAACCTTTCTTCGCTTCCGACAAAACGAATGTCCTTTATTCCGCTGTTTTCCACAGACTGCTCTTTTGTAAGCACTGTACCGTACCACTTTGCATACGCCTCATCATAGGGAGAAATGTACAGACATTCCTCTGGCTCTCTACCTTTAAGCCTCCACATCATCAGTATGGTGTTTTCCTGTTTGATCCCCGAGAGGTAGTAAAGATTTCTTGACGGGGTGTAGGGGTACATACCGTCAGCACTTGTGGGTTTGGAAGATGAGGCTTTTATAACTATGCAGTAATCTCCATCGATCATATCTACCAGCCTGGCCCGGCGTTCCTGAAATTTAGCGGCAGAATTCATTGTTATCCTTTCAGTATCAGTGTTTCCAGCGGTAATTTAGGCACGTGATGTACGTCAGTTTCATCCCGCCAGTACCTTATCTTTTCAGTATCTTTTTCCAGTACTACCGTTTCCCCGGGGTAACCCAGAGCAATAACCAGCACCGGGTTGTATCCTTCAGCAGGTGCTGTTCTGTTCACTGCGTCTGCGTCATAGTTCAGCAGTATACAGCTGCCTACTCCCTGTTCCGCTCCGGCAAGAACTATATGAGATGCGGCAATCCCTGCATCTATTCCTGTAAACAATTCCTCTTTTTCCGGAGCATGAACAACAATGTAGGCTGAAGGTCTCTCTCCCGGTACAGGACCGGACCAGTCTGTGATATATCCGGCCCAGCCGATACCGGGAAACAGTGTGTTTCTATCATGTTCCCCGGTAACAATACTGAAGCGGAGCCGCTGCAGATTGGATGCACACGGTGCCATGGCAGCAGCGCCTATCATCTTTCTCAACAAGCCGCGGGGAACCGGCTTCCCCTCCAGAAACCTTCTGTAACTTCTGGCTCTCTCTGCGAGTTCTGTAAAGTTCATATTGACCCCTAACTGTGAAACTTATCAACAGAGCCAATATAGCAAAAGGGGCATGACTTTCGTCACACCCCCTTTGCTTTAACTGCCTGCGTCAGCCTTTGATTTCTATCTTCCTGTGAAGAGCTTTCTCTTCCTTGGGAATAGAAATGGTGAGCACTCCTTCGTTGAATGATGCTTCAGCTTCTTCGGACTTCATGTCGGAAGGAAGGGTAAAACTGCGCACGAAAGAACCGTAACTGAATTCTCTTCGGTGCCAGGTATCGCCTTTCTTTTCTTCCTGCATCTTTTTCTCACCGCGAACAGTGAGAACTCCGTTGGAAACTTCAACCTCAATTTCATCTCTGGGAATTCCAGGAAGCTCTACCTTGAACTCTATAGAATCCGCCTTCTCGCAGATATCCACGGGAGGCATCCAGTCTGTACCGGTATCTTCACCTTTATCCGGCCAGAGACCATCAACAAGTTTGCCCAGTGAGTAGGCAACATCGTAAGGCTGTAACTGTTTTCTGTATAACATTTCTGATCTCCTTTCTTCCCGTTCTCGGGATTTTCTTCGCACAATTCCTTTATGCAAGGAACTTGCCAGAACTTTCTTACAAGGAGATATCTTCTTGCATTACATTATGTTACAAAATCTTTACGGTAGGTTCCTGTCTTTACTTCACAGGTAAAACAAACAGGAAAAGCGCCAGAATGACACACCATTCTGACGCTTTCCATATTCTGCCGGTCAGGAACCAACTACGCTTATATCATCAAGAAGAATAGCGGGATTTGTAAACATGCTGTCTGTGTAGTGAGCAGCAGATTCAACTGCAATTACCTTTGAAAGCATTTCGTAGATATTTCCCGCCATCATGGCATCTTTTACTCTGCCTGTTACTCTGCCGTTTTCAACGTACAGACCGGGGTTGAGACCAATTGAAAGGTCTCCATTCAAAATATTACCGGAATGGGCTCCAAGAGCTCCGTAGATTATTACTCCCCTGTCGATCATGGCCAGCATCTCCTGAAAAGACTTGTCTCCATACGCGAAGTTTGCGTGGGAGAGGCTGGGAGCCGGGGTCATGGATATTCTGTCTCCGCCCCACATACCTCCGCGAAATCCTGTTCCAACGGGTTTTTCCCCAGTTTTCGATGCATAATCCAGATTGTTGTAAACTGCCTTGAAAATCCCGTTTTCAACCACCGGCAGTCTCTGTGTTTTCACTCCTTCATCATCAAAAACACGCCTTCCCGTTGTGTCTGATGCCGGATCACTGATGAACGACAACCGGGATGACACGATCTGCTGATCCCTTTTGTTCAGCAGGGGAGACACCTTCTCATAAAATGCTTTCGCTGAAGTAGCCACGCCCAGTCTCCAGGTAAGGGCATACATGGAGTCAGGGGCAAACATTACCTTCATCCGGCTGTCTCCTATTTCAACCTCCGGAAGAGAACTGTTGAAAAAATCGACGGCCCTTTCTGCGTCAGGGGCAAAAGGCGACACAGAAGAACTGCTGTAGAAAATATTGCGGATACCGGAGCTGGTTCCCGGATAGATCATCATTCCTGATGCGTACACGGAGGAATCCTTCTGGCGGAGGTCCGCTCCGGAAGTATTGATTATTCTGGTTTCCGAGGTTCCGCACCCGGCTCCAACTTCCAGAACGCCCTGCTTCATCCCGCTGTAAAGTTCCTCAACCTGCTCCACTGACTTTCTCATCTCCGGGAAACTCATCGATTCCACTTCCCCGTGATAATCTTCTGTGAAGTTAACAGAACCGGAAGCAGGGAAATCGTAGTCTGCGTCGACCCCGGCCTTCAGGGATGCAAGGGCATTTTCAACCAGTTGCTCCCTGTCAATCAGGTTCTTTGTGTAAGCGAATCCCAGTTTTCCATCTTTGATTATCCGCAGAGAAACACCGTACTGAATCGATGCTGAAACTTCACTTACTGCGCCGTTCACTTTGCTCATTCCCACAGATTTTTCTCTGAGACTGTAGACCTCTGCTCTGCATCCTTTTGACTCCGCGATTTTAAGAAGCTTTTCCATCACACACCTCCTACAACCATGGAGCGGATCAGAACACTTGGTCCGCCGTAGCCGCTCTTGATGTTCATCTGTCCCTTGCCGCAGCCACCGCGCTCGCTTAGCACCATGTGGTCATCCATCGCTTCTATGTTTTTCATTGTGGTAAAGAGATTACCCATTATGTTGATATCCCTGATCATCTCCTGAATCTTTCCACCCTTTACTATGTAGCCGTACTGTGCCCCGAAAGTGAAGTTTTCTCCGGAGGTCTGCCCGCCTTTACCGTCGCACAGGTACAGACCATCGCCCAGCTGCTTCAAAAGATCTTCAAGAGAAATCTCACCCTTCTTCAGATATATGGTTCCCATCCTTACTATAGGTTCATACCCGTGATCCTGCGCAACGCAGTGCCCGGTCACTGGCTCTCCGAATTCAGCGGCTGTTCTTCTTGAATGCAGTCTTCCCTTCAACACACCGTTCACCATCAGCGGAACCGTTTTTACGGGCACTCCCTCGTCATCGTACTTGTAATAACCCACCTGATTGGGAATAAGGGTGTCTGCAACAATGGTTACGACATCACTTCCTATTTTACTGTCCATTGCCATTTTTGCTCTCAGCGGCGGATTGTCCTCAATGATGTCCGCCTCACTGAAATGACCGAACGCTTCGTGGATAAATACTCCTGTAAGACTTGGATTGATCACCACATCGTAGGTTCCGCCCTTTACCGGTTCGGCATCAAGAAGCTGTCTTGCAATCTGCGCTCTTTTCAGGAAAACATCATCCCGGTCGAGAAGGTCGGCCATCCCGTTGGCACCGCCAACGGCGGCACGGACATTCTGGGTAACGCCGCTTCTGCCGGCAACAACCTCTCCAGCGATACTTACGGTACAAACACGCTCACGGATCGAGGTTCCCTCACTGGAGACAAAAAACTTTTCCCTGTCAACTTCGCTGTAGACCATGTTTGTGTTTGCTATCTCCGGCTGATCAAGCATTATGAAGTTGTACTTCTTTAGAAGAGCTATTTTATCCTCCAGAGAAACATCTGCAGGATCTCCCCGTAACTCCGGTTCATAGTAGCCCTGTACCGGTTCCACTTCTGCCAGAACAACATTCTTACCGCCTCCAGCCATGGCTGACGCTCCCTGAACAGCCAGCTTCACCGCCTCTGGCACATCTTCTTCCCTTGTAACGGTGACAGAGGAGAAACCCCCGTCTTTCAGGGCTCTTACAACAAACCCGTCGGTACTGTTGGAACCGGCCTTCTTCAGCTCCCTGCCTGCCATGGATACCGTGGTTGTTTTCTTCTCTTCGTAGCGTATGTCTATGTAATCAGCATCCGCCGCGGAAATCATCTTTTTCAGTTTTTCAAGCATAATTCCCCTGTCTTTTTGTCTTACGGTAATTTCATGAATATCCGGATATACTAAAATTGGTGTTAACCAGCCAAAAATATTTGTCCGCCCTGGAATGCTGAATTCCCGGTAACTAAAACAACCGGAAGACCAGGCAATTTCTGTTGTAACGGCAGCACTATTTCTTCAAAGAGATCAGCCTTCTCTTTCCACCCTGTCTGCCTTCGTATCTCTTTGAGCTCTCCACGCGGAACCCCTGCAGTTCAGAATCGTATTCAAATTTCTCATGTCCTGCATACAGGTCTGCCTTTGCGGCAAACTTCCCGAACTCCGCGTCGGTTCTCAGTTCCGGGACAACCGGATCTTCAGGAACCAGCAGAACAAATGCTCCGCCTTCTTTAAGCACCCGAAAAACCTCTCTTATCATAAGTGTTACTCCTGAAATTTCAGGCAGAGCGGCAAGCATCATGGCGGTGTCAATTACCTCTGTTCTCACCGGCAGGTTCCTCACATCACCGCCTACAGCTTCCGACCTTGATTCGCTGCCGATGTATTTGAATCTGTACTGTATGTTTCCAAGACTTTTTAAGTCGCGTTCAACTGCCAGAATCTGCTTAACCTTCGTATTCACAAACGCCTGATGCGAAACGGCGAAACCGCCTCCGGATGCAATGTCCAGAATGGAGTCGGGTTTTGTTGAAGCAATTCTCTGCATGAAAATATTGAATGAATCTTTGTTATCCCCGGCCTTCCACGGAAAACTCAGCAGTCTTGCCCTGCGGTTCCCGGCTTCTATCCATTTGCCGGACTCTCTGTATTTCATCTTCCCGACCACAGACCGGGGAATACTCTTCAGTGATTCGAAAACTTCTGCGTTAACTTGATCCCTTTCATGAACCAGTTCTATGGCTCTTTTCTCTCCAAAGGAAAACAGCTCTTTTATGGACTGGTCGATGGTGCGGTAGTCATTAATTCCCATGGCCTCACTTACAGGAGAAGTCCATTCATTCAGGACATTCTTCCGCAGCAGAACAGGCCGGCCTGCAGCAACAGGGTATTCCTGTCCGCAGTTTTCGCAAACCAGAGTTCCGGATCTGATGTCTCCCCTGTACCTTCCTTTTTCTTTCACAACAAGCTCCGACCTGCATCCCGGACAGCCCAGATACCGCAGTACTGCTTTTCTCAAAAAGAACCCCTTTTGCTTTATCGCCGCTGTATCGTGTTGTATACCAAAATTTTACACGGGTCGTCAACCGTTGACACACACGAAGTACTGTTTTATACTGTAAATGGGGTGATGATATGAGATACAATAGATATTTTACCTGCGTATTCGCCGTTCTGCTTTTTACAGTATCATCTGTGAATGCCGGCAACGGCATCAGTTTTGTTTATCCAGAGGACAATTCACAGTGGCAGAGTCCAGAAACCAGACTGACAATCGGCTTTCAGGAACAGGTGCCGAGTAACATCAGCATTCAGGTAGAAGGCAGCTTATCCGGCTCTGTTGCCTTAAGCCGCTACATCAACTCAGACAGAACCAGACTTGTTCTGACTCCTGAAGAAGCTTTCAGACACGGGGAAACCATTACCGTAAATCTGAACTGGCGGCAAAACTCCGTCGTATGGTCATTTGATATCCGTCCTGTTGACCCCCCGACTTTTCCTGACCATGAATACGGATCAAACCTCTCCGAATTCAATACGGTGTCCCCTGGTAACAGTGTTTTCTCTTCGGGAGTAACTGTGCCGTCGGACTTCCCGGATCTTACCATCAATACTCCCGGCTCTCCTGGATATGGCAGTTACTTTCTGGGATCTTTGAATGGTAACGATGTTACTGCCAGTTCGTACCTGGTAATTGCAGACAACGATGGCGAGCCGGTTTTTTACTGGCACTGGAACAAGGGAATATTCTGTGTGGAGGTTCAGCCCACCGACGACCTCACCTTTGCCACTAGATTGCCGGGGAATGTAATAACCTGGCTTGTTATGGATGACACCTACAGTTTTCAGGACTCTTTCAAGGTTATCGGGTATCCTACGGACATACACGACCTGACAATGAGAGATAATGGTAATGCTCTTCTGATCGGTGTTGACACCCGCTACGTAGACATGTCGCAGGTTGTTCCAGGCGGGAATCCCAATGCTCTTGTCAAAGGGCTTCTCATTCAGGAGCAGGACCAGAATCATCAGCCGGTCTTTCAGTGGAGCAGTTTCGATCACTTTGAAATTACAGATGCTGCTCATTTCGTTGATCTCACAGCACCATACATCGATTACGTTCACTGTAACTCCGTACAGGAAGACACCGACGGGAATATCCTTGTTTCTTGTCTTGCAATGTGCCAGTGTGTTAAAGTGGATCAGAACAACGGAGATGTCCTGTGGAGGTTTGGCGGCCTGGATGCCGATTCGAGCTGGTTTACTCTGCAGGGGGATCCTCTGGGAGGGTTCAGCACACAGCATGATTTCAGTTCTTCCGGTGAGAACCTCTACACGGTCTTTGACAACGGAAGATTCCACAACCCTCAGGTATCAAGAGGTCTGGAATACCAGCTTGACATGAACGACATGACAGCAACCCTTGTGTGGAGCTACCAGGAGCCGGGGCTCTATGGTTCTCACCAGGGGTCTATACAACACATCCCCGGTGGTAATTACATTGTTGGCTGGGGAGATGTGGTCGGTACCACCACCTTTTCTGATGTAACAGAAGTGAGCCCTGCAGGAATTGAGATTCACTCCATGAGATTCACAG
>QNDR01000102.1 GCA_003646025.1 Candidatus Fermentibacterota bacterium
TGCAGACACAGAAAAGACCAGCAGGTAGATAATGAAGACTTTCAAAGCGTTAGCTCCCTTCTTGTTTAATGTTCATATATATTGTGTTAGATGATGAAAGGGGTAGTGGTTGGATAAACACAGAGTTATTCTGACATTGTGCCTGACAGTTCTGTTGTATTCCGGGTGTGTATCAACTAATCCGGAGGGACTGGCACAGTACGCCAATCCATCTTATGCAGACGAGTTGAAAGGCTTTTTTTACTGTGGGCAGCAACCGTACGCTGCTGTTTTTGCCAATGAAAGCCCGGTTGTCTGGATATCCGAGCCATCCAACAGCAGGGTATTTTACAAAGACGTTTCAAAAGCAATAGTTAACCCGATTATCTGCGATACCCTTGTAGTTGATTTTTCCCCTGGACTGATGGTATCTCCGCCTTCAGGAGACAATATTTACATCTGTGGTTACAATTCAAACGAGATATACATGTTGAACACCGAGTCTTTGGGCTGGATCAAGGTTTACACCAACTCTTCTTCAATCAGTACTGTACAGTTGTCGTCTGACGGAGAAACATTGTTTCTCGGGTCACTTGGCAGCCCGTGGCACATTGAAGCGGTTTCAACAGCAGACTGGACTCAGACAGCCAGTGTTTCAACAGAATACCCTGTTTCCAGACTGGAGCTTTCTCCTGACAACGGCCTTATTGCCGCAGGTAACTCAGGTAGAACATACATCAACCTGTTTGATGCAGCCGATCTTTTACCTGTTGATACACTGTTCATGCCCATGCGTACGGGAACAATGGCTTTTACCTCCGATTCCAGAAGCCTTGTAGTTCTGGACGCCGCGTCTCAGCGTCCGTACATGGTGAGAATTAACCTTGCTACAGGGGAAGAGGAATTCAGATCCAGACCTTACAACTCCTATCTGGTAAACTGCAGAATTCCCGGGACAGATGTTCTAATCCTTCCAAGAAATCAGGATGAAAGAGTTTCTATACTCAACATGGAGAACATGATATTCGCTCCTTCGCTTGAATCGGACAGCAGGGCAGGTGCAGTGTGTGTCTCAGGTGATGGAGACTACATAGTTACCGTTTCCAGAACAACAATACCCGGTCGGGCAACTGTTTTCATCAAAGGAGATTGATTTGAAAGCATCTATGAAGTTCACCGCATTAACTGCTGTGCTTTTTTTACTGGTTTTATATTCCGGTTGTGTGGATGCTCTTGAACCTGCCGGGCCTGCTCAGTATGTGAATCCTGAATACCCATCAGACCTGTTCGGTTACGCAGTTATTCCTCCCTCGTTTGAGGATGGTTTTATTAATCAGGGAAGAGTGTACATTCTCGAGACTGCAGGTAATTCCATGATTTCATTTTTGTCCACTGACCCTAATCTGGCAGAGCCGGATTCTCCTGTTCAGAAAGACACACTTGTTCTGGGTTTTAAACCTGGTGCATCCTGCTTTGACAGCAACTCGGAAACACTGTTTGTTTCCGATGCCCGTACAAATGACATATACAGACTGTCTCTTTCCGGAGGGGGAGAGCCTCAGTTAATCTGCTCCTGCGAATCTATCATTACCAGCCTGTATCCCATAGAAAACGGCAGTTCGCTTGTCGTGTGTTTTCTAGGTCCAGAGTGGCTGGCTAGAAAGATAGATGCAGTTACAGGGCAGATTGAGAAGGAGTATTCAACAGGCTGGCCAATCACCATGGCTGCACTGTCTGTTGATAGAGACAGACTTCTGCTCAGTAATTCCGGCCGGGAATATCTTATTGAGATCGATACAGATACATTCGAGAGAACCGATTCAATCCCCATGCCTGAAAGAGTCGGCCCCTTTCTCTACAACACCAGCGGAGATATAGTTGTTTTCAATCAGTACACCGTTTATCCAAGGGTTTACCTGCTTGATGGTGTTACGAGATCAGTCAGTGATGTCGTTGAGTGTATCAATCCCTACAAGTACTGCTTTCTTATGCCCGGAACTGATATTGTTCTTGCTCCCAGAAGGTCAGATAGCCGGGTTTCGGTTCTTAACACCGAAAACATGGTTTTTGCCCCTTCCATATTCTGTTTTGGTTATGCAGATATTGTTTTTTCTTCGCCTGATAATGATTGTATTGTTGTTCTAAATGACGCGCCTGGAAGAGCATACATATACAATAGCTTTATCTGACCGTTCAGAAGCGTTGCTCTACTCCCACCAGTGAACAAGACCGGGTTCCACCACCCTGCCGTATTTAGGGTGTGCCGGTAGAACTCTTACTGTGAAACCGAACCTTCCTGCTTCCGTGCATGGAATTGATCCGTTAAACAGCAGCATTCCGTCCTCTTCTCTGCTGAATTTCAACACAGTGGAAGTTCTTCTCGACAACCAGTCATCACCTGATGCTTCACCAAACTGAGCTTCAACTGACAGGTCTTCAGCACTGAGTCCTGGAGCTCTCAGTATTGCGGAGACCTCTATGCTGTCACCCACCGTGAGAGTGTCAGACATTTCGAGAGGCTCCACTCCTGCAATAGTTATGCCCTGCCACTTTTCTCGAACTGCTTCTTTCCAGTTCGCCAGTTCTCTGGCACCCTCCATGTTGTCTACACCGAGAGATCTGGCAAAACTCAGTGCAGGCATGTAGTAGTTGTCTGTGTACTCGGCAACCATTCTGTTTGTATTGAATTCCGACAGAGCCATGTACATGGACTGTTTCATCATTGCCGTCCAGCCTGTGGGTATGCCTCCGTTTCCTCTGTCGTGGAACAGTGGGGCTATCATGTTTTCCAGCAGATCGTAAAGGGCTTTAGCCTCTATTCTGTCCTGCACTGCAGAGTCTTTGTAGGTTTCCCCATTTCCAATGGCCCAGCCTCTGTCCGGGCGGTACCCTTCTGCCCACCATCCATCGAGCACACTGCAGTGTGGAATACCGTTCATTGCAGCCTTCATGCCGCTGGTTCCGCTGGCCTCCATGGGAATCCTCGGTGTATTAAGCCACACATCCACACCGTGAACCATGTGTCTGGCCATATCCATGTTGTAGTCTGACAGATAGACAAGTTTCCCATACAGGTCTTTGCTCAGCGATGCGTGGAATATTTCTCTGATAAGATCTTTGCCACCGTTATCGTGCGGATGAGCCTTCCCCGCAAAAACAACCTGTATTGGTCTTGAAGTGTTGTTCAGCAGTTCTGTCAGTCTGTCCAGATCACTGAGAAGAAGCGAGGCTCTTTTGTAAGTGGCAAACCTTCTGGCAAATCCAATTGTCAGTGCATCAGGGTTCAGGACCGGCATGTTCTGCTGGGGGAGGCCTCTGATTCCCATTGCTTCCAGCTGATTCGCCCATCTGCGCCTTGCATAGCCGACCAGACGGGCTCTGAGCCTTTCATGGGCTCTCCAGAGTTCTGAATCGGGAATTCTTGAAATTTTGTGCCAGAAATTCTCATCTTCCGGATTTTTGGGAGATGTGCTTCCAACATATCTCTGGAGAAGTCTTCTTATTTCTCCGGATATCCATGTACTCTCATGAACACCGTTTGTAACATGGCCTACCGGTATCTCTGTTTCAGGCAGCATGGGCCACACATTTCTCCAGATGCTCCGTGATACTTCACCGTGAAGTCTGCTTACTCCGTTGGCCTTCCTTGAAAAGTTGAGGGCAAAAACGGTCATGGAAAAGTTCGGTGACGAAGACTGACTGCCGTATTTCAGAAAGGTCTGATTGTTGAGGCCAACCCTGTCCAGGTACGGCCGCAGATACCTCAATACAAGGTCGTTGTGGAACTCTTCATTACCCGCGGGAACAGGTGTGTGTGTGGTGAAAATATTTCCTGCAGTCACCATTTCTCTGGCTTCCGGAAAGGAAAGACCTGTTTCTATGTAGTGTGCCATCATCTCAACGATAAGAAAACCGGAATGGCCTTCGTTTATGTGTCTTACAACCGGTGTAAGACCCATAGCCCTGAGAGCCATGATACCGCCGGCGCCCAGCAGTATTTCCTGGCGGATACGCATTTCCTTGTCTCCGCCGTAAAGCTGACCTGTTATCTCCCTGTTCTCCGGTGTGTTTTCAGGAAGATTGGTGTCAAGAAGGAACAGTTTGACCCTGCCGACTTTGATTCTCCAGATGGCCGCAAGTACCCTTTCGGTTCCCATGGGTACCACAATTGTTACCGCATTACCGCTGGAATCTTTAACCCTTTCCACCGGCATGTTTGAATAGTCGTTCACCGAATAGCTTTCCTGCTGCCAACCGTCACTGTTCAGGTACTGGTTGAAGTAACCCAGTCTGTACAGTATGGAAACACCAACCACAGGAAGCCCAAGATCACTGGTGCTTTTCAGGGTATCACCTGCCAGTACACCCAGCCCGCCTGAGTAGATAGGGAGGCTCTCGTGCAGCCCGAACTCCGCTGAAAAATAGGCAATTACTTCTCCCTGGTTCAGTGCGTGAGGATGGTGTTTTTCAAACCAGACGGGACGGTTAAGGTACTCGTTCATCCTGCCTGAAACTTCGTTCATTTCAGAGAGAAACACAGGGTCTCCAGCCAGTTCCTCAAGGCGTTCCTGGCTGATTCTTCCCAGAAGTAGTGTGGGGTTGTGATGTGTTACTTCCCATAGGTCCTGATCCATGGATCTGAAAAGCTCAATAGCTTTTTTGTTCCAGCACCACCATGTGTTTTCAGCTATCTTTTTCAGATCGCCCAGGGTCTCCGGTATTCTGGGAACAACCCTGTATGTCCTTGATTTCAACGGTAGTTACTCCCCTTTCGAACCATTATGGTATCGGAGGAAACTTGCAGGGTTGCCAGCAACAACCGCTCCTTCCGGTACATCCTTTGTTACAACGGCACCCGCCCCGATTATCGCATTTCTGCCGATTCTTACTGGAAGTATTGTTGCGTTGGAACCAATGCTTACGCCGTCTTCAACAACAGTACTCTTCCATTCCGAACGGTCAGGCTGGGGAGGGTATACGTCATTAATGAACATCACACCGTGTCCCACAAAACAGTCGTTACCGATTTCAACAAGATCGCAGATAAATGAGTGGCTCTGAATTCTGGTGCGATCACCAATCTTAACGCCCTTCTGAATTTCACAGAAACAGCCCACCATGCTGTTACTGCCGATTTCACACTCGTAGAGGTTGACAAAATTCCAGATCTTCGTTCCCTCTCCGATTTCACAGTTGTTGATAAGCTGCAGGGGATTATCCTCTGATTTTGAACTGGAGATTTTCTGCTTTTTGTCTTTTTTAAAAATAGGCATTTTCTTCCCCTTTTTTAAGCTGTTTGGAACGGCAACCGAATACCAAACATATTACACTCAACAATGGAGGAAAAACTTGCAAAAAAATATACGGAATTTCTGCATAATAGCTCATATTGATCATGGTAAATCGACTCTTGCTGACCGGCTTCTCCAGGTAACAGGTTCTGTAACCGAGCGTGAGTTTCATGATCAGATGCTTGATTCCATGGATATTGAGCGTGAGCGGGGCATAACCATCAAGAGTTCTGCCGTGACAATGTATACGGAAAACAGTGCCGGCGAAAAGTTTCAACTGAACCTCATCGACACACCGGGACATGTGGATTTCAGTTATGAGGTAAGCAGAGCTCTTGCATCGTGTGAAGGTGCTCTTCTTGTTGTTGATGCTGCTCAGGGTGTTGAAGCCCAGACAGTTGCCAACCTTTACAAGGCGATGGAGCAGGATCTGGAGATAATTCCTGTTGTTAATAAAATAGATCTGTCATCTGCAAACATAGATGAAACCCTGTACGAAATTGATAATGAGCTTGGGCTTGACCCCGACGGAGCAGTGCTCGTCAGTGCTAAAACCGGTCAGGGTGTTGATAAGCTCCTCGAGGCAATTATGCAGCGGATTCCGCCACCGTCCGGCGACTCCGGCGCCCCGCTTCGAGCCAGGGTGTTTGACAGTATTTTTGATCCGTACAGAGGCGTTATCACCTATTTCCGGGTTGTGGACGGTGTGATGAGAGATGACAGAGAAATACTTCTCATGGCCAGAGGCAATGAGTACCGTATTGAGGAGATAGGCCATCTGGGCATCAGGAGAGACAAATGCAAACTTCTTCCCAACGGTGATGTGGGTTATCTAATTGCCGGAATAAAGAGTGTGAGTGATGTAAGAAGCGGTGAAACCATCACGACAAGAGAGAATCCGGCGAAGGAACTTCTTGATGGTTTCGCTCAGGCAAAACCTGTGGTTTTTTCCAGTCTTTTCCCTGTTTCCAGCGAGGACTATAACGACCTTACCGTGGCTATGGACAAGCTAAAGCTCAACGACGCATCTCTTGTGTTTGAAAAGGTTAATTCTGTCGGCCTGGGCTTTGGCTTCAGATGCGGGTTTCTGGGTCTTCTTCACCTTGAAGTGGTTCAGGAGAGGCTCGAGAGGGAATTCGGTATGAGCCTGGTTCTCACAGCCCCAACAGTGCTGTACCGGGTCACACTTACCAATGGAGAGGTAAAGTACATTGACAATCCCAACCTGTATCCGGACCCTTCCCGTATCGAGCTTACTGAAGAGCCTTACATCAAAGCTTCTGTAATAATGCCTGACAAGTACATAGGTCCTGTAACCACCCTTCTTCTCGACAGAAGAGGGCAGAACTACTCGAACACCTATGTAGGAGCGAGAAGGGTTGAGATAAAAGTAAACATGCCGCTGGCTGAAATAGTTTACGATTTCTACGACAGATTGAAGTCGGTAACACAGGGTTATGGCAGCTTTGATTACGAAACAGCAGATTACCAGCCCGGTAACCTGGCAAGAGTAGATATCCTGGTGAACCATGAAAAGGTTGATGCCCTTTCCATGCTGGTACACAGAGACAGAGCTGCTAAATGGGCAAAAAGGGCCTGTGAGAATCTCAAGGAGGCAATACCACGTCAGCAGTTCAAGATTCCCATACAGGGAACCATAGGGGGGGCCATCATTGCCAGAACCACAATAAGTGCGTTAAGGAAAGATGTAACCGCCAAGTGCTACGGCGGTGATATAACCAGAAAGAGAAAGCTTCTTGAAAAACAGAAGGCCGGTAAGAAGAGAATGAAGATGGTCGGTAAGGTAATGATTCCTCAGAAAGCATTCCTCGCAGTTCTCAAGAGAAATTAGGAAAAAACATGAAAAAAACAGTTGTATTTGCAGTGCTGTCGGTTCTTGCAGTGGTATCCTGTGGCGAGAGCAGCAGTAACCCCTCAGGTCCCACAGGATGGAACAATGGAAACTGGACAGGTGAAACAGCATCATCCATCCCAATAACATTTACCCTCAATCACCCCACCATTACCGACTGGACCATAACGGTAAGCCATGATTACGCAGATACAACTGATACCCGAACAATACTGTGTTCCTCTCTCACAATAGCAGACGATTCCACTTTCAGCTGGAGCGATTCTGTTGACCACGACACATTGAAGTATTCCTTCTCTTTCAGTGGAACGTTTTTTACAGGCGACAGTCTGATGGGGCTCTGGGATTCCACGGTGTACTATGACCTCAGCAGTGGAAGTGGTGGAATTGATGAACTCGGTGGCAGCTGGACAGCTGGAGGTCCGGAGTAGGCACTTGCAGAACAGCTACGCGGGTCTGTATGTGCATGCTCCTTTCTGTATAAGCAAGTGTTCATACTGCGCCTTTAATTCCGTGATCAAACCTGTGGATACCTCAGGTATGTGCAGTGCTCTTTCCTCTGAGCTGTACAGAAGAATAAACAACAGCCACCTGCAATTTCAAACCTTCTACGCCGGCGGGGGAACCCCGACACTTCTGCCACCGGAGTTCTGGGCAGGTCTTGTCAACATGGCAGTAACAGAATCTCTTAAAGAAGTTACCATTGAAACAAATCCGGCTTCAGCAGACGCAGTGGATTACCATTCCCTTCTTCAAGCGGGGTTCAACAGGATCAGTGTCGGGGTTCAAAGTTTTAACGACAAATATCTGCATCTGCTGGGCAGAAGGCATTCTGCAGATGAGGCTGGAAACACACTGAGACAGATTTCAAACAGCGGCTTCAGGAATATCAGCATTGACCTTATGTACGGTCTTCCAGGTCAGACACCTGAGGATCACAGAACAGATGTGGAACAAACTCTCAGGTTTGCTCCACAGCATATTTCCGCATACGACCTTACCCTTGAACCTGGAACCCCAATGGGAGACAGGGGAGAGAAGGCATCTGAGGATATTTGTACAGATATGTACCACCAGACAGACGATCTTCTCATGGCAAACGGATATATCCACTACGAGGTATCCAGCTATGCTCTTGAAGAAAAATACAGGTCTGTCCACAACTCTTCCTACTGGAACAGAACCCCGTATATGGGCATAGGTCCTTCTGCCCATTCGTTTACAGGAACTTCAAGAAGCTGGAATGTAAGCAATATTTCACAGTATGAATCCGCCCTGCTCCGGGGAGAGCTGCCTGTTGAATCCAGCGAGGAGCTTACACACGAAAATGCAGCGCACGAGATACTTGCTCTGGGCTTCAGGAACACCGGCGGGGTAGACCTGGATGAACTTGAAAGATACGGGTTTAGACTGGACCCCGCTGAACTTCTTCAAACCGGCCTTGTTTCCAGAACCGGCAATCTGCTTGTTCCGGATGCAGAGGGAATGCTGTTTGCCGATTTTCTTGCCCTCAAAGCTTCAGAGCTTCTCACAGTAAGCCGGGTTTGACGAACAGACAGCAACACTGCATAATTGCCACTCTTACTGCCTCAGCCCCTGTAGCTCAGTTGGATAGAGCGGCGGTTTCCTAAACCGTAGGCCACACGTTCGAATCGTGTCAGGGGCGCCAGGCAACCAGTTAGCAGAATGTACCAGGTACAGAGGAAACCGCCGAGCGGCGGTTGCGCGCTTCGCGCGGGCGCAGGCAGCCTAAACCGCA
>QNDR01000103.1 GCA_003646025.1 Candidatus Fermentibacterota bacterium
TTCGCCGGGGTTTTGTTCGCGGTTAGTATGGTGTTATCTTAGCGTCAGTTTTCTCTGCAGCAAGAAAGGATGAATTGTTTGAAGAAAGCTCTGATAACCGGGATAACCGGTCAGGATGGTTCTTACCTTACAGAATTACTTCTTGAAAAAGGGTATACAGTTCATGGAATTGTGCGCCGGTCAAGCAGTTTTAACCGGGGCAGGATTGAACACTTGATCCAGAACACAGATATCTACGGGGAAACACTGTTTCTTCACTACGGAGATCTTTCCGACTCCAGCGCTCTGAACAGAATTATAGAGAAGACGCAGCCTGATGAAGTGTACAATCTTGCTGCTCAGAGTCATGTGGGTATTTCATTCAAAGTTCCGGAGTACACCTGCGATGTTGATGCAATCGGTGTTGTAAGGCTTCTGGACGCACTTAGAGAAACGGGAATGGCAGGCAGCTCAAAATTTTATCAGGCATCTACCAGCGAGCTGTTTGGTTCAAGTCCTCCCCCACAGGGAATGAACACGCCGTTCAGACCCAGAAGCCCGTACGCGGCGGCAAAGCTTTGCGCCCACTGGATGGTTGTGAATTACAGAGAAGGATACAATATGCACGCTTCAAGCGGTATTCTTTTCAACCACGAGTCTCCAAGACGGGGCGAAAACTTTGTAACAAGAAAAATAGTCAGGGAAGCTGCAAGAATAAAGAAGGGTCTCAGTGGCAGACTGAGCCTTGGAAATCTGGATGCCAGACGAGACTGGGGGCACGCAAAGGATTACGTAAGAGCCATGTACCTCATGCTTCAGCAGCCGAAAGCGGACGACTACGTGATAGCAACCGGTGTAATGCATTCGGTAAGAGATTTTCTGGATGAGGCTTTCAGCTATCTTCAGCTTGACTGGCACGATTTTGTAGTAACAGATCCCCGTTACATGCGGCCAACTGAGGTTGACGCCCTTCGTGGAGACGCTTCGAAGGCGGAAAAAATACTGGGGTGGAAACCTGAAATTAACTTCGCTTCCCTTGTAAGGGAAATGGTTGATGCCGAGATGACTCGGCTGAACTGATACCGGAGGAGAACTATATGTCAACAGTAAGACCGTTCAGAGGTCTGAGACCTGGAAAAGAGTTTGCAGAACAGATTGCCTCACCGCCCTACGATGTGCTCGATTCCCGGGAGGCAAGAGATCTGGTAAGGAACAATCCGCTGAGTTTTCTCAGGGTAGTGAAGCCGGAGGTTGATCTTTCCCCGGAGGTTGATCTGTACAGTGATCAGGTTTACCAGCAGGGGGCAAGGAACCTCCGCCGGCTCATGGAGGATGGTTTGATGGAGCAGGACAGTAAACCCTGTTTCTACTTCTATCGTCAGATCATGGGGGACCACTCCCAGACCGGTCTTGTGGCTACAGTTTCCGCGGAAGATTACGACAACGATGTGATAAAAAAGCACGAGTTTACAAGAAAAGAAAAGGAAGAAGACCGCATCCGCCACATAGAAACTCAGAATGCCCAGAGCGGCCCGGTGTTTCTTACCTATCCCGACCTTACCGACCTTGACAGTATTCAGCAATCTGTGTGCCGGGAGGAGCCGGTATACGATTTTACCGCCGACGACGGTATCAGACACACCTTCTGGGTTGTCTCCGACGAAAAGGTCACACACAGAATTCAGGAAATCTTTTCCGCAGAAGCACCCTTCCTCTACGTGGCTGACGGTCACCACAGAAGCGCGTCAGGAGCGATCATCGCAGGAAGAAGGAAGCAGGCCAATCCCGGACACACAGGTCTTGAGGAGTACAACTATTTCCTTGCCGTGATATTCCCAAAGAGCCAGATGAAGATACTTGCATACAACCGTGTTGTTCAGGATCTGAGTTCCCGTACACCCGGGCAGCTTGTGAAACAGATTTCGAATAAGTTTACAGTGGAAAAAACAGGGCTCAAACAGCCCTCCAGAAACCAGGAGTTCAGCATGTATCTTGGCGGTGACTGGTACACCATAAAGCCTCTTGAGGGCAGTTTCCCGGCAGAAGACCCGGTAAAGAGCCTGGATGCCAGCATTCTTCAGGAGAACCTTCTCGCTCCTGTTCTTGGAGTGGAGAATCCCAGAACAGCGGCACACATCAAATTTGTCGGTGGTATCAGGGGAACCTCCGAGCTGGAAAAACTTGTTGATTCCGGGAACTATTCGGTTGCCTTCTCCATGTATCCGACATCGGTGGATCAGCTTATTGCCGTGGCTGACAGCGGAAATGTAATGCCTCCGAAATCAACATGGTTCGAGCCGAAACTTCGCAGCGGGCTGGTGGTCCATGTTTTATAAAGTAAGCACAGTTGGTCTTGCGGTTCTGGTGATTCTGGGTGCCGGTTGCGTGAATCACCCTGCTTCCGATTCAGTAAAGGCATTTACAATAGCTCTGGCCGACTCTTCATGGTCTGAAGCGTGGCAGCTTCTTACACCGGATACCCGTGCTGCATGGGATTCAACAGCCGTTGTGTTCCAGCAGTTCGGTTACGCGGAAAGCTCTGAATTCCTGACCTCACTCAGTGTTCCGGTAACGCAGGAAGAGTTTGCGACAATGGACGGTGAATTGCTTTTCACCAGGATGGCACAGACTTCAGAGGATATCTCTGACCTGTCCAGTTCCGTCAGGGGTGTTGAGCTTTCCGATTCAACTACAGCCCTTGTGACAATTGCTACTTCCCAGGGAGAGCAGATAATACCGGTAAAGCTGGTAGGTGACCGCTGGCTGCTGGATCTTACAACTCTTACACCTCCTCCTGAGCCTGAAGTAAGTGATGAATAGAATGGGAGTTTCAGGCGTTTGATAAAGCAATTTCAGAAGGAACTGAAAGAATCAGAGTACAAAAGGTATCAGCTGAAGAACATAGTTTTCTTCGCTGCGGGTGTTGTTGTTCTTGCAATGATAGCCGGTTATTTTTTCAGACAGAGTCCTGTCCAGCCACCTGCGGGACGGGCAGACATCGCCAGCGATTTTCCCGAGGGAACCTGGTTCAACACCGCTGAGCCCCTCAGTCTGTACGACCAGCTTAGAGGGCATGTGGTGGTTGTTCTTTTTAACGATTTCAACACTCTGTCTGACCTTGAAGACCTTTCCAGGTTCAGTGAGCTGGACAGTCTGTTCATAAATCAGCCCATGTTCGAAATTGTCGTACTTGCCGGCAGAGAGACAACCACCGCAGACTCTCTTGTGAGGCAGTGGCAGATAGACTGTCCTGTTCTTGCCGACCCGGACAGCCTGGCAATGCAGGCTTTCGGTATAAGAGCTCTTCCGGCGGTTCTAGTTCTGGATGCCCGGGCAAGGGTTGCCGCCCGTTACTACGAAGACTGGCAGAGGATACCCATTGAGGCCGTTATACAGGATCTTCTCGATCAGGGAGTTGCCACCCGTTCACTGGCAGCGGTAAAATATGTTCCCCGTACTGTGGATCAGCAGTGAAAGCAAACGAAAAACAGGAGGATGCAATGATACAACCCCACGGAGGAAGACTGGTTAACAGAACAATTACTGAAGACCAGCTTCCCGAAAACGCCACGGTTTTGAATTTGAACGAGCGGGAGAAAAACGATCTTGAGATGATAGGCTGTGGGGCGATGAGCCCTCTTGAGGGATTTATGGTAAGTGCAGACTACAGCTCGGTGGTAGATCGCATGCGTCTTGCAGACGGAATTGTCTGGAGCCTTCCTGTTGTGTTTTCAAAGAAAGCCGGTGATCCTGAGGTTTCCGTGGGAGATGAGGTTGTTCTTAACTACAACGGCGTTCTTCGGGGAACCATGAAGATTGAGGACATATTCCAGGCTGATCTTATGCATGAGGCCAGAGAGACTCTTCTCACCGATGACGAAAATCACCCCGGCGTTCAGTATCTCAAAAGCATCAGCGGCACATACATCGGCGGAAAGATAAATGCCATCGACATGCGTGACCACGAGCCTTTCAGAGAGCACAGGCTGATTCCTGAAGAAACCAGAGCGCTTTTCCGGGAAAAAGGCTGGAAGAGCATCGTTGCCTTCCAGACCAGAAACCCTATACACCGCGCCCACGAATACCTGCAGAAGGTCTCTCTGGAAATGGTGGACGGCCTGCTTGTTCATCCTCTGGTGGGAGCCACCAAGGCCGATGATATCCCGGCTGAAGTAAGAATGAAGTGCTACGAGACCATTCTTGAGAAGTACTACCCTGCAGACAGAACCGCCCTCAGCGTTTTCCCGGCTGCCATGCGCTATGCCGGCCCCAGGGAGGCGATCTTCCACGCGCTTATAAGAAAGAACTACGGCTGTACCCATTTCATAGTGGGCAGAGACCACGCCGGTGTGGGAGATTACTACGGAACCTACGACGCACAGATAATATTTGAATCGTTCAAACCTGAGGAGATAGACATTATTCCTCTGAAGTTTGAGCACGCTTTTTACTGCAACGCCTGCGGCGGTATGGCCACAGCAAGAACCTGCCCACACACAGGAGCAGACAGAGTGTTTCTCTCCGGCAAAAAGGTAAGAGCCATGCTCAACGACGGAATACTTCCTCCGCCTGAGTTTACCCGTCCCGAGATAGCTCAGATTCTTATGGAAGCCGCATCGAAGTAAACAGCGGCGCTTTCACAGAGTTGCAGCGGGAAGGGTGAAAGCTCTTCCCGCAAGCTAAGTATGCTTCATAAAATGTTGCAGTAGTCCAGTATACTACCCTTGACGCCGCCCTGACAGCAATATATAGATAAGGTGCAATGGCTCCCGGCCTCTGTCTTCGGACAAGCTCTCTCTGGGAGTCTTTTCTTTTACACTGGAGTTGTTTTGAGATACAACAAAGCACCTAAATCTTACGGTGAACTCGCCGATATTTTGATTTCCAGAGGGTTGCATGCAGACAAGCTATCTCTTGTAGAGGTTCTGGAACGGATAAGCTATTATCGACTCAGTGGCTACTGGTATCCGTTCAGAAAGAAAGATTCCGATCTGTTTCTAGAGGGAACTAATCTTGATGAGATCCTGATGAGGTACGAATTTGACAGGGAGCTTCGCCGGATGGTATTCTCGAATCTTGACAGTGTTGAGATTGCCATACGAAACAGAATAATGCATACACATGTAATGGCATATACTGCTACAGGATACAAGAACCATAGAACATTTAAATCCATGCACTACAGTCAACACGCCAGCATGATGTCCAAGTTCTATAACGAATATTTAAGAAGTAAGAGTAAGTTTGTTTCCCACTTTAAAGTAAAGTATGGATTGTTTGATGATTTTCCGCTCTGGATGGCATGCGAGTTGACTTCTTTTGGAAGTACGGTCAAGCTATTTCAGGGGATGTCCAGGCAACAGAAACTTAAGGTATCAAACAATTTCAGTATTTCAGAAATTTTGCTGGAATCCTGGTTGGTCTGCCTTATTGATTTAAGAAACCTTTGTGCCCACCACAACCGACTTTGGAACAGAAGGTTTGGTAAATCTCCCAAAAGACCTGGCTCTCAATCAAAGTATCCAGACTGGTATACTCCTGTACAAGTATTTCAAACGGATGGAAATGCCAGGCTATTTCCAATTATAACTGTTTTGAAGTTCCTATCGGGGAAAATAGGTTGTAATGAAGGTTTTGCCGAAGATATGCACACACTTATCAGGAAGTATCCAGGCATTCCAATTGAACAAATGGGTTTTCCTGATAACTGGCAGAAGTGCCCTGTGTGGTCCCGGTAATCAGTCATTCTACGGGCAGGGTAACTGAGTTTCAGCGGGAGTTAAAGGAAACCCTGGTTACCGATTGAAGTTTGTCGCAGACAGGAGGATAAAATGAAGTTTCTCAGAATATTTTCCATTGTGCTCAGTGCTCTGCTGCTGGGCGCTCATTTCAGGTGGCACGGTCTGGATGTACTTTCCATCCCTGCCGCATTGTTTCCTCTGCTTCTGTTCATAAAGAAGCCGTGGACAGCCAGAGCAGTACAGGTGTTCCTGTTTCTGGGAGGTATCGAGTGGGCAAGAACCGCGTTTGTCATAGCCTCAAGGCGGATTGACGCAGGGGAACCATGGGTAAGAATGGCCATTATCCTCGGTGCCGTTGCTGTGTTCACCGCAGTCAGCGCCCTGCCTTTTTCCCGGAACAAACCGCTGAGGGAACAGTACGGACTGGAGTAACGGTCTGACAGCTGCAGTTATTCTATAACAAGCTCCGGGGCCAGATACAGTGGGCCTTCGATGCTGACGAAGGGATCGTCTGTTATGGTTTCCAGCGTTTCAAGAGCAGAAAGACCTCCAAGGGGAAAACTGATGGAGCCCAGCCCTGTAAGCTTAGGGAACACAACGATATCAGGGTTGTTGCCGCTGATGTTAGCAAGCCTTGCCGCGTGGGCAACTGCGTCTACAACGCCGCCGTTGAAATCAACCAGACCCAGTTCAAGAGCATCGGTGCCTGACCATACTCTGCCCTGACCTATGGCATCTATCTCATCGAAGGTTTTGTTTCTGCCGTGGGCAACTGTGGAAACGAACAGGTTGTAGCCTTCGCGCATGGCATCGAACTGTCTTTCGTGCTGTTGTTCAGTGTAAGGCTCGTATGGGTTGCCGGGGTTTCCCGATGGCTGAATTTCTACTTTTTCGACATTTATGCCTATTCTGCTCAGCAGATCACCGAAAACGAACTTGCCGCTGATGATTCCTATGGATCCGGTTACTGTGAGTTTGTCGGCGAAGACTGCGTCTGCACCGCAGGCCATGTAGTAACCTCCGCTTGCCGCAACACTGCCCATGCTCACAACAACAGGCATCTTTTCCCTGATGTTTTCCACAGCGTGGTACATATCATCGCTTGCCATAGCGTCGCCGCCGCCTGAGTTGATCCTGAGGACAATGGCTTTGACTCCAGGTGTGTTCGCAGCCTGCTCCAGCATTTCGGTGACGGTTTCGCTGCCCATTGTTCGACCGAGAATGGACATTCCACTGTGACCTCTCACTATGTTTCCGTCTGCAACTACAACTGCTACGCGAGGGTCTGCTCCCCATCTGGAGGAAGCTTCCGGAAGGCTGGAATAGTAGCTGGTGGTCATTGTTGTTACAGAACGGTTCAGCTCATTTTCTACAAAATCTTCAAACTGGTCTCTGTAGAGCAGTGTATCCACAAGACCTGTTGCAACCATGGATTCCCCTGCAAAAGGAGACTGGGAGAACAGAACGCTCATCTGAGCTGGTTCAAAACCTCTGCCTTCAGTTATTCCCCTGATCAGTTCTGTTTTGTAGGATTCCAGAAGGGCAGTGGTAGCCTCTATCTGGGCATCTGAGATCTCATACTCTGTAAGCATGTCGCTTGCGCTCTTGTAGGCCCCTATGTGAACAAGGTCGGGGTAGACACCTATGTTGTCAAGAAAACCCCTGAGGAAGAATGTGTAGCCGCTGAATCCGCTAATGTTAACCTGGCCTGCCTTGTGTATACAGATAGTCCTGGCCGCCGTTGCTGTGTAGTAGGAACTGTTCCCGGAGTAGTCCATGTAGGCGAACACAGGTTTACCGGCGGAGCGGTAGTCAACCATTATTTTTCTCAGCTCTTCAGCCTGAGCTCCGCTGAGGGAGTAACCTGAAAAGTCTACCAGAAGACCATTTACCCTTGAGTCGTCTACACCTGATGCAAGGGCAGTCATCTGTTCTGTGAAACTGGAAACCCTGGGGCCAAGGAAAGCTCTGCCGGGAAGTTCATTACCGTTGTCTGCACTGTAGCTGAGGAATTCGGGAAGAGGTTCGATGATACTTGGCTGAGAAAACTCGTTGAGAACGACTTCGGCTGTTGTTCCAAGGTAGTTGCCATCGTGTATATCGGCTCCGGCGGTTATACCGGCTTTTCCAAAATCCAGCTGTATCCCCGCTGTGAGCATCTGGTCTTCACCGTAGGCACATCTGAAGGTAAGGCCATCTATCGCCCGCAGTTCCGCTCCGGCTGACCACCGGGAATCAATGATTCCTGACTCAAACCGATAGTCTCCCGTCAAAGTAACTGTTTCATCACCCAGAGGGCGGAGGGCAACACCGGCGATGTAGCAGCCGTCGATGTCTCCTGTAGAGGTACGGGCAGTGGCTCCCAGACCTATGTGGTCGTCCGGTCTGATGTTTACACCCAGTGTGAAAAACTTTTCACCGGACTGGGCATGGTTCTTTACTGTGGGGTCGTACCATGTGAATCCAAGCCCTGCTGAAAAGGCGTTCCCAAACTGGTAGGCCCCTGAGGTGGTAAACCGTCTCAGGCTCTGATTGTCTTCCCACCATCCGGCAAACCCCCCTGATCTGTCTTCCAGAGAGAACCGGTCAAGGTGTTCAAAAGTGCTGTCACTGAACACAGCTCCTGCGCGGAGCCGGGAACCGTTCAGCCAGCTGGTACCAGCCGGATTGACAAGCAGTGTGTTGCCTGCCTCCGGATAGGCTGTCCACCAGAACGGAACACTGGGACCGGGGGCGGGATCCATAGCCCAGGAGAAAAGCGCCAGGGCAACAAGAACTGAACCAGCCATAACACACTCACCTTTCTATTGCAGACAGGACTACTCCCTGTACACCATAATTTAGCAGATCAGCGATATTCAATGCAAAAACTCCTGACTAGGAGCCTGACCGAAAATACAACATCGGCATTAGACACCACACGAACGGCTGCAAA
>QNDR01000104.1 GCA_003646025.1 Candidatus Fermentibacterota bacterium
CAGGGAGGAGACATTGCTGCCTTTGAGGCTCTTCCCCTTGCGCCGGTTCAAATTGATATCCGTGCTTCCAGAACGGGATACTGGTGCGGACCGGATGCCCTGGTTGTTGGAAACGCTGTCAGGAAGCTGGGTGGGGGAAGATACCGTGTTGATGATGTAATAGACCCGCTGGTTGGCTGGCAGCAGGAAGTACCGTGTGGAGCACCTGTAGAGGACGGGCAGATTCTGGGAAGGGTGCATGCTTCCGACCGCAGTGCTGCAGAGGAGGCTGTCAGCGAAATAAGCAGCAGTTTCAGCTGGGATTCTCCCACGGAGCCGGTAATTCTTGAGGTGGTTCGCTCATGAGAATGATAAGTTCCGATGTTCTTCCGGATACCCTGCTGCGGGACGGTCTTATCACCGAAGCCGTTTACAGAAGATTCAAGAGACTGTCTGAAGGTTCCAGTGAAGATACCATGTCACTTCTTGTTTCCAGCGGGATAATAGGAGAAGAAAAACTCTACAGGCATCTGGCAGAACTTGCAGGTGTACCCTACACAGACCTCGACCCACTGGAACTTGACTATCAGGTTGTTACCGAGTGTCTTCCAGGGGCTTATGCCCAGGCAAAGGGCATCGTTGCTTTCAAGGATGACGGAAACAGGATATTTCTTGCAGTCAGTTCGCTTCCCACTCCTGTTCAGATAGATGATATGTCAAACATGCTGGGGAAAGAGATAGTTATCTATCTCAGCCGCCCCAGAGCCATCGACAAAGTTATCAGACAGTTCTACGGTCTGCACAGCTCCATTCTGGCCGCGACGAAAGAGCTTTCGGGAAATGACACTGTTGATATAGGTAATCTGGAAAGATTTGTAGACAGCACTGCCGACAGATCAATCGAGCCTACTGACAAACCGGTTATTAATGCGGTTAACCATCTGTTTCAGCATGCCTTTGAAGAGAGGGCAAGTGACATTCATATAGAACCGCACAGAAACAACACCGTTGTGAGGTTCAGGATTGATGGTGTTCTGCATCTGGTTTACAGACTTCCCAAGAAGCTTCACTTCGCTATAACCAGCAGAATTAAGATGATCGCCGGGTTGAATATTGCCGAGAAAAGGCGACCGCAGGATGGAAGGATAAGAACCCACTACGAGGGAAAACCCGTGGAAATACGGTGTTCCACGGTACCTATTGCCTTCGGCGAGAAGATCGTGCTTAGAATCCTTGACCCTGCGATACTGATGCAGGATCTTTCCGTGCTGGGTTTCGATAAGCGGGATATGGAACTGTATACGAAGATGATCAGTTTTCCCACAGGTCTTGTGCTTGTAACGGGTCCAACAGGCAGCGGAAAAACCACCACACTGTATTCCAGTCTTATTACCATTTCTTCTGAGCGAAACAACATAGTTACCATAGAGGATCCAGTTGAATTTGTGACAGATGAGTTCAATCAGATAACGGTGCAGAAAGCGATCGACCTGACTTTTATTACTGCCCTCAGGCATGTTCTCAGGCAGGATCCGGACATAATAATGGTAGGTGAGATCAGAGACAGGGAAACTGCCATAAGTGCAATGAGAAGTGCCTTGACCGGCCATCTGGTTCTCAGTACTCTTCACACCAACGATACTGCCTCTACAGTGGTAAGACTGATGGATATGGGTGTAGAGCCCTACCTTCTCGTGAGCACTCTCAGAGGAATAGTTGCACAGAGGCTGGTGCGCTCTATCTGTCCCCACTGCAGGGAGGAGTACACTCCTGACGCCACAGAACGCGAACTCGTCGGTATAAAACCGGGAACAAAGCTGATTCGCGGGGCAGGGTGCAGAGAGTGTCGCAACACAGGCTACAAAGGACGGGTTGCTATTTTTGAGGTTATGGCTGTTAACGAGGAAATCAGACAGGCTCTTGTCAGCCGGGCTTCTCTGGACGAGATAAGAAGAATTGCTCTGTCCATGGGAATGGTAACTCTGCGGGAAGCTGGAATAAAAAAGGTTATTGAAGGCGTTACAACAGTCAGTGAAATTGTCAGAGTTACTGCAGGGGGATTATGAAAAGATTTGTTTTTGGCGCAGTGTTTCTTGTTGTACTGGCTGCATGCAACAGAACTCCGGAAACAGCGTCATCCGGGGGCACGGCAGACACAACGATTGTAAGAACAATACCGGATACTCCCCTTGATGTGGGGCTTAGATTCTCCAACGACCTTGGAATGAATGATCCAGGGTGTTTTGCCTGTCTGGAGCCTTCGTTAAGGGATTCTGTACAGAGTCTTCAGCTCTCTCCGTGGGAAATATTCGGAAGATGGCGCGGGTTTGATTCCGGAGGAAGACTTACGGAAACGGTTACAGGGGAAGACGGCCTGAACAGAACCAGTTACTACTGCTCAATAGCCAGGCTTGAGGAACTGCCTCCGGTTATCCGTCTTGATTTTGTGCTTATAGACGGGCAGTGGTACATCGAGCAGGTTGAAAGCGAGCTTCCCAGGGATGTTATTGACTCTCTCAGCGTTCAGACCCAGGCATCTCTGGTGCTGCAGAATCCCGTGATCAGACGTGAAATGCGTATTGCCAGAATGCTTCTGGATGACTGCGAGATAGATCACGCAACGAACTGGGCTTCCTGGATATCCGCTGAACAGAACGGTGCTGACTTTGCGGAATACATTATGGAGCTTTCCAGCGAGAGCTATGCTACACTTGCTCTCAGTAATATGAGAACGGCCGCAAAACTTCAGATAATACAGGACAGAGCCACATTCCAGATAGATGACGTTCCAGTAGAGTTGAGGGAACTGATCGCCGCATGGAGGGAGCTGGCATATCTCAAGAAAGCGGTTCTCAGGGCAAATCATGAAGCCATGCAGAATCTTCGCCAGACCGGAACATGGATGGTTCCGGATACTGAAGAAGAAACTGCCAGAATCGCCTTTCTGGAGAGCGTATTCTATTCTGTAGATGACCTGGTTGAGCAGAACGATACACTTTCCACAGTTTACCCTGTGCTGCTTACCTGCGGTAACAGTGAACCCCTTGAGCATCTTATGGTTCAACTGGATCCCCACCAGCTGGAACAAAAAACGGAGAATGACATAGGAGTTCCTATCTGGAGAGCACTTGGAGTAGACATGAATGGAGATGTTGATCCGGAGCGGGTACTGTACTGGGCAGGAGATATCTATCTGTTCCTGGGAACACCAACGGGGTACAGTCTGATCTGGAGAAGCTGGAAAGACTACAACAGCGATTACCACGGTCAGTTTGGAACCGAGACGTCGCCTGCAGGAAACAGGAGTGTCGTTCTGGTTGGTAACAGCGGAGAGTACGAATACGAACTGTTTCTAAATCAGGACAACCAGCCGGTTTTCGAGAGAACTTCCATCTCTTCAGATACAACGGCGGATATCAGAGATGATGAGCTGGTGGAAAGCCCGCTTCTGGGCGGAGACAGCAGATAATGAAGAAAAAACTGACTGCAGTCATTTACTGGCTGGTTATTGCCGGTGTGGTTGGATTGTCATTCGGGGCCGGGTTTCTTTACAGGGTCTGGAACGACAGTGCCGTGGCGTTCAGACAGGCAAGGGGAAACCTTCTTGTCGCCGGGCTTCGCGGCAGCGAGCCGGTGAGTGCTACCAGAATATACGACTGTTATGGGAATCAGCTGGCCACTGCTTTTGTTGAAAACAGGTATCCGGTTACCCTTGACCAGGTCAGCCCGTGGGTTATCCGCGGGTTCATTGCCACGGAAGACAGAAATTTCTACTCTCACGGTGGTGTTGATCTTCAGGGTATAAGCAGGTCGATGGTTCACAACCTTAGAACAGGTGACAGACACGGTGGCAGCACCATTACCCAGCAGTTGTCCAGGGGGCTGTTTCTTGTTCAGGACCAGACCTTTCAACGGAAGCTCCAGGAGGCGTTCATCGCCATGGAGATTGAAAGGCAGTTCAGCAAAGATGAGATAATGGAAATGTACCTGAATCAGATCTACTTTGGCTCAGGTGCATACGGAATAGAAGCGGCTGCAAGAACCTACTTCGGCGGGATTTCTGCCGCGGAATTAACCCTGTCACAGTCAGCGATGCTGGTGAGAATGGTAAAGAATCCAAGCGGATTCAACCCTCTTCAGAACCCTGACAGGTGTCTTACACAGAGGAATCTTGCTCTGTACATGATGGCTGATTACGGTGTGATAACCGAACAGCAGAAACAGGAGACTTCAGAGCTTCCCCTTGGAGTTGATGTGCACCGGTACGAGCTTGAACAGGACTGGGATTATTTTACAGAGTATGTACGGCAGTATCTGGTAGGCCGGTACGGGTGGTCCGCTGTTTATGAACAGGGTCTGGAGGTTTACACAACACTTGATCCGTTCATGCAGGAAAGTGCCAGACTTGCCATAGACAGCATCCTGACACTGAAAGAACCTGTGTGGGATTCACTGACTGGAACGTGGCTGGAAGACCCGGAAAGACTTGGATATGAGAGTTCATGGGCCCGGTGGCAGGCTGTGGAAGACACAACATCTGGAGCCCCTGACTACATTCAGGGTGCACTGGTAGCAATTGATCCAACCACAGGTTACATCAAAGCCATGGTAGGCGGTCGGGATTTCCAGGACAGTGAATTCAACAGGGCGGTTCAGTCGAGGAGGCAGCCTGGAAGTTCGTTCAAGCCTTTCTTTTACGCGGAAGCAATTGAGCAGGGCTGGTCGCCGGGCAGTGTTATCCTGGACCAGCCTGTGGTCATTGATCTAAATCCCGGTTCCTGGCGTCCCCGGAACTACGATCACGAGTTTCATGGAATGGTTACGCTGAGGGAAGCCCTTGCCAGATCCTTCAATGTTAGTGCTGTCCGTGTGGGCAATGCCGTCGGTATCGAGACTGGTGCGGCAAGAGCCACGGCAATGGGGATCAGCTCACGACTTCCCATCGTTCATTCACTTCCCCTTGGAAGCTGCATGGCAAATCCTCTTGAAATGGCCAGAGCCTACATACCGTTCGCAACAGGCGGGCTGGCCAGAAATTCAACTGCGATTCTGAAAGTAGAGGACAGGTACGGTAACCTTCTGGAAAGCAATGAACAGCCGGACCCCGGCAGAAGAGTTCTAAGCGTTACCGGAGCTTATCTGATGAACAGTATGCTTCAGTCCATACTCAGGGAAGGTACCGCCACAGGTGCTCACTGGTACTGGGGAGGCCCTTTTGCAGGCCGCGAGGCAGGAGGAAAAACCGGTACCACCAGTGACTACGCCGATGCCTGGTTTGTGGGGTTCACCCCCGATCTTGTTGCTTCCGTCTGGGTTGGGTACGACAATCATGTTATCAGAATGAGGCTGCAGAACGGCCGTGGACAGTCGGGAAGCAGTATTGCTCTTCCAATATGGAACGGATTCATGAGAAGGGTATTTGCCGATGCCGATCCATCTACCGCGCCTGAGTTTCCAGGTCCTGTTCCAGGAGAGGTGGAAGAAGTCGTCATATGCAGGGTAACCGGGCAGCTGGCCAACGCTGCATGTGCAGAACACGCAAGAAGCGAGTTGTTCTGGACAGGAACAGCTCCCACTGTTACATGTGAACTTCACACGGACAGCACTGGTTTCGAGGCGGATACAACCCTGGGCGAATTTACGGATTTCGATAGAACCTTTGGTCAGGGTGGCGTTTAGGTATTTCTGTGTTTCCAGATTACACAGTCACTCAACACATGACGGGATAGAACAGTATGGGAACAGAAAGCCTTCTTTTCGCAGTTGCCGCGGTGTTTCTGGCGGCAGCCGTTTTTATGGGGTACAGGTTTATCAGGTCTCCTGTCTGGAAGCAGAGACAGCTTCAGAAAGCAGCCAGAATGGCAGCTGCCGGAAGAGTGAAGGAGATGATAGACTACCTTGAGAAAAACAGAAACAGAAAAAAAGTCACCTGCCCGCTGACCAATGCCCTTGTGTTCTACTTTATCCGCAGCGGTGAGACCGGGAAAGCGGAGAAGATAGTAGAACAGGCAATGCAGGCGGGAGACACCAGCGGAACTGCACTTGCCCAGCTGGCATACATAGCCCAGCAGCAGGGACACAATGAGACTGCTGAGGATTACTACAGACAGGCCATGCAACGGGACTCCGAACTTGAAGGAACCATGAAGGTTAACCTCGCCGGGCTTTTTATCAGCATGGATAAAAAACTGGACGAAGCTGAAAAGCTCCTGGAAGAGGCCCTTGAGATGCGTGAAGGTGCCGGGAAAAGCGGTGTTTACCTCAATCTCGCCATGCTTCACATGAAGCGTAAAGAGTATTCCCGTGCCAGAGCCAGTGCGGTCACATCCGCTGAACTGCTCCCGGATACCACGATTACGCGGATGGGCAAAGCCCAGGCCTTCGGACTTGCAGCCAGATGTTCTGTGAAGCTCAATGACGGTGCCGAGGCGAAAAGACTGGCCTCAAAAGCTTTGAAAGTGCTGGATGACCAGCCTGGTACTGACAAGTTAAAGCAGGAACTCACCGCGATTATAGCAGAAAAGCAGGAATCAGACCGGTGAAAAAGGCAGTCTGGGGCATTGTTATCGCGATCGCCGTTTACACGGTTCTTGTGCTTAGATCAGACATTCAGAATGTGGTTTCCGCCGCGGACTCTGTTAATCCCACCTGGATACCGCTGTTTCTGATTCTTCCAGTGTTCAACTACTTTGTGAGATTTCTCAAGTGGCAGTATTTTCTTCACAGAGTAGGTGTTGATGTTCCCGCCAAAGAGAGTTTTCTGGTGTTTATCGCCGGTTTTTCCATGACTGTTTCCCCCGGCAAAATGGGTGAACTGTTGAAGTGCAGCCTTCTTAAAAAACGAAGGAACATTCCCATGGAGATAACCAGTCCTGTTGTGGTTGCGGAGAGGCTCACAGATCTGATCAGTATGGTTCTCCTTGCACTGCTTGGGGCGTTGCTTGTGCGAAGCGGAATTGCCCTTCCCGCAGCAGGGGCAGGGGCTGTTTTTGTCGCCGCGGCCATGTTTGTTGTTATGAACAGGCGGGCATGGGATCTGTTTTCCAGGATTGCCCACAAAATTCCGTTTCTGGGAAAGCGAAAACACCTTTTTGAAGATTTCAGAGATGCCTCTGTCAAACTTCTCGATATGAAGAGTCTTGCCGTTTCGGTTCCCATGGGTATGGTCTCGTGGGGAATAGAAGCACTGGTTCTGTGCGTTGTGGCAACCTCAATGGGCTACCATCTTCCACCGGGGGTTGCCCTTCTTTCACATGCCGCAGGCAGCGTTGCAGGAGCAATATCAATGATTCCCGGCGGTCTCGGGCTTACGGAAATTACAATAGACGGAATACTGTGCGACTACCTGCCGGCAGCCACTGCAACTGTTACCACTCTGCTTATGAGATTCGCCACTCTATGGTTCAGCGTAGTTCTGGGTATAGCTGCCCTGATAGCTCTGAAGAAGAATCAGTAATATCTACAGCCCGCTGTTTACCTCATCGGGATCAAGCAGCCTGGAGGAGTCGTCCGGGTTGGTGTAAAGCCGCCCGTCGAAACCATCTTTTGCACCACCTGCAGTACCACCAGTGTTACAAAACTCACCGCCTGATCCTGGAGTACCTCCGCCAACACATGTGGCATTCCAGCCATTCTGTGATGCTTCAACAATGCTCTGTAGAACCGGCTTTTTATATGTCCCCGGAAAAAACATGTTAGAATTCCTTTCTTCTTGGGTCAATAATACTATTCTGAGAACTGTTGGACAATGGCTTGTTGTGGAACTTGTGCAGAAAGCGATATGTTTGTTATCATTGGGCGGTATTAGGTATCGCATATCAAAGGAGTCGAAATGAAAATTTTCATAGCATTATTGGTTGTATCCGTGTTTGCTCTGTCTGCTTTTGCTCAGGCAGGTGACGCAATGTTTACTCAGACTTATAATTACTCGGATGCTGAAAATGGAATACAGTCAGCAAGCCTTGCAGATGATTTTGTTCCCAATTTCTCTGGAGTTTTTCAGCATATTGTTCTCTGGATGACTTTCCAGGGTACTCCTCCAGATGACATATTCATTGAAGTCTCTGAAGACAACGGTGATATCGATCCAAACACGGCTGCTACGCTGATTTCAGGAAGTCTTGTTGCTTCTCTGGTTGATACAGGGGATTTAATTAATGGGCGCAGTGTTTACGAAGTTACATTGTCATTTCCCACAGTAACTCCTGTTAGTGCCGGAGAACTCTACTGGCTTGAAGTTGGAACTGTAACCGGCTCGTACTGGGTTTATCAGGAACCAGTAGTTTTTGGTACTTCTTTATGGTATTTTGATGCAGGTCAGTTTCACAATATTTATGATACATTTGGGTATAGTTGGGATACATTCTTCGAAATTAGAACCCCTGTCGCCCTCCAGAGAAGCAGCTGGGGATCAATCAAAGCTTCATTCTAGGCTGTGTTTCCGTCTTGACTTTTGCACCAGAGGCTTGTCTGCCTGTTTTGTGACCGAAGCAAAATTGTGGAACTTCCCATATGCCTGTTTGTTTACTATAGTTAGCAGGGGTGTGCCGGGGTTTGTGGTTTTGTGAAGGGGGTAGCTATGGGTGGTATTGTCAGGGAGGTAGTTGTTATGCTGGTTCTGACTCCTTTCGTTTTCGGGCAGACC
>QNDR01000105.1 GCA_003646025.1 Candidatus Fermentibacterota bacterium
ACCCCATTTCTTATTGCTATTGTAACTCGTCGCTTCTGCAATAATAAATTGCATCAGCGAGTATGTCAAGCGCTATTGGCCATTGTGTGTGAATAAAGAAGGTGTTATTCTTTTAAGACCGTGTGTATGTAAATTCAGTCATATTCAGGGGGGCGTTCATTGAGTGGAGAGAGTAAGTTCGCTGGCAGTGTGAGGTTATATGCACCTTTCATTCTTGCATTTTTCGTATTTTCTGCTGTTATTGGCGCACAGTATCTTATCGTACAATGGCTTATCACGCAAAGTCATAATCAGGAAATAGCCGAATATCACGGTGCAATAAGAGAAATTATAGATAGTATAAATAGATATGAATTTGAAACTGGTGCCTCTATTTATCGTGATTCCCTGGGGACGATCAGTTTTATATCGCCTTCTGGAATGGACAACGCAGTAGTGCGTATTATAGGCGGGCAAGAAGAATATAGTACATATATACAGGCAAGAATCAACACGGGACTTTCGGTGGATTCACTGGGCTACAGCGATACCATTATTGAAACATCAACAGGTAAAACCGATAGTGGTGAGATCGTTGTGCTGGAATCGTATGAACATATCAATGAGACAACTAAAAATCTCAGAAAACTCTCGACAAGTCTAATTATAATATTAATAGTAATGATAATTATAGCAGTTGTTCCTGGTTCTCTTCTGATTGAATCCCGCACTAGAAGGCTGTCCATGCTGAATTACCTTTCACCACCTTCGGAAGAAAATGACAGCAGTGCTCTCCGCAGTGGAATACAGAGTTCCGATGCAGTTGCTTTTATGGTAGTTCTTCCAGACGGCAAGGTGATTTCAATGAATCCATCCTGCGAAAAGCTTCTAGAAACAGGAGAGAGTTACAGCGGTATTTCAATTGCTTCTCTTACAGTTCTTCCTGCAGATATCAGGGGAGAGAATCTCACAGAGTTGAAGGGAACCATATCAAAGAATATCACACTGCAGTCTATGGATGGTTCCAGAAAGAACTGTGTTATGGAAATGCATCCGTACTACCTTAAAGATGATACTGTAGCTGCAGTGCTGCTGCTGCTGATCAGAGTTGACGGTGTCAATCAATTAATGGGTGCCGGAGCAAGATCTGCAGCCACTGCTGCGGACAATTCAGAAAGTGAAGTGAAGATCCATCTTGTGAAGTCACTCATTCACGACATGAACAATCATATATCCGGAATTATAGGTGTTGCATCAATAGAATTAGAAACATCTGATGCAGACGGATCATTTGATTCCGTTCTTGACTCTGCAGAGAAACTGGCAGATCTGTGCAATGACCTGCAGACAACAATTACAGGCGGTGCAAAAAGACGACTGGGAAATCTCTCCCATGAAATTGGTCTTATGGCAGAAATTCTGAGGAAAATTCTTCCGGAGAGGGTTGAAATAGAGGTAACCGGGAGTTGCAGAGCGTGGATCAAAGCTGACATGGAACTTCTCAGAGAATTTTTCTACGGGCTTGCGCTGAATTCCACGGCGATAATGAACGGTGAGGGCAGAATCAGAGTAGATGTTTCAAACAGAGTACCTGTATATGGAAACACTGTCGATGCTGTATCTCCTGGTTACAAGGTATGTATCCGGTATTCCGATGGATATATTATGCCGGTGGCTTTGAGAGACATTCTTTCAAACCGGAATTATTCCGTAGCCGATGTAGAAAGGCAGTATGGAGCCACTGTAGGTAATGGATACAAGGCTTTGAACAAGCTTGATGGCAGTGTTGTTTTTGAAAGGGGATCCGGTGAAACTGTTCTGTGTCTTCTGCTGGACGGATATGAGCACGCAAGCGGTGAAGAGAAAATCTACGATCGGATAGTAAGAAACCCAGATGCCCCGGGTCTTTCAATTCTGGTTGCTGATGATGTGGACATTGTTCTTCGATCTGTATCAGATTACCTTGAGAAGAATGGAATGACCGTTACAAAAGTGACAGACGGAGACAGCGCGATGGAATTGCTGAGACAATACAGCTATGACGCTGCAGTACTTGACCTCAACATGCCCGGTACCCCCACATTGGGAATTGTCAGATACTGCCAGACAAGCAAACCGGATATGGCAATTGTAATTACCTCAGGTTTTGACACGCCCCACGGTGTGAGAGATCTAATCGTTGCAGCTTCCACCGGCTATCTGCACAAGCCTCACAAACCTGAAGCTCTTCTTAAAATGATATATTCACTGGTTCACAGGATGGAGGAGAGAAACTGACATGACAGTTGCAGATTCCGCATTCAGGCTGCTGGCTGCTTTTATTGCAGGAGGAATAGTAGGTCTGGAAAGGCAGATTCACGGAAGACCTGCCGGTTTGAGAACTCATATACTTGTTTCGCTGGGGGCGGCTGTGGCTGTTATAGCAGGTGTTCATGCCGAACAGGTTCTGCCTGGTATCAGCATCGATACCGGGCGGATCATAGCGGGTATTATCACCGGAATCGGTTTTCTGGGTGCAGGTACAATAGTGAAGTACAGAGAGGGAGTAGGCGGTCTGACCACAGCTGCCTGTATCTGGTTTGTAGCCATGATGGGGGTTCTCTGTGGTTTTGCTTTCTACAGTCTTGCCGGAATTGCCACTGCCGCGGCTCTGCTTGTTCTTCTGGTTCTCGATGTTCTTGAAGACAGGCTTCCTCTGGCAAGTTACTGGAAACTCACTGTGAAATCAGATCCAAAGCCCCTGGAGCTTTTTCAGGGAGAATGTTCCCGGATTCTCAAAGCAAGAGGACTTCATGTAAAAAGTTCTACGTTCAGGGTCTCAGACAGTGGAATTGAGCTTAACCTTGTGCTCCGGTCAAAACGCCGTGTTACAGACTTCAAAGCTGCGGAGCTGATTGGAGAACTTTCTGGAGTGAACAGTGTGAGGTGGGCAAACAGGTCAGGCGAATGGTAAAGGTAGGAGTAGCCCTCGGCGGCGGCGGGGCCAGAGGATACGCTCACTTCGGCGTACTGTTCGCGCTGGAGAAAAGCGGCATACCAATTCACTGCGTAGCCGGCACCAGTATGGGTGCAGCGGTAGGTGCCCTGTGGGCAACCTATCAGCATGTGGACTGCTACACATCTCTTAGAAAGCTGGACAGGGCTGGTGTGCGGGAGATGCTGGATCCTGAGCTTCCAATGGTAAGCGGATTTCTGCAGGGAGTTAAACTGTACCATCTGCTGGAAAGCTGGTTCAGAGGTTACACCGTTGACACTCTCACCAGGGAGTTCTGTGCAAATGCAGTGGTGCTTGAAACTGGGGAGGAAGTAACTTTTAAGACCGGGAAACTCTCTGATGTTCTCAGAGCCAGCGTTTCAATCCCGGTTATTCTCTCCCCATGGAAAATAGGAGAATCGAACTATCTTGACGGAGGTGTTGTCAACCCGCTGCCGGTACGACAGTGCAGAGAGATGGGCGCGGATGTGGTGATTGCAGTGAACCTGCTGGGTGTAGTTCCTTCAAGAGAGACAGATTCCGCAGAACACACTGGAATAGAAAAACTAGCCACCAGACTGCACATTCCGGAACAGGTTGTGGAAGCGGTTTCGGACACACCGCTTTTGCAGAAACTGAGGAACCCGAAGATACCGGAAACATCATTTGCCGCAGTTCTTATTTCCCAGAGAGCGCTCGTGAACGCCAATCTCCGCCAGTGGCAGCCTGACTTCCTCATTCAGCCTGACTTAAGCAGGTACACCGGAGCTGAATTTCATCTTGTTGAGGAGATAAGCGACATAGGCCTGGATGCCGCTGAGAAGGTCATTCCGGAGATAGCAGCAAAGCTGGGTTTTCCTGCCGGCACTTTCGGTTTCAACTGAAAATTAGCATAATCGCTGTCCGGGTAAACCAAACCGAATTTGATTATTTTGGGAGGCGTGATGGCTCTGTTCTCCAGCAATCTTAAAAAGATGCAGAATGAACTGTCGAACAGCAGTGTCGACTGGGAAAGAATGGTTTCACTTTCCTCTGGAAGGTGTGATCTTTCCGGTAAGAATTCGGCTGAAGGCCGGCAGCTGATAATTACTCTTGTAAGAAAAGCGGCGGAAACATCAGGTGATGACAGGCCACTTGGTCTGATATTCAGAAACATTATTTCGAAGGGCGGAGATTTCAACAGGTCTTTGAACCCTGCAGGTGTAACTCCCCTTCACCTCGCGGCGGAGCTTACAGACAGTACTCTTCTCAAATCCCTTCTTCACGCAGGTATACAGCCGGCATCCACTACCCTTTCCGGTGCTACTGCTCTTCACACCGCAGTGGCATCTGGACATGCTGAAAATGTAAAACTGCTTCTTGCCGCAGGTGCCGATCCTGGTGCGGAAGACACCACCGGCAATGCCCCTCTCCATTTTGCCGTCAAGCTGGATGACCCTGTAAAGATCGTGGAAATTCTTCTTGCAGCAGGAGCAAAGGCATACCACAGAAATGCGCAGCAGGAGACCCCTGTAGACATTGCCGAGGAACGGGGCCAGGCAGAAACTGTTGCCCTTCTGCGGGAAAGTCTTAGAAATCTTAGAAGAAACTCCAGCAAAAAGTGGAACTGCCCCCAATGTGGCAGTCCGGTAAAAAGACCTCCAAAGCACAAGATTGACTGGTATCTCTCCCTGGACATGTGGGACCACCTGCAGTTCACCTGCGGTGAATGCGGTGCGGTAACATCAGCCACCGTCCTGGACGGAGAGATCTAGGACTAACACCTTATTGGAGCGTGTTTTTTCCACTGTGCGACTCAATACGTCTTAAACAGGGATACGCCAGGTTTAGTCTACGGGTGTAGAAATATTACCTTCTCTTAAATCCTCAAACTGGTTAATTGTATATCCCCTGCGGAAAACTGCAACAATTTTCAATGTTGTTTCATCTTTCGCGGCGTTTTGAAGACGTGTCGCCAGCAGGAAGTCTAAAGGAGTGGACACCTCAAATGAAAATAACTATAGTATTCAATAAGTAACTGAAATACGTAATTAGAAACTACAGTATCTAATTTGAAACGAAGGTTTGCTATGAGAGCCCCAAGAATAAAACGAAGCCATCTGAAGTATCCACTTGATAATATTCTGGAATCACCGGCACTGGTTCGACTTATTCGAGTGCTTGTTTATGAAGCTGCTGGTTCTGTAGGTGTGGCTGATGCTGCTGATATGGCCGGTCTTTCTCACGCAGGCGCACGAAAGGCACTGGTGCACCTGGAAAACCTGGGTATAGCTGAAAGGGCAGGAACAGGCCGTGCCCTGAAATTCAAAGCAAGAGAAGATCATCCCTTCATGAACCTGCTGGGTCTCCTGTTCAAGGAAGAACATGAACACTATGAGAGTTTTATCTTCAGGCTTCGGAAGATTCTTACTATTCCAGAGGTTATAACTGCCTGGATCACAGAATTGCCAGCAGATACAGGAAGGGCACTTCAGCTGGAGGTGGTAACTCAATCTGCTGTGATTGGATGGATAAGAGAAGAGCTTCGCACCCGGCTTATTGAAACTGAAAAGAAGTATAACCTGATTATTGAGTTGACAGTATTTACCCGTGCCGACGAGAAGGAAGTGCCGAAACGTGGAATTGTGCTTTGCGGTACGGGGAACACAACAGGCAGAAATCATACTACCGGCGAATCAACACAGAAGGATTCTGAAAAACGGTCTCTGAAATTAGCGAGAGCCATTGCGGATCTCATAAAGAATGACCCATCTCTGTTACGGAGAACACATCACTACACGACCATGTTGCTAAAAGAAGATCAGGGAATGGCCGATAGAGACATTGCAGAGTGGAGGCAGATTGTTGAGATGTACTCTCCCGAACGAATAAGGGATCTCCTGGTTTCAGCCAGTTCGCGTGCCGTTCGACTTAGACGGAGTCTGCCATTTCTCGCTGTGTTGAACAACCACGAACGGGATAGAATTCTGGCAATGATGGAGGTATCCGGCGATGAGGTTTGATCAGTTAGAGCATGCAATCCGTGCAGCTTGTGATGTCGCAGAGGATACAGAGCTGCTGATATTCGGCTCCCAGGCTATTCTCGGTAGTTTCCACAATGCTCCCGAGAGCCTTCGAGCATCAGTTGAAGTTGACATTCAACCAAAAAACAGGATTGAAAGAACCGTTTTTGTTGATGGAGCTCTTGGGCAGGATTCTATGTTTCATCAGACACATGGATTTTACATTCACGGTATCTCAATCGAAGCTACTACCTTGCCTGAAGGCTGGGAAAGCAGGACAGTTCCAGTTTCCCACAAATACAGGACACGAGGGTGTACAGGTTACTGCCTTGAAGCGCACGACCTTGCAGCAAGTAAACTTGTGGCTTACCGGGATAAGGACAGAGAATTTGTTACAAATCTCTTGAATGAAGGAATGATTCAGGGGAAAATACTTCTGGAGAGGATTGATCAACTTGTTGTTGAAGAAGAGGTTAGAGGCAGGCTGGTCAGGTGGGTTAAGATTGCCATGGAAGAAGCCAACCAGAACAGCAGGTAATTGTGTAGTCGTCGCTCGTCAATTCAATAAAGCAGTATACTAATACTGTAGTAGTAACATTGACAATAATGCAGTAATCAATTATAGTATTGCCAGTTTGGAGGCAATATGCAGATTAAAGATCTTTGTACAATCAGAGTTGGCTACTCCTTCAGAAGCAGGGTGGTAGACGATCCGGATGGTGTAACAAAGATTGTTCAGCCGAAGAACATCAGCAGCGATGGTACTATAAATTTCAACGGCAGTGTACCCCTTAAAACCCAGGTAATACCCAGAAGCCCTCTGAAAAAGGGGGAGATACTTGTGTTGAACAAAGGGCGTTTTGCTGCCGCTGTATTCAACATGCCAGGGAATGAAACCTGGGTAACTACTGCCTCGGTTATGGTTTTCACACTTACCACACAAAAAGTAATTCCTGAATACATCTCCCTGTATCTTAACTCAACAAAGGGTCAGAGAAAACTCAGCAGCCTGCAGGAGTTCAGTTCAATCCCTTTTGTAAAGCGGAAGAACATTGAAAAAATGGAGATACCCGTCCCATCAATTTCAAAGCAGAAAAAACTTGTGGAAATGAACAATGCAATTTCAAAGTACGCAGAGCTTACAAACAAAAAATCACAAATACTTAGAAACCTCATGAACAGTGAATTGGAGATTAGCCCATGACGCAGCCCATTGCTTACACGCAGGAAAACCTTAACAGAACTCTCTGGAATGCGGCAGATTCTTCCAGAATGAATGTGGATGCCAGTATCTACAAAGACTATGTACTGATGTTTCTTTTTTACAAATACATGAGCGACCTGCATAAAGATGAGGTGCAGAAGCTGCAGCAGCGTTACGGAAACAACAAAGACAGAATCAGACTCAGATTGAAGAACTTCAGGTTTCAGATACCGGAGGGAACTGGTTTCCACGATCTGCTGAAGAAGAAGGATGAAGACAACATCGGAGAGCTTATCAACATAGCTCTTCACAAAATTGAAGACGCAAACGGTGATAAGCTGGAAGGATTGTTCTCAATCGACTTCAACTCCGACGCCATTCTCGGCAGAACAATTCAGCGCAACAAAATGTTGCGCCACCTGTTTGATGACTTTGCCAAAATTGATTTATCTGCCGCAGACAGCGACATCATAGGTAACTCATACATGTACATGATAGAACGTTTCGGCTCCGATGCCGGCAAAAAGGCAGGAGAGTTCTTCACGGTAAAATCCGTTGCGGTACTGCTTGCGAAGCTTGCCGCCCCGAAGCCAGGCTGGCGCATCTGCGACCCTGCCTGCGGTTCCGGCGGTCTTCTTCTTCTGGCCGGGGAAGAGGTCGAAAAACTGGGTTCAAACGACTATGCTCTTTACGGTCAGGAAAGCATAGGAACCACCTACAATCTTGCAAGAATGAACATGTTTCTTCACGGCAAGGATTCCGCAACGCTTGAATGGGGCGACACTCTTAACAACCCCCGCCTTACAGAAAACGATTCTCTGATGAAGTTCGATCTAGTCATCGCCAATCCGCCCTTTTCCCTTAAGAAATGGGGCGGTGAAGGCGCAGAAAACGATATATACAACCGCTTTCATCGTGGCATGCCGCCAAAAACAAAAGGCGACTACGCATTTATCAGCCACATGGTTGAAACTGCAAAGGCAAAGGAAGGCAAGGTTGTAGTAGTGGTTCCCCACGGAGTTCTGTTCCGTGGTGCCGCAGAGGGCAGAATAAGAAAAAGCCTTCTTCAGGAAAACATTATAGACACTGTAATCGGTCTCCCGGCAGGTCTTTTCCAGACAACAGGCATACCGGTTGCAATTCTAATTATCGATCGCTCAAGAGAACCGGGTGGCGCAAACGAAAACAGGAAGAATGTATTCTTCATTGAAGCTTCAAAAGAATACAGGTCGGGCAAAGCACAGAACTTCCTCGACGAAGA
>QNDR01000106.1 GCA_003646025.1 Candidatus Fermentibacterota bacterium
CAGAGTAACACAGCTTTTCTCTGCGGAAAACCACACAGATAAACTGGAGAAGCTTGCAGGTGTGTGTTTTATCATAAGCGATGGCGGTATGCTGGAATTCAGCGCAGGGGGCAGGTCTGTGGCAGTGTTTCCCCGTGAAGCCGGGAAACGTCAGCATGACCGTCTGGTTTCCCGTTCTTTCGCGGTAATTGACGGGATAGAGTATCAGATTGCGGCCAGCAGCAACATCAGCCAGGAGACTCTGGAAAGAGTTGTGGAACTGCTTTCCATAAAGCGTGACCATGAGGGTACAGGAAACACAACAAAACGGATAAGAGAAGAAATTATCAGGTATTCAACTGCTATGTCCGATTATCTTGAAAAGTTTTCTTCTGTTGCCATCGAGCAGAATAACGCCATTCTGCATGTAATGGACAGTGATGATCCACTGGCAGGATTCGCAAGAACAATGCTGTATTCCACAGAAACAGCATCCAGGGTCACTCACATTCTGGGACTTACAGTGCAGGTTAATCAGGATTTCTTTTCAGACGAGTATCCAGACAAATTTCTGGGCCGTCTCCATGGTGTCTTTACGAAAACAGGGCTTAGACCTCCTTCATTGTCCATTGAAGACAAGATTCCTCCTGTAGCTATTAAAACGGAGATTTTTCTTAGGTGTTTCGCACTGCTGTGCCATCTTGCGGTTTCGGATGATGTTGTTTCATTCAATGTATCAAAAGCAGAGAACGGCCCGGGCAGGCAGGAAGTATTTCTTACTCTACAGGGTTTGAACGATTCCTACAGCAAGCTGTCCAGTGACGAAATCAGAAACCGCCTGGAATCAGGCATGTTCAATTCCGAAACAGAAGCTGCTATAATTTTCCGGATACTTGAGGCTGCCGGGTGTTCTCTTTCCTCGGTAAAAGGCGGAACTCTGGTTTTTACTCTGTATCCATCCCGCTGACAGCGGGTCTTGTTTTGTATATTTCGCGTAACATTTACTGGAGGCCTGATAGTGAGTACGTACAATTTCAAGGAACTGGAAAAAAAATGGTCTCCCTTCTGGGAGGAACTGAACTTATACAAAACTGGAGATGACCCGGAGAAGAGCAATTTTTACTGTCTTGATTACTTTCCGTATCCTTCGGGAGCCGGTCTGTCTGTGGGACACTGCAGAAACTACATCCCTACAGATGTTATCTGTCGCAAGAAACGGATGGATGGACACAATGTTCTGCATCCCATGGGATGGGACGCTTTTGGGCAGCCGGCTGAAGAGTATGCCATAAAAACAGGAATGCATCCGGCGGAAGTGACCAGGATCAACACGGAAAACTACAAGAGACAGATGAAGCTGTTTGAAGCCGGCTACGACTGGAGCAGGGAGATAAATTCAAGTCATCCTGATTACTACAGATGGACCCAGTATTTTTTCCTTCTTCTCTTTGACAGAGGGCTTGCATACCAGTCGGACAACTATCAGATGTACTGCCCCAGCTGCAGAATAGTGCTGTCCAATGAGGAATCTGCGGGAGGAATCTGCTGGCGCTGCGGTGGTGAAGTGGTAAAGAAGAAACTTCCCCAGTGGTATTTCAAAATCACAGATTACGCAGACAGGCTTCTGGAAGAGCTGGACGATCTTGACTGGCCGGAGAACATCAAGGCCATGCAGAGAAACTGGATTGGCCGCTCACACGGTGCTGAGGTGGTGTTTTCTGTAGACACTGAAAAAAATGGAACTATCGATCTCCCTGTTTATACCACAAGAATTGATACGATTTTTGGTGCCACATTCTGTGTTCTTGCACCGGAGCATCCTGAGCTGCTGAACATTGTAACCGACCAGTACAGAGATGATGTGGAACGCTACATAAAAACTTCCAGTTCAAAAACAGATCTTCAGCGTCTTGTGGCCAGTGAAAAAGAAAAAACCGGAATTTTTACAGGTGCGTGGGCAGTGAATCCATTCAATGGAGAAAAAATACCCGTGTGGACAGCTGATTATGTGCTTTCAGGTTATGGAACGGCTGCAATTATGGCAGTTCCCGCACACGATGAGCGCGACCATGCTTTCGCTAGAAAATATGGTCTTCCCGTTGTTGAAGTTGTGGCACCAGGAGGAGTCGCCCGGGGCGTGGAGGATGCCGCAACGGTTGCCGATGGAGAGCTTATCAACAGCGGGCGATTCACAGGCCTCAGTTCTGAGGAGTCCCGTAAAATTATGGCGGATTACGCGGTAAGGAACGGCTTCGGCAAAGCCGAGACCCGGTACAGAATCAGAGACTGGCTGGTAAGCCGTCAGAGGTACTGGGGTGCACCTATTCCCATAGTACACTGTGATAAGTGCGGTGCAGTGCCGGACAGAAATCTTCCAGTGGTTCTCCCGGATGTGGAATCGTACGAACCTGATGATTCAGGACGTTCTCCGCTGGCAGCACAGGAAGCGTGGGTAAACACCAGCTGCCCCAGGTGCGGAGCACCGGCGAAGCGTGAAACAAGTACAATGGCGGGGTTTGCCTGTTCCAGCTGGTATTTTCTCCGGTTTGTTTCTCCGCACTTCAGTGAAGCTGCTTTCGATCCGGAAGAGGTAAAAAAATGGCTTCCAGTTGACCTTTACGTTGGAGGGGCAGAGCATGCCGTGATGCATCTGATCTATGCCAGGTTCTGGACGAAGGTGATGTATGATGCGGGTATGCTTGATTTCACCGAGCCTTTTACCAGCCTGAAAAATCAGGGAATGCTTATAAGCTACGACCACCAGAAAATGTCCAAGAGCAAAGGTAACGTCATCACACCTGATGAAATGGTGGTGAAGTACGGTGCTGATGCTCTGAGGCTTTACATCGTTTTCATGGGACCATTCGAAGCAGAGATTGAGTGGAGTGAGGAGGGCCTTGCCGGTACATACCGGTTCGTGAAGCGTGTGTGGAATCTGTTCCTTGAAACTGCAGAGCTGGAAGACACTGAAATCGATGAAGCTTTCGAAACAGAGCTTCGATACGAGCTGGCGCGAACGGTAAAGAAAGTAACCCAGGATATAGATGGTTTTCAATTCAATACAGCTGTTGCGGCAATGATGGAATTCCTCAACTTTCTGTCTGCGAACAGAGGGGAAGCACCCTCTGTAAAAGCAACATGGAGGAAAGTTCAGAAAGACTTTCTTACCATTCTTGCCCCTGTGGCCCCCTTTGTATCGGAAGAATTGTGGCATGTTCTGGGGTTTCCGGGGGAAACTGTGCACAAACAGCCGTGGCCGCAGTGGAACGAACAGGATCTGGTAAAACAGACAGTTGAAATAGTGGTTCAGATAAAGGGAAAGATAAGAGACAGAATATCTGTTCCTGCCGGCGCTTCAAAACAGCAGATTGAAGAAATTGCCCTTGGCAGAGACAAGATAAAGGAATACCTGAACGGAGCAGTTCCCCGGAGAGTAATAGTTGTTCCCGGCAGACTGGTTAACATTATAGGATAGGAGAAGCATGGCCAAGCAGTACGATGCCCAACCGGAAATGAACATTGAGACAGACAGAGTCTACAAAATTAAGATTGAAACGGACAAAGGAACGATAAGCCTTGATCTGTTTCCTGAATTTGCCCCTGTGACTGTAAACAACTTTGTCACACTCGCGAAAGACGGGTTTTACGACGGCGTAACTTTCCACAGAGTGATCAGCAATTTCATGATACAGGGTGGAGATCCTACGGGAACCGGCATGGGTGGTCCAGGTTACAACTTCAAAGACGAGTTTGCAGGTAACCCTCTTAAACACGAAACGGGCTCACTTTCCATGGCCAACGCCGGGCCGGGTACAAACGGGAGTCAGTTTTTTATCACACACAGCCCCCAGCCTCATCTGAACGGGAAGCACACTGTGTTTGGAAAGGTTACCTCCGGGCAGGATGTGGTGGATAGAATTGCCCAGGGTGATGTTATGCTTAAGGTTACTGTAGAAGAGTAGTTTCAGACAGTATCCGGCAGGGGAGGGTGTACAACCCTTCCCTGTTGTTTTTTGCGGGGAATTGCAGGTTACTCCTGAAAGACGGGGGGGCTATGCTTGCATTCACTCGCAGTGTTGGTCTTGTTGGTATCGGTGCTTTTCAGGTAGATGTGGAGGTCGATCTCACCAGAGGTCTTCCAACTTTTACCATCGTTGGCCTTCCAGACAGTGCCGTGAAGGAATCCCGCGAAAGGGTTCAGGCGGCAATCGGTAACACAGGTTTTTCTCTGCCCTCAAAAAAGCTTACAGTAAATCTTGCGCCAGCCGGTCGGAAAAAGGAAGGGGCAGCATTTGACCTGCCCATTGCAGTGGGGCTTCTGGCGGCCTCAGGCTTCGTATCCAGGGAAAGGGCTTCAAGATACGCTTACCTTGCCGAGCTTGCTCTCGACGGTTCTCTGCGTCCGGTTAAAGGTGTACTGCCCATGGCAGCCGGGTTGAACGGGCAGGGTATTGATGGCTTTATTGTTCCAGCGGCAAATGCCGGTGAGGCGGTAATAGCTTCTCCGGTTCCGGTGTATCCCGCAGACAACCTCGAGCAGGTGTCTCTTTTCCTGCAGGGGTTGAACAACCTCAAGGAATCCGGCGAAACACAGATTCTCAGCAATTCACAACCTGCAATAGCGGATTTTTCAGAGGTCCGGGGGCAGCAGCAGGCCAAACGGGCGCTGGAAATAGCGGCAGCCGGTGGTCACAATGTTCTGATGATAGGTCCGCCGGGTTCCGGTAAAACCATGCTCTCCGCCCGTATTCCCGGTATTCTTCCGCCTATGTCCCGCGAGGAAGCAGTTGAAACCACAAAGGTTTACAGTGTTGCCGGTCTTCTTCCAGAGGGTCAGGCTCTTATTACCCGTCGTCCATTCCGTGCCCCCCATCACACGGTATCCACACCTGGTCTCGCCGGCGGCGGCACGAATCCCCGTCCCGGCGAGGTGAGCCTGGCCCACAACGGAGTTCTTTTTCTTGACGAGTTCCCGGAATTCAAAAGGGGAGCTCTTGAAGTAATGCGTCAGCCTATGGAGTCTGGAAAGGTTGTTATTTCCAGAGCTGCGGCAAGTATAGAACTTCCAGCGAGGTTCATGCTTGTAGCAGCTATGAATCCGTGTCCATGCGGCTACCTTACCCACCCGACAAAAGCCTGTAACTGCACGGCCTCTCAAGTCCAGCGTTACCTGGGCAGAATTTCCGGTCCTCTTCTCGACAGAATAGACATACACCTGGAAGTTCTTCCAGTGCCCCGCAGTGAGCTCAGTGACCCTGTTTCCTCAGGAGAAACCAGCGCGGTTATCCGGGAGAGGGTTGTAGAGGCGCGGAAAATACAGACACAGCGGTTTAAATCCAATCCAGGTGTTTACTGCAATGCCCACATGACCAGCACCCTTACCAGAAGGCACTGTGTACTCGATTCCGCAGCCAGAAAGCTTCTAGATACCGCTGCCGCCCGCTTCGGGCTATCAGCCAGAGGTTACTACAGAACGCTGCGTGTTGCCAGAACAATCGCCGATCTCCAGGGCGAAGATACCGTACAGAGCGATCACATAGCCGAGGCAGTTCAGTACAGGGCGCTGGAGAAAGACTACTGGGTATAAGTCACTATGCAGGAAAATTAACTTCCTGGCCTTGCAAACAGGGTATCAGAACTTCGGACCTCCTTCGTCCTAACTTCATCTGACAAAATGCCAGAGCATTGTCCGGATTATTATTTAACTTAGAAAGTCCGAAGCAAATTATGAACTGAACCTTTCATATCAGTAGACCGCGATAACTCGACTCTCACTCCCTGATGCGGTGCTGCTGTATTTTTTGTTATCTCTCTTTTCTGTATATGACATTAAGGTGGTTCCCGAATTCCATAATGTTTTCCTCTTCACAGTATCTATAATGCAAGTCTCTCATCTCCTTTGAAATCACAGGGTTCTCGTACCATGTATTATTTGAGGGGAATACCGGTGCAACAAACTTCTTTACGATTGATAATTTGTACTGATCAGCCCAGTTTGATAATTCTTTCATGGTAAAGCTTCTGCATCCAGTCGATTGACCATTCATATGGAGAATTCGAGTTTTCATATATTTCTTTGCGTCATCGAAAGAAACACCCATTTCTCTGCTTTTCTCAGTATACATGGCATGGTAGTTACCCCAAAAAGAATTCACTGAGAGATGGATGTGAGCATTTGGTTTGGTTACTCTGACCAGCTCTCTGAAGGCAAGCTCGTGATCTGGGCAGAAACTGATCGCATCTCCAAGACACATTACATAGTCGAAATGCTTTGAAGGATATGGCAGATTCTGAATGTCACCATGCTTTGTGCTAACTCGATTATTAATCTGATTTTTCTGAAATTTACGCTCAGCTTGAGCAAGCATTGGTACGGAGATATCAAGGTTTTCACAAATCAATTCTCTTCTGAGTTTTGCTGCCCGAATGGAAAATTCGCCAGTACCTCCACCTGCATCAAGTAGTAATCCTTCTTTTGGAAGAAAAGAATCAAGGTAATGCTCGGTCATTTCAAACCAGAGTTCATAATATGGTCCCTGAGTACTCAGATCATAAGCTTCACCGTCGTCATAAACCATAGAGTTTGGATTCCCTTTTTTCATTAGAGATAACGCCCTGAATCAGCAGACTGCAATAATATAACTTTAGGAAAACATAGCTGCAGTTCTGTTGAATTTAGTTGTTCCCCAAACTCTTTTGTTCTTTTTATACTATCATCACTCAACACGAGAATAATAGCACTCATTATATTTAGTCCAAATATGAAACCCCCCGGCTTTGCCGGGGGACCGACAAAGTTTGACAATTCCGGGATTGAAATGAAGACTCCCTTTCGTGAACCGCTCGTTGCGGGAATGAAAGGGAGTAACTGTGGCAGTTACCGAAAGTTTAAAACATTCGGTTTGGGAATGCAAGTACCATGTAGTATTCATTCCTAAATACCGAAGAAAAGCCCTGTACGGCAAGCTTCGTGAGTATCTGGGAGAGGTATTTCGTGACCTTGCTAAGCAACGAGAGAGTGAGATAGTAGAGGGTCATATGATGGGAGATCATGTCCATATGTTGATTTCTATCCCACCGAAATACGCTGTATCACAAGTGATAGGGTTTATAAAAGGGAAGAGCGCAATCCACATTGCTCGGGTTTATGTGGGTAAACGTAAGAATTTCCGGGGACAGAGTTTTTGGGCACGAGGCTACTTTGTATCAACTGTTGGGCGTGATGAAGAGACAATCAGGAGGTACATAACCCGTCAAGAAAAGGAAGATAAGCGAATTGACCAGTTGGAATTATGGTAGATCAACGCCGCCTTTAGGCGGCTCATAAATTTACCGCTTTGAGCGGTTCACGCTTTTACAAGCCTCCGGCTTTGCCGGAGGTATGGTGACTAACAAGAGGTATTCTGGGTTAAATAAATTCTGTGTTTAAAATTATTCTCAAAGAATCAAATTGGCTGGTGACATCCAAATTACTGAGAGTCACAAATAAGCACAGGATTTGCAAAGTGTTGAATAGTTTCGTAGTATACAATTAATGGAGGTGTAAAATGCTAAGGTCAGTTGAAGCCACAATCGAAGTTGATGGAAAAGTCCATATTAGGGAAAGCGTTCACCTGTTACATGCTTGTAGGGCAATAGTGACAATTATTGATGAGCCTGATATTCCTGAAACTGCTATTCTCAGCGAGGCTGCACTCGGAGAAGACTGGAACCGGCCGCAGGAGGAAAAGGCATGGGCGCACTTACAGCAGGTTCGATAGTTCTTGTTACTTTCCCTTTTTCGGATCTATCCAATAGTAAGTTGCGGCCAGCGGTTGTTCTGGCATCAGTTCACCGTGGAGATTGGATACTGTGCCAGATTACGAGTAATCCCTACGCTGATTCTCACGCAGTTCAATTAAGCGAGACTGATTTTCACTCTGGTTCTTTGCAGCGCGTTAGTTATGCTCGCCCAGGGAAATTGTTTACTGCAAACACTACTCTGATTAGGATGGAAGTCGGCAATCTTAAACAAGTTGCTTTTCAGAATGTACTCAAGTCGGTAATCAACATTTTAAACGGTTAAAACATGACAATATCCTTTTGTCATCAATTCTTTTTCTGAATCAACTGACATAATGCTATAGCATTATCAGAGCAGTTTTCTGGGTTGTTAAAAGGTTTGGTTGATTTGGGAACGCTCTGAATAACCAGAACAGTATTCACTAAGCGAAGAACATGGCCACTGTTTCTGGTTGATTCAGTTGTTATCTCATCCTATATTGCATGGTATTGATGTACTTCTGCTTGTATAATATTCATATTAGCGTCAATTACGCTGTCTAAGTCGTAGTC
>QNDR01000107.1 GCA_003646025.1 Candidatus Fermentibacterota bacterium
GGGATTCTTTTTTCTATGACGCTGAACACGGTGTTGATTTTCATTCTTGTAACAAAGTACACACCCTGCATAGTCCAGTCTCCAAATTGAGTGAAGTCGTTGTAACCTCTGTCCAGAGCAAGAATTGTTCCCGGTTTGAGGTTGAGATGCCGGAGTCCCCTGCAGTCATTTACCCTGGCCTCCGTTATATGAATAAACTCCGGCATCAAATCCGCATTATCCAGGAGTACATGGAGTTTAACACCGCCCTTTCGGGATCGGTATTTTGCCCACGGGAATGACTCCAGCGCGAGGGTTATCGTGGTAGAATCAAAACTCATGAGTTTGTTCTTGAATCTGAATGGTTTCCGAGTGGCCAACATTTTTCTTGATCTGAAGGATGAAAGAGAACTGTAAAACAGATCTTTGTACATCTCAGAGGATCGGTTTGCGTTGGCATAGGCCAGTGTTGACTTAGGTGGTGCCTTTTTCAACCCGAGGTGGCTGAGCTTTCCTATGCAGCAAGCAAGACCATAACTGATCTCTCTGAGTGAGTCCGCTCTGGCGAAGTGGCAATAACCGAAGGTCCCGCGAAGCGGAACAGCATGGATACGAACTGACTCCAGGAACTGAATCCCTTTGTGTTTCTCTCTGCCTGATGCTTATTTACGAGTCTTTGAAAATCTGATCTGGGAAACTGCTGAAGCAGCTGATTGAATAAACTTGCGCAACGAATCATATTAGCCCTGCCCTTTTTGTGAGAGTTTTAGATTTTGTGTTGGCACTTAAAACCTAATAACTCGAAACGAAAAGGGCATTTTTCTTATCTCAACACAGAAAACCTATTTTGGACAGGCTTGAATATGGCGACCATTGTGATAGAACAGCCAGTTATATCTAGATGCTTTCATACACTACCCCCTTATTCACAACAAGTAAATAACCACCCCTAGCAACATATATCATATATGGTGTTGTTTTAGCGGTCAAGTCCGCTGGTATTGCTGTTACATCAATAGAAATTAAATACTGTTATTCAGTCTGTAACTTGGTGAAATAGTTGAAATAGAAATCCTCAATTGGAACAGAAACCAGCGTATAGTTCTCGTGAAAGTACGGATTAATCCAGAGCTCAAGCTCACTTACGCCAAACAGTTCATCCTGGATTTCTGCTGTTGTCAGGGGGTGACTGGAAAACCTGGATTTCATAAACAGGATAATGTCCGGATGTCGGCTGAGAACGTACAGACCATCTCCCTTCTCGTGGCCGGGAGTTGCCAGTCCCATTCCAGGGATTGATCTTCTGGCAATTGTCTTATCGCACAAACCGTGCATATCAATCGTCAATAAACCCGACTCGTATGGAAGAACTCCTGCATTTCCAGTTGCCATCCAAGTATCGGTGGGAAAATTCTGCAAAAGCCATCTACCGGTAACGATGTGGTGAGGAAGTACTGATGCTCGTCTTCTGGCATACTTTCGAACTGCCCCACCAAGTAAGTAGTTTCCTGATGCCACCATAATTACAGCTACAATCCACACTACTAGCTTTTGCTTCTTCATCGTTTGCACCGCAGACGACAGTAAGGAACCTGTCACAGCCGTAATAACAGCAGACATTAAAACAAAGAAACGATTTGATGGCTTAAAATCACCTCCTACATAAATCACATATGCAATATTACAGACCACAAGTACCAGAGATAATTTAAGCTGAAAGTCAGCTTTAAACCGATTTCGTTTCTTTGCTATTGTAAAAAAACTGCCAATCAAAACAACGAAAAGGGGAGCTACATCCCTGATGTATATGCCGGTATACCGTATTCCTCTCCTAATTGCATTCAGGCCACCGCCTACCTTTGCATGGAAAGTATTCGGAACAATATCACCGTAGTAGAATATTCTGAACGCAAGGTGAATAAACACAGGAACGGCAAATACCGCCCACCTGCTCAGAAGCTGATTTCTGAACTCAGCATTCTTCGGATTCTTTCTCCATTTAATCAAATCGATAACCGCAAGAAAAGCTGCTATGCCGATAGTTTCTGGTCGAGTCAGGGCTCCCAGCGCCAGGAGCAGCCCGGAGCCATATCCTTTTCTACAGGAATCCTCATTCTCCAAAAAGTACCTTGCTAGGGAGGCAATAATCACGGCGGTGAAGAATAGGGTTTCCAATCCCATTGCTGCTTCCCCCATAGCGAACGGAAGACTCGCAAAAATGAATGATGCAAAAAATGCTGCACCGCTCCTGCCCCTGGCGAGTATGTTGGCCAGTATCCCAACCATAAGTATTGCCAGTGCTGCGGAAAGAGCACTAAGTACCCTTAGAAATATTATTTCATCAATACCTGTTAAAAATGGAATTGTTGAGATGATAATCCAGCTGAAGTTCGTGTATCCCTCGACATGCTCGTTGGGGTTAAAGACCAGCCCGTTGCCATCTGACAAGTTTCGTGAATAGCGAAGCCCTATGTATGCGTCATCCTGAAGGCAAAATCCAAACGACAGAACATGAAGCAGCCCGAGAAGCATTGATAAAGCAATCAGACTCTTTTCAAGTCTACTTATCCCTAGCAGCATATTCAACAAGCTCCCTTTTCACTCCCACACACCTAATCAGTATTTGCTCGAAACCACGCCATCAGTGAATTATCACTGCGCTTCGGAGTATACGCCTCCACTCCACTCTGGATAATCAAGGATTGTGTTAATTTCCCAGAACATTGTGCCTCACTCCAGTGCTATGCACTGCATTCAATGTAAATCTCGTATAATCAAACATACCGTTGTTGTTAAGCCATTGCAACCATTGCGTTTTACCGTTTTTCCAACTAGAATATGCACACTGAATTTGAATAGTTTCAACCCATTATTCACTCGAACCTGGAGGGATATATACATGTCCTGCAATTACTCCGCTCGGGAGATCCAGGAGGCGCAGAATGTTGTGGCCACCTTTAAGTACAAGCCGAAACCCGCAGTTAAGGGATACACCGGTGAAGCACTGAGGGTAGACCTTACAAACTACTCCTTCAAAATCATCCCCATTACGGAAGAAATCAAAATGAAGTTCACAGGAGGCAAAGGCTTCGACCTGTGGCTTCTGTGGAATGAAGTTAACGGCGACACAAAGTGGGACAGCCCGGAGAACGGTATCTGCATCTCCTGCGGTCCGCTTGGCGGAACCCCTTCGTTCCCCGGTACCGGAAAATCAATCGTTACCACCATTTCCCCCACCACAGGCTCTGTTATCGACAGCAATGTTGGCGGGCACTTCGGTCCACTTCTGAAGTTCTCCGGCTTTGATGCCATGGTTGTTGTGGGAAAGCAGGAAGCCAGAGACCATGTTGTCTACATAGATGGCGATAAGGGAATTGTTCAGATTGTGCGCAATGAGAAGCTTGGTGTGAACAGCCATATCGTTGCAAACCAGCTGGCGGAACTCTACAGTTACAACGAAGAAGACAAACGCAATGTTTCGTCTGTTTCTGCCGGAACAGGTGCAGACCACTGCTGGATTGGCTGCTTAAATTTCTCCTGGTGGGACTGGCGTAAAGAACACATGAGACTGAAACAGGCTGGCCGGGGAGGAAGCGGAACAGTTTTCAGAGGCAAAGGACTCGTTGCTCTGGTTGCCCGCACATCCGATTCGCGCCCTGTATGGCAGCACACCGGTGGAGGTGACACTCATGCAAACTAACTACCCGGTAGACTCGATTATAGACCGCTGGAATGCCGACCCTGATTTCGTTATTGAAATGTTCCAGGACATTCAGGACAAGTTCAGATTTATCCCCCAGGAAGCCCTTAACCGGGTTGCTGAGAGAACAGGTAAGCCAAGAGGTGTTCTTTTTCACATCGCAACATTCTACAAAGCCTTCAGCCTTAAGGAAAAAGGCCGGCAGGAAATACAGATATGCACAGGAACAGCCTGTTACGTAAAGGGAGCACCTGATGTACTTGCCGCCTTTGAGCGGGAGCTGAAGATCAAAAGCGGTGAAACAACCCCCGATAGAATGTTTACACTTTCTGAGGTTCGGTGTGTCGGCGCCTGCGGCCTTGCCCCGGTTGTTGTGGTGGGAGAGGACGTAATTGGAGGGGTAAGCCCTTCCATGGTCACTGAAATAATAAAAAAATACAGTAAGGAGGGCTGACATGAACATAGACGAACTGAAGTCCGTACAGAAGTCAGCCACACAGGAGTTCAATTCCTACAAGTCTGCCCTTATGGTCTGCGCTGGAACCGCCTGCGTTGCCAACAGGTCTCTTCCTCTCATCGACTCCCTGAAAAAAGAACTTGTAAAAAGAGGGCTTGATAAGAAGTATCTCGTTGTTCCGACCGGATGCAACGGATTCTGCGCACAGGGTCCTATCATGGTTGTTCAGCCTGAAGGCATCTTTTACCAGAAACTCACTGTTGAAGACCTGAGCGATGTAATTGATAACCACCTGGAAGGCGGAAAACCTGTTGAAAGGCTTATGTACAAGCTGGAGGGTGTAGCCATTCCAAAGATGGAAGACATCCCTTTCTTCGGGAAACAGAAGCTTCTGGCTCTTCGTCACAGAGGAATGATCAATCCGGAACGCATCGATGACTACATCAGACTTGGCGGATACCAGGCCATCCACAAAGTACTCACGGAAAAAAGTCCTGCAGAAACCGTTCAGATAATGGTCAAAAGCGGGCTTCGCGGTCGTGGAGGTGGTGGATTCCCCACCGGTATCAAATGGCAGAGCTGCGTTGATGCTGCGGAGAAGTCACACGTAAAACCTGTGGTAGTATGCAATGCCGACGAGGGTGATCCAGGTGCATTCATGGACCGCTCCATTGTGGAAGCAGACCCTCACGCTGTTATAGAAGGCATGATGGCCGGAGCTTATGCCATCGGTGCTGAAGAGGGCTACATCTACATGCGCAAGGAATATCCCCTTGCTATGCACAGGCTTGAAGTTGCCCTGGAACAGGCCCGTGAAAAAGGACTCCTCGGAAAGGATATCTTCGGAACCGGATTCAATTTCGATATTGTAATCCACAGAGGTGCCGGTGCATTTGTCTGCGGAGAATCAAGTGCTCTCATGGCTTCCATGGCAGGGCTGCCCGGCGAACCCAGGGCCAAGTATGTACGATCGGTAGAGAAGGGATACAAAGACGGCCCTACAGTGCTGAACAATGTGGAAACCTGGGCAAATGTGTCTCTTATCATGGAAAAAGGTGCCGAGTGGTTCGCGGCGATTGGAACCGGTGATGTTTCTGAAACCCCCTGGGGCGGATGCTCGGGAACAAAGGTTTTCAGCCTTGTGGGAGACATTGAAAACATCGGTCTTGTGGAGGTCCCCATGGGCATCACGCTCCGGGAAATCATCTACGACATCGGCGGGGGAATACCAGGTGGCAAAGCATTCAAAGGTGTCCAGACCGGAGGACCTTCCGGCGGAGTTATTCCCGCAGAGAAGCTGGATCTTCCTGTAGACTTTGACAGCCTTACAGCAGAGGGCTCCATGATGGGCTCCGGCGGTATGGTAGTTATGGATGAAGGAACCTGCATGGTGCAGATAGCCAAGTACTTTATCGACTTTCTGAAAGGTGAAAGCTGCGGCAAGTGCACGCCGTGCCGCGAAGGTCTTGTCGCCCTGGGTCAGATACTTGGAAGGATAACCGAGGGAAAAGGAAGAGAAGGAGATATAGAGCTTCTCGAAAGCTACGGCGCAACCATGAATGACAGTTGCCTGTGCGCCCTTGGAAAAGATGCACCCAACTCCGTTTTGAGCACTATCAAGTACTTCAGAGAAGAATACGAAGCCCACATCCGTGACCGCACCTGCCCTGCAGGTCAGTGCCACGACCTCATTAAATACACCATAGATCCGAACAACTGTACAGGCTGTACACTGTGCGCTCTGAAGTGCCCTGTGAACGCAATCAGCGGCTCTGCAAAACAGGTACATGTGATAGACCAGGAAAAATGTATCAAGTGCGGAGTATGCCGTGATGTCTGTAACTTCAACGCTGTGGAGGTGAAATAATGGCTGATATGATCACCGTAACCATAGACGGCCGGGAAGTTCAGGTAGCTCCGGAAACAACCATTCTTGAAGCAGCTTCAAAGCTGAATATTCACATTCCCACTCTTTGCCACAGCGAGCTGGTGGAACCCTATGGGGCCTGCCGCATGTGTACCGTTGAAGTAAACGAGGGTGGAAAATCAAAGATGGTTACCAGTTGTAACTACCCTGTGAGAAAAGAATGTTCCGTAGACACAAAGAACGACAGAGTTCAGAGCAACAGAAAGAACATTCTCGCCATGATGCTGTCACGCTGGCCTGAGGTAAAAGTTATCAGGGACATGGCAAAGTTCTACGGTGCGGAGCATCCCGGTTACAACCACCCTAATGTTGATTTCAACCCCAACGCATGCATTCTGTGCGGTCTGTGCTCACGGATTTGCAAAGAAGGGATATGGGAAAACATCATCAACTTTGCCAGCCGGGGTGAAGACAGAACAGTGATGATGCCCTACAACACCAATCAACCCCATTGTTCCGCGTGCGGTGCCTGTGCGGAAATCTGCCCAACGGGTGCTATAACAATGACCAAAGACCCCAACCGCCCCCACGATCAGGAGATGATCCGCAGAGCCGGCATGAGAGTTACAAAAGAGATGATCCTCATGGACAAGGATCAGTGCAACATGAGGGGAATCGGTACTGCCCATCTCACTGAAATCATGGATGCATACGATCTTCTTCCAGTGAAGAACTATCAGTACGGTTCACATCCTGATACAAAGTACATTGAAAGCAAAGTGTTCATCGACAAATACATAACACAGGGCGTTCCAGACGGCTGCTACATCGGCTGCACAATGGCCTGCGCAAAAGCGGCAGAGGGCTTCAAGTTAAGAACAGGTCCGTACAAAGGAGAAAATGTTCTTGTAGACGGCCCAGAGTACGAAACAGTAGGCGGTTCGTCAAACATGGGTGTATTCGATCCTCGCTTCCCCATCGAATACAACTTCTACTGCGACACCTACGGTCTGGACACCATCAGTTTCGCGACTGGAACAGCTTTCATCATGGAGTGCTTCGAAGCTGGAATACTCGACCTGGAGAAAACAGGCGGCCTCGATCTCCGGTTCGGCAACTGGGAAGCCGCCATGGAGCTTCTTCATCTGATGGGCCGGGGCGAGGGTTTCGGTCTTATCGCAGGAAAAGGCATCCGTTACATGAAGAAGTACTTCGTGGAGAATTTCGGTGCTGACCCCGGGTTTGTTCAGGACATCGGTATGGAATCCAAGGGAATGGAATACTCCGAGTATGTGACAAAGGAATCCCTTGCCCAGCAGGGCGGCTACGGTATAGCACTGAAAGGTGCCCAGCACGATGAAGCCTGGCTGATCTTTATGGATATGGTCAACAAGCAGATCCCCACCTTCGAAGACAAAGCCGAGGCTCTGCACTACTTCCCCATGTGGAGAACCTGGTTCGGACTGTGCGGCCTTTGCAAGCTTCCATGGAACGACATAGAGCCGGCAGATAATGCAGAAACCGATGAACCGGCTAAGGTTCCCGGGCATGTTCAGGGCTACTGTGAACTCTTTGAAGGAGTTACAGGAAGACCTCAAACCATGGACAGCCTTGTTTTAATGAGTGAGAGGGTATACAACTTCCAGCGTGTTTTCAATCTGAAAATGGGTTATGGAAGAAGAGAACACGACTCAATTCCCTACCGCTCCGCAGGTCCTGTGACAAACGAGGAGTATGAAAGCCGTATTGAACGATACGACACCCAGCTCAAAGAGGATGCCGGCATTGATCCGGAAAACATGTCAACCACTGAAAAAGTAGCGGCCACGCGCAGATACCGGGAAGACAGATACGAACAGCTTCTGGATGCCGTGTATAAACGCAGAGGCTGGACAAATGACGGAGTTCCAACTGTTGCCAAACTCAAAGAGCTTGGTATGGATTTCCCGGATGTTATAGAGCTGGTTAAAAAGCACGGCGGCTGACTCATAAGCACAGAGCCCTCCGGTTTTCCGGGGGGCTTTCCTGTATTCGGAGAAACATCCTTAATTTTGCAGATATTGAAAACACCAGCAACTGCCGAATCTGATCTTAAACAATCTTTGCTTTCCTGCTTCCATTGACCCATTATACCTTTAAGAATATGGTAA
>QNDR01000108.1 GCA_003646025.1 Candidatus Fermentibacterota bacterium
TACAAAAATCACCCAGGGAGGCAGCTGTAGTTCTTGCTCCGGTTTACTTGTTTGTTAACAGATGGGATAAGAAGCTGAGTAAGCTGAGAATAGACTGGAGTGATGCAGGTGTTCATCTGATTTTCGGTTCTTCAGGGTTTATGGATACCGGAGGCGGGTATATCCCTGCAGAGGATCTGGAACCTCTGCTGGAAGACATGATAGTGCTTGCTGCCGGTATAGAGGCTGTGGCAAAGGGTAAACAGTTTGAACTGCCGGAGTAGATGTTAGTATTTTTTCCCGAACCCGTACTGAAGCGAACCCTGAACTATACCCCAGCCCAGAACGGCCATGTCGTAAACAGTTAGCAAGACAAAGATCCCTGTGATTTTTTTCCCCAGGTCTTTTCTGCTCTGAACAAGGAAAGAACAGTGACATATCAGCGACAGCACAAGCAGAATTCCGGCAGAAATCATTGCTGCTGCAGTACCGGAAAACAGGCCGTACAGACCCAGAAGTTGTGCAAAAAGAACCAGAAGGATGGAAAGCACCACCCACCTGCTGTGGTGGGTTCCCGATTCCCTGACATTGATATACCGGGCAAGAAGTCTGCTTTTTATCTGTCTCCAGCCGCTTTTTGCCTGGGCTCTGGCCATCCTGATGCGTCTGCTTGTAAACTGCGAAAAACTGTATGAGGCCAGATGGGTTACCTGTATGGTCTTGTCCAGAATAATGATTCCGCCTTTTTCAGTAATGGTGTAGCCAAGTTCTTCATCTTCAACAGTGGGTTCAGGTATTCTTACATTGAACCCTCCTATTTCCAGGAAGCGGTCTTTCCTCACAGCAGAGCACCATGTTGCAAATGTTGCTGTGCTACCCTGAGGCATTCTGTTGAGACTGTAGTAGTAGTAGTAATTCTGGTACCGAGAGACAGCATTTTCAGCAGGGCAGACCGGCGTGTAAACTGTTTGAACAGCCCAGATTGAATTGTCTGCAAAATGAGATTCGATTTTTTCAATAAGATCAGGGGGTACAATTACATCGGCGTCGAGAAACAGCAGTATATCGCCTCTGGCGGCTGAGGCCCCCATGTTTCTGGCAGCTGCAGGCCCTTTTCGGCCATCGGTACTCAGAACTTCAAGGTTGTGACTGCCTGCTATACCCGATGTGTTATCACTTGAGCCATCATCAACAACAATTACCTCGTCGGGAGGAACCGTCTGCTTCTCTATGGAATCAAGGCATTTGCCGATTGTTCCGCCTGCGTTCCAGGCAGGTATTACAACGGAAACAGAAAGACTCAATTCAACCTCCATCATTAACGGGTACAAGACATCAGGTGAACGGGTGAATATATTCGGCGAATCATGAAGATAGTACTGCTCACAATGCCTGCATCCTGGGAACAGGATCAACACGACTTTATGAACGAGAGAATACCGCTTTTCAAGTGGCTTCATATAAAGCCTCTTGTTAATGTTGTGTCTTCTCCGTCCCTTCTGTATCTGGCCCCGTTCATGCTTGAAGACGGTCATGATGTACACTATCTCGAGGGTTTGTTTTTTACCTTTGATGATGTAGTAGAAAAACTCGGAGCCCTCGATCCCGATGTGATAGGTGTTACACTTACCAGCGTAGACTGGGAAAATTCCAGGTGGATGATCAGCGAAATGAAGAAGCGCTTTCCCGGTGCCACTGTGGTGGTCGGCGGAATCCACCCCACACTCTGGCAGGAGAGATGCATTGATGAGTGTGATGGAATTGATTATGTGGTCAAGGGTGAAGGCGAGTACACCATGCGGGAGCTGGTAAACTGTCTGGATAAGAAACAGATTCCCCTTGATATCCCAGGTCTTGTTTTTTACAACAAAGGGCAGCTTGTTAAAACCCCGGATAGACCCACAGTGGAAGACATTAATTCGCTTCCAATGCCAGCTCACCAGCTTGCTCCCCCAAAGGACTACCTACCGAGCCCGACATTCTACAACAGGCTCCCTCACGCGAATATCATAGGAGCCAGAGGCTGCCCGTATCTGTGTACCTTCTGCCACACGGACAGACACACAAGGATGCGTTCAGCAAAGAACATAGCCGATGAGGTTGAGTGGCTGGTGAAGGAGCAGGGTGTAAAAGACATAGCATTCTGGGACGATACATTTACCCTCTCGGAAAAAAGGGCTCTTGAATTCTGTGATGAGATACTTGAAAGAGGACTGGACGTTGACTGGGCTGTAAATGCCCGCGTGGACAGGGTATCCGAGAAACTTCTTCGCAGAATGAAAGAGGCTGGCTGCTGGAGAATCCTTTACGGCATTGAGAGCGGAGTTCAGAAAAACCTCGATACTCTGAAAAAGGGAACAAAAGTAGAGCAGATAAGAAAAGCTGTAAATCTTACCAGTAAACTGGGTATGGAAGCTTACGGAACATTCATGTTCGGCATTCCGGGGGAAACCTTTGAAGAAGGGCTTCAGACCATAGAATTTGCCTGTTCCATAGACCTGGATTACGCGGTTTTTGTGAACCTCACGCCTCTGCCTGGAAGCGAAGTTTACCAGGACCTGCTGGATGGAAAAATCAAACCGGCAAAATTCACGAAAGACAGATTCAACTTCAAGAATGTCTCATTCGTGCCGGATACACTGACAGAGGATCAGATCAGATTCCTGATACAGGAGGCTCATCACAGGTTCTATCTCAGACCTGGGCTGGTGTGGAAGAAGATAAGAAGAATGAAAAGTATTCTTGATCTGAAGAAATACATAAACGGTTTTCTTCTGCTTGCAACGGCGAAGTACATGAAGAAACCTGTTGAGCCTCAACTCTATTAGCATGAAATTTATACTTATCCGCCCCCCGGTGGTTCATCTGAAAGCCGATTTTTACGGGAGTATTCCGGGGATTCCTTCAGGCATCGCCTATCTGGCTGCAAGTGTGAGGGACGCCGGTTACGATGTGAGCATTGTAGATGCCTACGGAGAGAATCCTCACCGTTTATATACGTTCAGGAAACGCTACAGGGCCAGAGGGCTCACACCTTCCGAGATAGCGGACAGAGTGCCGGAGGATGCAGTCGCCGGTGTTTCGGTACACTGTGCCAGCGAACACTCAATAAGCCTGGAAATAGTAAGAGAGCTGAAGAGAAGAAGCCCCGACAGACCTGTACTTGTAGGCGGTTATCACACTACTTTTGTACCTGGCGATTTTGCAGGGGCCGGGGCGGACTTTGTCGTTCTTGGCGAAGGTGAAAATCGTGTTCCCGCTCTTCTCTCACATATTGAAGGTACAACAGAGTTAAACTCTCTTGACGGTGTTGTCACCGCTGATGTGTTTCTTGACAGGAAAACAAAGTACATCCTTGATCTGGATTCCCAGCCGTTTGCTGCAGTCGATCTTCTGCCTCTGGAAAACTACTGGAAACTTGGGTACGGCCATGGACCGTTCATGCGCGGAGTTCGGTACATGAACATCCTTACCTCCAGAGGCTGTCCGTACAAGTGTTCTTTCTGTCAGGCACCGCAGATGTGCGGAGGTCACTGGCTGGCCAGGAGTGCCGGCAAAGTGCTCGAGGAACTGCAGTTCTATAAGGATACTTACGGTGTAACCGACTTTCATCTCCAGGACGAGAATTTTGCCATAGACAGAAAAAGGGTAGAAGACATCTGTAACGGTATTATTGACAGGAAAATGAATATTACCTTTACATTCCCGTCAGGGCTCAAAATGGAAACCCTTGATGAAGAGCTTCTGGAACTTCTCGCCAGTGCTGGCTGCAGGTATTTCTCCCTTTCACCGGAATCAGGTTCAACACGGGTTCTTAAACTGATGAACAAAACCGCTGATATTGAAAGGGTGCCGAGACTTATAAAAAAGGCTTCAGAACTCGGCATGGCTACATGCTGTTTCTTTGTTGCAGGAACTCCGGGAGAAATACCGTCTGACAGAACAGAAACAAGAGCCTACATCCGAAAACTGGCAAAGGCTGGGGTTGAAGAGGTTGTTATGCCGATCATGACACCATTTCCAGATACTCCCTCAATGCTGAGCCCGGAGCTTCAGGGCTTTTCAGAGCTGGATGAACTGTGCTTCTCGCCTGTCTGGAGAAAAGACTATGCAAAGCTGGACAGGTTCCGTAATGGCACCTATTACCACTACTATTTTACAAGACTTCTGAACCATCCTGTCAGCTTTGTTAAGATGCTGTGGCGTATGGTTACCGGCAAGTGCAGAACCAAAGGTGAAATGACAGCCCGCCGAATTGTTCGTGATGCTGTTGACAAATTTGTTTCTATCAAAGAGAAACCGGTTAACCCGTGAAAACTCTGTGGCCCGAATTTCTCGTTCTTGCACTTTTTTTGACAGGTGATCTGTTCTGGAACGGATATGCTTCAGCGGCGGCAGGTGCGGCAGCCGGTCTTTTTGCCTTCGTCATTCTTCTTGCGTTCAAAAAAAACAGACCGGGTTTGATTGTTGAGGGATTTGTTTTCGGGGGTATTACCGCTCTCGGGGAAGCTGTGAACTATCCCGGTGGAACACTGATCCTCATGGAGCTGGTGTTTGCCGTTGTTTTGCTGGTGTCTGTGATCACAGGAGGGGACATAATCTCCCATCTAACCGGAGGAATCGGCAGGGGGCTTTTTTCCCGCAGGCAGTCTCAGATACTGAGCACAACACTGGGAGCTGCTTTTCTTCTGCATTCCGTTGTGTGTACTGTCCTGGCCATGTTCGGGAATCTTGAATTGTGGAGCGGAGGGATTCTGTTTGCGGCGGTGTATCTGCTGAGTCTCCGCGCAAGCCGGTCAAAGATGAAAAAAGCTGTGCTGGAAACCCTTCCACTTCTTGTTGAGGAACAAGACGGTGTTTACCGTGTTGAGAAGCTGGGAGCTATAACGGGAAGAATCAGGCTTATAGAGCGGACAGGTGCCTTTTTTTCGGCGGAGATAGTTTCAATTAACACGGAGCAATATGAGTTTCTCAAGCAGCTTGAAACGATTGCAGCCGGGATGGGGAAACCCGGTATCTCGCTGGGGAACTGGACTGGCGATGAGATCGAACTGGAGATGCGGGGTTATACCCCGACCGGGGAGAACTGGAGAAAACGCTTGAGGTAGTTCTTTTCTCATTTTCTGTTTTTTAAAGGATCTTCTGCACAGGTTACACCGTAGTGTATAAATGCCTGTTTCAACGCCGGAAGAGCTTGACTTCCTGCCGGTCAAATGCCATTGTACAACCCCGTGGTGTTTACGGATATCATATATTAATTGTATGTTACGCTATATAAACTTAGCAAGGAGGTCTCTCGTTGACCGATGTTAAATATCCTCGAATAGAGGTGAATCCGGACAAATGCAAGGGATGTGGATTGTGTATTGCTTCCTGTCCTGTGCATGTGCTTGTTGAATCACCGAAATTGAATTCCAAAGGTTATCACTACGCCGAATATGTTGGCAGCGGTTGTATCGGATGTGGCAATTGTTTTTACTCCTGTCCTGAGCCTGATGCCATAACCGTTTACATGAAAAACTATCAGCCCGAAAAGGAGGCATAGCATGGCCAGAATGCTCATGAAGGGAAACTATGCCGCTGTGTACGGGGCGGCTATGGCAGGGTGTACTGCCTACTACGGATACCCGATCACACCAGCCAGCGAAATTGCGGAGTCGGCTTCCAGGCTTTTTCCGAAACTTGGAAGAACATTTCTGCAATCAGAAAGTGAAGTAGCCGCAATAAACATGGTTTACGGAGCTGCCGGAAGTGGGCAGAGAGTTATGACAGGCAGTTCAGGTCCGGGAATAAGCCTGAAGTCGGAAGGAATATCTTACTGCGCAGGAGCCGCTCTTCCTTGTGTAATTGTAGATATTATGCGTGGGGGGCCCGGCCTTGGAAACATCGGCCCGGAGCAGAGTGATTACAACCAGGTTGTAAAAGGCGGAGGGCACGGTAACTACCGCAACATTGTTGTGGCTCCAAGCAGCTGCCAGGAGATGTGTGATTTTACCATGCTTGCTTTTGAACTTGCCGATAAGTACAGAAACCCGGTATTTGTTCTTACAGATGGTGTTATCGGGCAGATGATGGAGTCCGTAACCATTCCTGAACCGGTTAAAGAGCTTCCGGATAAAAGCGAATGGGCTGTTTTCGGAAATCCACTGAACAAAAACCTTATCAACTCAATTTACATCGACCACGATGATCTTGAGGAATGGAACATGTTTCTCCACAGAAAGTATCAGGCCGTCAAGGAAAATGAAGTGCGGTTTGAAGAGTACATGATGGACGATGCGGAGATTGCCGTAGTTGGCTACGGCTCTGTCAGCCGTGTTCTGAGAACTGCTGTTGATACAGCCAGAGCAAAGGGGATAAAACTCGGTCTTTTCCGTCCCATAACGCTGTTCCCTTTCCCTGAAAAGGAAATAGCTTCTCTTCCTGAACGCGGTATCAAGCATGTTCTTACAGTTGAGCTTTCAACCGGTCAGATGGTGGATGATGTAAATCTGGCTCTGGGTGGAGCGATTAAGAGTGATCTTTACTTCCGTGTTGGTGGAAATGTGCCATCGGCAGATGAAGTTCTGAACCAAATCTCCGAGCTTTACGGGGAGGTAAAATAATGGCGAAAACAATGCTCAGAAAACCAAAAGGGTTCCTGGATATTTACAAGCACAAACCAGGTGCTGAGAAAGACAGAACTCACTACTGTCCCGGCTGCGGTCACGGTGTTCTGCACAAACTGATTGCTGAGGCGCTTGAAGATCTGGATCTGATTGATGACACGATTCTTATCAGTCCGGTAGGCTGTAGTGTTTTTGCATACTACTATTTTAACACCGGCAATTTTCAGGTTGCACACGGTCGGGCGCCTGCTGTTGCTACTGCGGTAAGCAGGGCCAATCCCGACAAGGTTGTTATCAGTTATCAGGGTGATGGTGATCTTGCAGCAATTGGAGGAAACAACATACTTCAGGCTGCCAACAGAGGAGAGAACATTGCAGTTTTCTTCGTGAACAATGCTATCTATGGAATGACCGGAGGGCAGATGGCTCCCACCACCCTGGAGGGGCAGATCACTACCACAACCCCGTACGGCAGGGATCTGAATGCCGATGGTTACCCGATGAAGATGAGTGAGGTCCTCAGTGCTCTCGAAGCACCCAACTACATAGAGAGAGTTTCTCTTCATGACGCGGTTCATATCAGGAAAGCGCGCAACGCGGTTCGAAAGGCTTTGAAGAACGCAAAAGAGAGAAAGGGATTCCAGTTTGTTGAAGTTCTTTCTGCCTGCCCCAGCGGCTGGAAAATAGATCCTGTGAAGGCAATGAAGTGGATGGAAGAAAAGATGCTGCCTATGTTCCCGCTGGGGGTTTACAAGGATCTTGGCGAGGATGCAAGAGTCACAACGCGTCCTGTTCCTGAAATGGATCCCACAACCGTTTGGGAAAAACTTGGAATATCAGCCGAGAAGGATGTAGATCTTCCCAGAGGAGATGTGGCAGAACACTACAAAAAGATGTCTATCAGGGTGGCCGGTTTCGGTGGCCAGGGTATTATGGTTACAGGGCAGACTCTTGCCAGTGTGGCACTTGAGTACGGTTACAATGTGTCATGGCTCCCCAGTTACGGCCCTGAAATGCGTGGAGGAACAGCAAACTGTTCCGTGAATATTCAGGACGGTATCATCGGTGCCGCTGAAGCGGTAAAGCCCAACATGGTTCTTGCCATGAACAGACCCAGTCTTGAAAAGTTTGAGCTGGACCTGGAAACTGGTGGAACGCTTATCTACAACAGCACGCTGATAGATATTGAACCCACAAGGTCGGATATCACGACCTTTGCTGTGCCTATAACTGGAATAGCAGACGATCTTGGTAACACCAGGGTGCAGAGTCTTGTTAACGTAGGGGCATATGCGGCGATTACCGGAATGTTCAAAGTTGAAGATGTGATTTCTCTTCTTCCGAAGCTTTTCAAAGGAAAGAGTGAGTCTATCATCGATTTGAATGCGAAGGCTGTAAAAGCCGGTTTTGAGTATGTGAAGGAGAACTTCTAGGCATTTGATCAAGAACCCCCTTCGGTTAATGAAGGGGGTTCTCAGTATCAGCCTGTTTTCCCGCAGTACTCTGACTCTGTACTTGATAATTTCCA
>QNDR01000109.1 GCA_003646025.1 Candidatus Fermentibacterota bacterium
CAAACCGGGTCATCATACCTTCGTAATCTGTCCAGGCCTCGTACAGTTCCAGCTGTGTGAACTCCGGACTGTGCGTTCTGTCAACGCCTTCATTCCTGAAGTCCTTCCCCAGCTCATACACACGGTGTATACCACCGGCAACAAGCCTCTTCAGGTACAACTCTGTTGCAATCCTCAGATAACACTGGTCATCCATGGAATTGTAGTGACTTACAAAGGGGTCCGCAGCCGCACCGCCGTATATCTGTTGAAGAATGGGAGTTTCCACCTCAAGAAAGCCGTCTGAATCCAGATAGCCTCTTATGGCCGTGATTATTCTGCTTCTTGCAATGAATCTGTTTCTGGAAGATTCGTTGAGCATAAGATCGAGAGACCGGTGTCTGTAAATGAAGTCAGGATCGCTCACTGCATCATGAACATGACCTTCTGCGTCTGTTTTTACCACCGGCACAGGCCTGACCGCTTTTACAAGCAGTACAAGGGAAACCACCCTTACCGAAAGCTCACCTGTACGCGTAACAAACAGTGATCCACTGACCCAGATGATATCTCCAAGATCAAGCTTCCCGAGAAGCTCCCATCCTGTATCGTCAAGGTTCTTTTTGTTTATAAAAAGCTGAATTCTGCCTGTTGAGTCAGAAATATCACAGAATACCGTTTTACCGTGCTTCCGCATTGCAGCTATCCTGCCGCTTGTGTTCAACACTTCTTCCGTTTCCCCTGTGGTACGGAGAAACTCAACCGGTGACCTGTCCGGTGTCCGGGGCGGATAGGGAGAGATGCCCATCTCTCTTATGGCATCAAGCTTTTCAAGCCTGTTGCTTATAAATTCATTTTCTTCGATTGCCATGTTACTTACTCTTTCTCAGGTAGTCTTCAATGAACTCCTGAATATTTCCGGCGAGGAATCCGTCAATGTCGGATGTTTCTTTGCCTGTTCTATGATCCTTAACCATCCGGTAGGGATGAAGCACATAGGAGCGTATCTGGTGACCCCACGAGACATCACTCTTGGTTTTTTCCAGTTTTTCCCGCTGTTTTCTGCGTTTTTCCTCTTCCAGCTCGTACAGCCGGGCCCTTAATACCTTCCATGCGAGATCACGGTTTCTGTGCTGGCTTCTCTCGTTCTGACAACTCACAGCAATACCCGTTGGAATATGGGTCAACCGGACAGCACTTGATGTTTTGTTGATATGCTGACCCCCGGCGCCGCTGGCCCGAAAAACATCTGTTCTTACATCCTCCGGGTTTATGTCTACCTCTATGGAGTCATCGATGTCCGGTAGAGGAAATACTGAAGCAAAACTGGTGTGTCTTCTGTTGCTGGGGTCAAAAGGACTTCTTCTTACAAGTCGGTGTATACCCTTCTCCGCATGGAGGTAGCCGTAGGCGTAGGGTCCTTTTATGGAAAGAACAGCCTCCCTCAGACCTGCCACTTCACCGGCTGAAGTATCCAGCACTGTAACTTCGTACCCCTGCTTCTCCGCCCAGTGTATGTACATCTTCATCAACATCTCGGTCCAGTCGTGACTGTCATCGCCACCGGCACCGGAACGAACCGTCAGTATACAGTCCGATCCATCGTGTTCTCCGGAGAGCATCTGACGAAATTCCAGTTTCTCCAGACTTTTCAGCACCTCGCCAAGACGGATCCCGGCATCGGTTCTGATGCCTATATCGTCTTCAAGTTCAAGCAGCTCAACAGCAGCGTTGAGGTCCTCCACTTTTTCAAGCAGTTTTCCCACCGGAACGGTCCAGTTCTGTATCTTTTTCAGTTTGGAAATAACATCAAGAGCTTTGTTCCTGTTGTTCCAGAAACCCTCTTTTGTCATTTCGAATTCCAGCTCTTTTTCTTTTTTTAACAGGGTAACCAGGTCAAAGACGCTCCTTGAGCAGGTAAGCGCGCTCCCCTGCCCCACGGATCTCCGTGACAAGCTCTTCGTGTGTCATTCTTCCTCCATAGCGGTTTGTATGTGCGGGCTAATATAGCACAACGCCGCCAGTGTTAAAGATTACTGACCCTCTCTGACAATTACAAAATCTGCCAGATCCTGTGAGTACTGCTCTCCCTCACCAAGAACCGTCACTGTGAGAAAATCTTCGGAAACTGTCTGATCCGGAATACCGGAGCGGTAATCACTGTGAAAACTGCCGCAGACAAACAACACTTTCCTGTCCTGAACAGACCGGGCCATAACCGCATCTTTAAGCAGCTGGGCTCTGTACATATTCTCCGGGTCAACAGGCATTCCATGCATCTGATCGCCTATTGCCTCCATGGTGGCAAGAAATCTCTCTCTGTATCCGGTGTTTGAAGAATCAACAGACAACCCCTCAAAAGCAGGTTCCTGCAGCACCGCTCCGAGCCCGCCTCTGGCAACCAGAGCGGCAAAAGACCTGGGAACATTGGCAGCGATTACCTTGTAGCCGTTTTGTTTTGCGTACTCAACCATCGGTGAGTAATCTGTTGGGTAGTTGCCCCACGGTCTTGATTCTGCCAGAAATTCCTCTCCGGTAACTTCTCCTGCAAGGTATAAATCAAGCAGTGGCTGAACATCTGTTTCAAACATCTCAAGCGCAAGAGCCCTGTCATCTGAAGCAAGAGACTCCCAGATATACAACTCCCACTGATGGGCGAAAGAGTCATCATGTTTTTCACCAACAAAAACAACTTCTGCGCCATCGAGGGCCTCAATCATCTCTTCAACACCAACCACATCAGCACCATGATGAATAACTCCACCGGGAACTGCGGCAATCATACTGACAACCATAAGAAACACCATTTCCACTCCTAACGCCAGAGATTTCTTTTTCTGAAATCAACAGCAAAACCAACAAGAATACCTGTTGTGTAACACAGCATATCAGACCAACTGAAACCGTAACCGAGAATCAGTCCGCCTATCTTCACAGACCGGATTGAATTGATCCAGTCTGCCTGATACAACTGACTGAACTCAACCGCAAAAGAGATGAACACAGACAACAGCAGCAGTTCCTTTGCCGCCGCTCCCGGTGAAACAAACGCAAGAAAAGTATAAAGAGCAAGAGCCCACAGTGTATCACCGGCATACTGCTGGACAAACACTGGCAGAATGCTTCCCCGGGAAGACCGTGTGAAAAGACCTGCCCCAATAATAAACAGCATTAAGACAGCAAGCTTAAGCCTGCTCCGCCTACCAAAGGAACTCATCCCTGCCTTGCCCTTTTAAACCTTCTACCGACCTTCAACAGCTCAAATACAAGCAGAAATACAGATGTTGAACCTGCTATGCACAACCAGTCGTTGAATCCCAGCGGAGAGAAGTAGAGGAAACGGGAGAGCACTGGAATGTTCACAAACAGAAGTATCATTCCAGCTGAACCCAGAATAGACCACAGCAGTATACGGTTTGTGAAGATGTTCCTGTTGAATATGGATGTGTAGTAGTGTCTTCTGGAGAGAACATTGGTAAACTGACAGAAGGCAATCGTGAGGTACGCAAGGGTTGTCGCCCGCATGTAGTCCGGCGTAGACAGCCCCCCGGTCAGGAAGGTGGTACCACTTCGGAATGCGCTGAAGGCGTAGTTTCCGAAGGCAAGCAGGCCTATCAGAGATCCCAGGAGAAGAACTTCCATGGAGGTTTCTCTGTTCATTATGTGTGCATCCAGGTCTCTGGGTTTCTGCCTCATGATACTCTTTGAAGGAGGGTCAAAAGTGAGGAATGTAAGGGGTAGAACCTCTGCAAGAAGATCTATGGCCAGTATCTGAATTGCCAGTATCGGTATTGCCCAGCCCCCTGTCGCAACGGCAATAAGACCCAGAATAACCACTCCAAGCTCGGCGGCATTGGTTGTCATTGATGCAAGCACTGTTTTCTTCAGGTTGGTGTATATGGTACGCCCTTCCTGAACGGCAAACACCAGTGAGGTAAAACTGTCGTCCAGAAGAATCAGCTCTGCGGCTTCCTTTGAAACATCGGTGCCGGTAATACCCATTGCAACACCGATGTTAGCCTTTTTCAGAGCCGGAGCATCATTCACACCGTCTCCTGTTACCGCAACAACTTCTCCCTGGTCTTCGAGAATTGTAACAATGCGGAGTTTGTGTGCAGGGTTAACCCTGCTGAACACAATCGCCTTCCCGCCTGCCAGGATTTCACCCAGCTTATCGTCGTCCATTTTCTCAAGGTCAACACCAGTGTATACCAGAGGATCTCCGTCTTTTGAAAGACCTATTTCCCTGCCGATGGCCCTGGCGGTTATTGCATGGTCCCCGGTCATTATTATCACGCGGATGCGGGCTTCATGGCACACTGCAATAGCTTCTTTTACACCCTCCTTAGGGGGATCCATCATGAACACCAGTCCCAGGAAAACAACATCCTTTTCGGCTGTCTCCATGGTGTAGTCGGAGCCATCCTTCTCCAGAGGACGGAAAGCTATTGCCAGCACTCTCAAAGCCCTGTCTGAGTACTCCTCGTTCAGCCTGGTTATCTCTTCCCTGTCAGCGTCGGTTATAGGCACCGATTTCCCGTTGCGATAGATGTACCTGCTTATGGAAAGCACGCTTGCAGTGGCACCCTTCATGGCAAGCTGGTAGCTGTCTCCAAACTGCCTGACTGAACTCATCCTCTTTCTCTCGGAATCGAATGGAAACTCCATTATCTCCGGATTTTCAGTGTCTTCATCGGGGCTTCTCGTACCCACTTTAGTGGAAAGGGTAATCAGTGCAGCTTCGGTTGGATCTCCCACGGGATACCAGCTGTTGTGGTCTTTGTCAGGCTCGTGTATCTCCGCGTTTGAAGCCATGGTTCCGGCGTCAAGCATTATCTCCATCTCACCTATTTCATCCTCAGACAGTTTTGTCCCGTCAGTGTGGTGTATGCTTCCCTCCGGTTTGTACCCAAGACCTTTTACATCGAACAGCTCACCGTTGAACCACAGGCCTGTAACAGTCATCTCGTTCTTTGTAAGGGTACCTGTTTTATCGGTGCATATCACCGAAGTTGAGCCCAGAGTTTCTACGCTGGGCAGACTTTTTACAACAACTCTGTGTTCAGCCAGTCTTTTACTGGCAGCGCTGAGAGCAACTGTAACCTGCGCCGGGAGCGCCTGGGGAACGGAAGCTACCGCAATACCCAGAGCGTAGATCAAACTGTTGAAAATGGTAAAGCCCTGCTGAACCCCTACAAAAAACAGTACTGCACTGAGAAACACAACAATAGCTGTAAGCCACTTTGCCAGGTTATTCAGTTCCATCTGCAGAGGAGACATAGCTGTAACAGTACCGGAAGCCATAGACGCTATCTTGCCCATCTCAGTATTTCTGCCTGTTCGCACCACAAGACCTGTGGCACTTCCTGAAGCCACTGTGGTTCCCGTATAGGCCATGTTGTGTCTGTCTGCCAGAATGGCATCTCCCTCTACAGCCTCGTTGTTCTTGTCCTGTGGCATGGATTCGCCTGTAAGAGAAAAGTCGTTTGTTCTGAGATTGTATGCCTCGAGCAGCCTGATATCCGCCGGAATCTTGTCTCCCGCTTCGACGCTTACAATGTCTCCTGGAACCAGATCAGCCTGGGGAAGTTCGACCAGCTGCCCGTTTACCATCACCTTTGCCGGTGACTGTATCAGTGCTTTAAGCTTTTCAAGTATCTTACCTGCCTTGTACTCCTGAACAAAACCTATAACGGCATTCACCAGCACTATGATGAACATCACAGCACCGTCCTGGTAACTTCCCACTGCGATTGATATCACACCTGCAACTATCAGAACAATTACCAGCAGCTCTTTGAACTGAGAAAGAAACACCAGCCACTTTGGAACGGGCTTCTCCACTGCTATCTCGTTCGCGCCGTGTTCCCGTCTCCATGCCTCCGCAGCCTCTCTGGGCAGGCCGCTCATACTTGAACCGAGCTTCTTCAGAGCTTCGCCCGGCGTAAGCTTGTAAAAATCTGTGTGTTCCAAATCCCATCCAATCATTAATGCCGCCGGGAACCGGCCACTCACCAGAAAAACCATCGGAAAACCGCTTAATACCGCAGTTCACAGGAATATACTTCCTGCAGCCGCTTTTCCGAAACAACAGGCTGTTTTCCCGAATTCTTTATATTACGTTCCAGGTGAAAGCAGCCCTGCAGAAACGGGGAACACAGATGGTTAACAAAAAACTGAGTCTGCGGGGATACCTTTACATCGCCATTCTCTCTGTTCTCTGGGGTGCATCGTTCTTCTTTATTAAACTGTCACTCCGCGAAATACCCCCCCTCACCATAGTTCTTGTACGGGTTGGTGTATCCGCGATTGTACTCACGGTATTTGTGTATGCAACCGGAAAGAAAATGCCTTCATCTCCCGGTATCTGGGGCATGTTCTTTGTTATGGGCGCACTCAACAACCTTGTTCCGTTCAGTCTTATAATCTGGGGGCAGCAATATGTGGAAAGCAGCGTTGCTTCCATACTCAACGCTTCCGCCCCTGTGTTCAGCGTTATTCTCGCTCATTTTCTTACCTCTGAAGAAAAAATGACACCCTCCAGAGTAACAGGTGTTCTCACAGGCCTTACAGGTGTAGCAATCCTTATCGGTTTTGACAGTCTTCATGCTTCCGGGCTTAAAGTTCTGGGAGAAGCGGCAATGCTGGGTGCAGGGCGTGCTACGCGTTTTCCGCCATCTACGGAAGACGGTTCAGAAGAATGCCTCCCCTTGTGGTGGCTTCAGGAGTTCTCACAGGTGCAGCTGTAATGATGATTCCCCCTGCCTTTATTCTTGAAAATCCCATGTCTATTAACCCTGGTACTACAACTCTGACAGCTCTTGCAGGATTAACCCTGCTCAGCACTTCGCTGGCCTATGTGTTCTACTTCAAAACCCTCGCCATCACCGGCCCAACCAACCTTCTTCTGGTTACCTTTCTCATACCGGTAAACGCAGTGTTCCTTGGTGTTGTTGTTCTTGGTGAAACACTTGAGCCTTCGGCAATCGCCGGAATGGTTTTCATCTTCGCAGCCCTTGCTGTAACCGATGGAAGATTGTTCAAGCGACACTGATAAGATTACCGTAATAAAAATATCATTCTGCAGCGCCATTGTTGGAACTTCTCAATCCAGAGGATATTAATATGTTGTGGTTGTGTTCATAGAACTGTTTATAATCAGATATTCTCCAGGAAGGCTGGAATTCACTATGAAATTATATCCTGGTATCATTCTCCTGATTACCGGTATTCTGCTTTCAGGCTGCGGTGCAAACCCATATGCAGATACTGTGCATCAGACTGATTACACAGTACTGGATTTTAATGTTGCAGATATCGTTGATCACGGTGAATTCAGCAGGTACATGGAGATCTTGTGGCCATACGAGCTTGAGGATAATTGTTTTTACTATATTGAATCTCCGAAGTATCTGGACTCTTTGTTTCAGAGCATAGAGTACACGTATCCTCCTGGTGGGCCCAGACTTGAGGATTTCTTCCCGGAAGATGGAATGCTTCTTCTGTATTTTGATACTGTCTGGTCTTCAACAGCTTACATAAATCACAAAATTTCTTTCTCTGCCGACACGGTATCCATTGATGTCTCTCTAACTGAAAATCCTTCAATGAAGAATGATGGAAAATGTATCTACTACCTGATCATTCCGATTGGCATTATTCCGGAATAATTTCCCGTCTGGTTACAATCACGAAACGGGTACTTTTTTTACGGAAGAAGTTCCTGATGCCGCCCCGCAGTGGATGCTTTTGGAACTGATAGACTTGAACGACAATCTACCCTTTAAGGTAGTTGTCCAAGTCTCTGTAGTAGTTCTCGTGAGGACCAAGCATTATCAACTCCAGAGTCTGCAGATCGCAAAAACGATAGGCAAGAAGAAACTGAATGGCGTGTAACTTGAATTTGTGAATAAACACACCTTTCAGCGTTCCCCGCTTCTCCTGGCCTATTGATGGATCAGCAATGATTCTTCTAATTTCATTATCAAGAACTGCCTTTTCCTGAGTAGATAACTTCTTGACTTTCCTCGCGAAAAGACGTGTCTGAATTACTTTCACGACAAATCAGCCAA
>QNDR01000110.1 GCA_003646025.1 Candidatus Fermentibacterota bacterium
CACTTCATCGAAGAGGTTGTTGGGATCCTCTCCGTCAATAATTAAGAGGCGTCTCTGGAATGCCAGCATTCTCCACTCCTGTGAAAAATATTTCCACCTGGTGCCACAGTTCTTGCAGTAGTATGCGCCTTCCAGCCAGTACTCTTTTTCATAATCTTCAATTTCAGAAAAACAGTCAAGCTCCCGTGCAGAGGTCACAAGCTGATTCTGGATATTATCCATCCATCCTGGCCCCTGCTTTTTACCAGCCCAGAAAACGAACTTCTTAAAACCGCAGGGGCAGCCATCCAGAGAGCAGTATTCGTCAAGCACCAGTTTCACTGCATTCTCTCTGCTCTCTATCCGCTTCTGCATTTCCCTGAGCTGCTCTTTGTTCACTTAAGCCTCCGGATTAAATATTTATCACAGGCGACTCAATCATGTACACTTTCTGAACACCGGACAATGGATGTTGTTCCAGGAGGGGTTCTATTAGAGAAATTCTGAACTGCCACTGCTTACATCTTTGCTGGAACCACGCTTTGGCAGAAGGTACTTGACATCCTTCCAGTCAAACATGATTCATAAATACAGAAGGGAGTGTTCCATTGAAAAAAGTATTCCCGCTGTTACTGACTTTGTTTCTTCCCTCCGTTAACTATGCTGATTCCGCTACTCAGACAGACTGGTCTGAAGGTCCTGGAAACCCCCTACCGGTCACCCAGTGGTCATCGAAATTCGGACCAGGATCCTGTGTTGACTGGGCCAACAATCCCGGGTTACTGACACTGGATCTTCAGCGAACAGACCTTGCATGGGGCTTTCCGACAGTATACGAGATTATCCTTGCGGATCTGGACGATGACGGGAAACAGGATGTGATTGGAAGTGAACATTATCAACCTGTCATCTGGTTAAGGAATACTGGCGTTGAAACACCATGGCCGTACCAGGTGATCTTCGACGGGCAATCCAACTGTGATGTCCTTCCAGCTCCGGCTGATATGGATGGAGATGGAGATCTGGACATTCTTTTCGCCGACAAGGATTACAATATTTTCTGGGCGGAGAACCTGCTTCCAGATTCTTCATGGACGCTTCATACCATTGCCACTGATCTCTATCGAGCGATGTCACTGCATTCGGCTGATATCGATGGAGACGGAGATCAGGATATTTTCGGCTGTGTCATGAATAATAACTGGGTCGGCTGGTGGGAGAACATAGACGGAGTCGGAAATTCCTGGGATGAACATCTGATAGATACCGCTGTTACTTACCCCTACTGGGTGGAAGCCAGTGATGTTAACATGGACGGTCGTGTGGATCTTTTGCTTGCTGATGCCACCGGTCAGTCCAACAGAGCCAGGTGGTACGAGAACCCCGGTTCTCCGTGGATGTCCTGGCCTGTTCATATTATCAACAACGCAATCAACATGCCACGACAGATCACCGTATTTGAATTTAACGGGCAGCCGGGACCTGAGATCCTTATGAACTCGGTCAATGCTGATGAGATCTGCTGGTACAGTCAGGACAGTCCGGATAACTGGACTGAACATCAAATTGCAGCCGAATCAACCATCTGGACGGCCTATCCTGTAGATGCAGACGCTGACGGAGATCTTGATATTGCAGCTACCCAGGAGACTACACAAATCATCTTCTGGAATCTTGGCGCGGGATCATGGGAGAAAGAGCGCATAACCCAGTACGGCGATTCGCGGAGATCCGTAGTTCTGGACTACGAGCCAGACGGTATACCCGAGTTGCTGGTTTCCTACCCTTACTGGCCCAATCCCTCCTTTCTCAGAGCCTTTGACCTGGACAGAAATGCAACCTCTGGCGATGCCGCTTCAGTTGTTTTGGATACTCAGGGTAGCCAGTCATGGGGTTCGATAAGCTGGGAATCTACGCAACCTTCGGGCACCAGTGTGGTATTTCAGGTTCGCTCGGGACCCATCTATACACTTATGCGTGACTGGTCGGACACACTGTGCACTCCCGGGAACCTGCAGGGTATTCTCACGGATGGAGACAGATTTCTGCAGTACAAAACCATTTTATCCACCTCTGATCCATTCCTGACGCCGCAGTTGGAAGAGGTTACTATAACCTGGGGACCTTCAGGTATTGCTGAGCAGGGAACGACTGAACCATGGCTTACCGGTCCGTCTCCCAATCCTGTATCCGGTCAATCTTTGATCATGTTGACTCTGGACTCTCCAGGCAATGTACAGGTTGCTTTCTTCGATGTCTCCGGCAGAGTAGTCAATGTCCTGACCGACCAGGTGTATGAAGCTGGTACCCACAGTCTGACGTTACCTGAGCTGTCTGCAGGTGTATATCTGTTACGGGCTGAAATCGATTTTGGTGTTCAGACACTAAGATTCGTGGTTCTGGAATAGGAAGGGGAATATGGGTCTTTGGACAGTTCTCTGTGTTTGTGCTATGACAGTCATTAATGGTCCAGATCTGCGTCTTGAAACACCTCTTCAGTGTGGTTCATCGGATCAGCAGCTCTTCCACTACGATGATGGAACAGCATCCTGGCTTACCTGGAGCGGCCAGTGGCGCGGTGTATGGTTCGATCTGGATGATTTCAGTGGATTCGGCAACAGTATGATCTGTGATTACACCCAGTTCTGGTTCTACCACCACTCCTCCTACGGCTGGGATACATCATTGTTCTACGCTGAACTATGGACAGGTGAATCAGTTTCCCCATCTCAACTCCTTTCACAGGATTTTGTAGTTGCTACGCATTATTCAGCAAACTATGCAGTGTATGATCCCCCGATTGACTGCGGCAACAGCCTGTGGGTATTTGTAAACACAGCTTTCTCTTCCGGAGGCTGGCCAGCCTCTCTTGGAGACGGAACTGAACAACCTGCTGAAAACCACAGTTTCTTCTCCAATGACTTCGAACTATGGGAACCGTGGATAGTGGACGGTACTAACGCGAATGACTTCCTTATCAGAGTTCATGGCTCATTTCTTAGTCTCGAAGCATCCACATGGGCTGGGATCAAGACGATCTTGAGGTGAAGTTCAGTAAAGGCTAAACTGCAATATGCTTCTGGCCAACCTGGTAGCAATATTCATTGAGAGCAGGCTCGAATATTTCTTGTTCTGCTGTCTTATCTTTCTGTGCAGCTCTGAGAATTCTCAAAATGAGTTACATGGAAGCTGAGCAGGTGTTTGAGAGTATCCATTTTTCTGGAGCAGATCAGGAGTATCTGCATAGGAAATCAAGAGCGGGAAGTAAAGTCATTATTGATAACAGTATTAAGGCTATACAGCTGACTGGCAAAAATATGGAGAAGTGCGAGGAACAGGAACCGACGGATTATCATTGGTTGCTCATTGCTGAAAAGATAAAAATTATTGATGTCCTGGTTATTAAGCTGGGCGGCTGATACTTTTATAGTTCAGTTCCAGAAGGTGTTTTACGCCAGTACCCAGGGAAATCTCCAGAGAAAGGGCGTCTGCTTTAACTGCAGACGCCCTTTTGCTTCGATTCTTTTAGAGCACTCGGAATCTTTCTGTTCCAACTTCCCTTATGTCTTTCCGGTACTGCTGACCGTGGGTCAGTGGAGGCAGTATGGAGGAGGCCTTCGCGTTCGGAGTAACAGGAACAAGAGTTCCCCGGCCGTTCCAGTTTCGTTCCTCACCTGTGTTCCAGTAGAACCGAACCATATTTCCAAGTTTTTCTCTTATGAGTTCGTCTGAAGACATGTCTGTTTCAATGCCGAAAGCTTCAGCAAGGGACTCCAGGGTTTCTGTACCGGTTCTGCCTGATGGAGGTGCGACAGCACCGTTGTAGCAGATGACACGGCCTTCATAGTTACACCTTGTCCCAGGGGTTTCCAGATAGGTAGAGCCGGGAAGTGTAACATTGGCGGCCATGGTTGTTTCAGTTCCTGTCCAGTCCATTGCAGCGAGGAACTGGCAGTTGTGGAACCATGAGCCGGTTTTTGTGAAGTCAAGAGGGTTCTCTCCGATGATAAAGGCTGCCCTGAGCTCTCCACTTTCCAGAATTGCCTGCAGATCCTGGCTGGTTTTTGCCCCTGGTAAAGCATTTTCTGAAATAGGGACGCGGCCGGGAAGGAAAGCAGGGTCTGCCCCCATCACCTCCAGTCCTGCCGTGTTGGCTATCAATCGGGGCAGCAGCAGGTCTGTGGATTTACCGGCTTCTCTTAACATCAGAGCAAGATCTGCAAATATCTCTATATCAGCCGGGGAGGCATCCTGGGGTCTGTCTGTGCTGTGAATGATTACAATCCTGTTTGCATTTTTAACAAGTTCAACGGTGCGGGAGATGTCTTCCATTTCAACACCGGCTTTTGAAGCACCTGTGTCTGTTGAAGCAGAGCGGTTCTTCAGAAACTCATCTCTTCCTTCAAGGTTGTCAGGAGATACAATCCCCGTATCCATGAGTTCCTGCATCACAGCATTCCAGAAGAACGATGCTCTTCCACGCATGGGATCAACTGCAAGGGTTGCCAGGTGCTGATCAGAGTTGGTGAGAGTGGAGTTGGCTACTATCAGTTTTGCACCCTTTTTGACCCTCTGAATAACATCAACTGCAAGAATAAGATGATCATCCTCCAGAGCTGTGTTGTTGCAGATTATCAGATCGGAATCGGACAGACAATTCCTGTCCGATGTGGATGCTGTAAAACCGAACGCCTTGTCCAGCACTGCAGATCTTCCTCCGCTTCCGATGATTGACAGAGACCCGATGTTGTTGGTGCCAATGCCTTTTCTGGCTATTTCTGACGCCAGGAGGAATTCTTCATTTGTGAGTTCAGGTGAGACGAACACGGCAACTTTGTCTGCGCCGTGTTGTTCCGCTACTTTCCGCATCTCCCTTACAATTACTTCATTGGCATCTTTCTGGGGCACGGTATTGAATGAACTTCCCTCTCTGACAAGGCTGCTCTTCAGCCTGTCCTGCTTGATGAACAGTTCATTGCCGAACCTTCCATATCGGCAGAGGTAGTCACCAGGTTTACCGCTTGAACTGATGAAATAACTCTGATCGCCGAAGTTTTTCACGGTGATTTCGCAGCCGATAGAGCAGAAACCGCAGTGGGTTGTTATGTCTTCAGTTGCAAGACACGCTCTGCCGTTGAACGGGTATTTCATCGTAAGCGCACCAGTCGGACATGCGTCTACACAGTTACCGCAGCTTATACAGCTGGTGTCTACCAGCGGGTCATTCATTGCAGGGCGCATCTCTGTCTTGAATCCTCTTCCCACAAGCCCAAGAGCGGGTATGGGTAGAATTCTTTCGCATGTTCTGATGCATCTGGCACACAGAATGCACTTGTTGGGATCGTAGACAAGGTAGGGATGTCTGTCATCAACTTTGTGTTTTCTGACATGCCCCTTGAACTCGTCCATATCCACACCGTACTCTTCTCCGTAAAGACGGAGATCGCAGTCATCGTACCTGACGCAGCCACACGATAGACATCTGTCTGTTTCGTGCTCGTTGTCTTCTGCGTCAAACCCTGTGGCTACCTCACTGAAACTGTTCAACCTTTCATCAACTTCGATGGTGTGCAGCTCGTGTCTGGTTGATTCTTTTACTTCTCCAAGTTCTGTTTTTCCCGGTTTCTGCCAGAAATCCTTGTGAACAACGAAGGGTTCAGCTTTCAGACTCTTGTCTGCAAGCCATGCTGCAATAGATTTTGCGGCTCTTTGACCGTCTCTGATTGCGTCAATAGCTACAGTAGGTCCGTCATCAGCTGCATCGCCTCCGGCGAATATTCCTTCGATGTTTGTCTGCATGGTTCTGGTGTTCACCACATAGGTGTTCCACCTGGTAAGTTCAACTTCACCTGTTTCGATTTCCGTGAGTCCTCTCAAAGAGGTATTCTGTCCGATTGCGGAAATAACGAGATTGCACGGCAGCTCGAATTCCGAACCTTCAAGGGGAACAGGGCGTCTTCTTCCTGAAGCATCAGGTTCTCCAAGCTTCATTCGCTGGCACCTCAGGGCCTTGAGTTTCCCGTTCTCCCGTACAATACCAACAGGTGCCGCAAGCTCCATGAGCTCAACACCTTCTTCAAGAAGGTCGACTATCTCCATTTTGTCCGCCGGCATCTCTGCTCTGGTTCTTCTGTAAAGAACTATTACCTTGTCGGCATTCAGTCTCCATGAGGTTCTGGCAGCGTCCATGGCAGTGTTGCCGCCTCCAACTACCACTACAGTTCCGCTTACAGGTTCCCGGCTGTCTGCTTTTTCAGGCAGAAAATCGGCACCTGTAACAACGCCATCTGTATCAAATTCGCCTTCAACACGCATTGCCTTGCCTGCCCAGGCTCCTGCAGCAATAAAAAGCGCATTGTGTTTCTTTCTCAGGTCGTTCAGAGAAACATCTGTTCCAATCTTCACGCCGCAGTGGATCTCAGCACCGGTTTTTTTGATGTACTCAACTTCTTTATCAAGAACTTCGTCGGGAAGTCTGTACTCCGGTATGCCGTATCTGAGCATTCCACCGGTTCTCTCCTTTGCTTCGTAAATAACCGGCTTTATTCCCAGTTTTCCGAGGAACCATGCAGCAGTGAGCCCGGCAGGGCCGGAGCCAACTATTCCAACTGATTTTCCTGTAGGAGGAAGGCATTCCGGTTCCGTGGCGTATGCATTCTCAGAATCTGTTAGATATCGCTTGATGTTGTTTATGGCCACCGGAGTGTCCACATCAGACCTTCTGCAGACATCTTCGCATTTCCTGACGCAGACCCTCGCGCAAACTGCCGGAAGAGGATTTTTCTCCCGGATGAGATCAACAGCCTGCCGGGGATTGCCCATGGCTGAGAGAGCGATATACCCCTGAACATCCACATTGGCAGGACATCCTTCTGTACACGGAGAGACACAGTCGGCATAGTGGTTGGAAAGAAGAAGTTCCAGCGCTGTTTTTCTTGAATCAAGAACCCTCTGGTTCCTGGTTTCAACTTCCATATCAGGAGCAATTGCCGTAGCGCAGGATGGAACAAGGTTTCTTCTGCCTTTTACCTCAACAACACAGACGAAGCATGAACCATAGGGTTCCAGTTCAGGTGAATGACACAGGGTTGGTATGTCGTCCAGATCATTTTCTCTTACTACTTCCAGGATTGTTTTTCCAGGAGCAGCCTCAATTTCCTGTCCGTTGATTTTCAGTTTTATCATGTTCATTGCTGCCCTACCGTTTCACAACTGCGTTGAAATTACAGCTCGTTATGCATTTTCCACACTTGACACATTTTTCCTGGTCAATGGTGTGAACCTCTCTGGCTTTCCCTGTAATAGCGTCTACAGGACAGTTTCTCGCACACAGAGTGCAACCCACACACTTATCGGGAAGGATGTAAAATTCCACAAGAGCCTCACACTCCCCGGCGGGACACTTCTTGTTCTCTATGTGTGCTTTGTATTCATCGAGGTAGTATCGCAGCGTTGTCTGGACAGGGTTTGGTGCTGTCTGACCAAGCCCGCACAGGCTTGCTTCTTTTATCTGAGCCGATAGTTTC
>QNDR01000111.1 GCA_003646025.1 Candidatus Fermentibacterota bacterium
CAACTGTTGACGCTGGAAAATATTCCGAACTCTGATACACCGCATTATCTATTCTGAATTCAGGCTCAGGGCCGGTCCACGTAGCAGGTTCCTGCCATGGTGAAACTGTGTAGTTTCCCAGCACAGAGGTTTCCTGACTGATAACCTAAATAGTAATATCTCCATGATCAGGGACAAGTATCATCTTCCTTACAACCGGCAGATCCGGAGAACCGATCACTCCAAGATAATCGCCTTCTGAAGGAATTCTGAAGGCACTTGCAGATCCGAAACCGGCAAGATCAGTGCCTACTACTTCAAGGTCTGCAAGGTTGAACTGAACAGTTGAACCTCCACCATCAGACTGCAGCAGAACGGCAGCCTCAGGTTGTGACGCATCACGGTAAACAACCTCTGCATTCGCAGAAAGGAACGCGACTGAAAGCAAAAGACACAGTAACAGTTTCAAAGTGAAACCCCCTGACTCAAGCTGGCGTGCTTGGAATGATTTGCTCTTTTAATTAAGGCAGGTAGTATAGAATCAGCTTTTCAGCAGGTCAATGTTGCCCCGGCTCCTGAAACCCAGGGGAAACAATAGCTCAGTTCCCGCTCAGTGCCAGATACTTTCTTACAGTTTTAGGATCACACTGCAGAATCCTCGATGCTTTGAGCTTGTTGCCGTTACAAGCGTCAACCACGCTGGAAACATGCCTGACAATGGCGGTTTCCAGTGGTTCCATCCGAAAAGTTGTTTCGGCAAGTAATCCCTTTTCAAGAGAAACATCAGTGGCCCGAACTACCTTGCCGCTACACATAAGAACGGTTCTCTGCACGACATTTCGCAGTTCTCTTACATTACCGGGCCAGTGATATTGAAGAAGAATATTCACCGCATCTCTGGAAAATCTGATGTCACCCCCAAGCTCTTCTGCAAAGTGCTCGGCCAGCAATGAAACGTCTTCAAGCCTGTCACGGAGTGGAGGCACCTTTATTTCCATTACAGCAATTCTGTAGTAAAGATCAGTTCTAAACTTTCCCGATGAAGCATCCAGCCTGAGGTCAGCATTTGTTGCAGTGATCAGCCTGAAGGATGTATCTCTTTCCGCTGTATCTCCAAGTCTTCTCAGCTTACCTGTTTCCAGAACACGGAGAAGTTTGACCTGCAGCCCCACTGACATGTTCCCTATCTCGTCAAGAAACAGTGTTCCCCCACTGGCAGCCTCCATTAAGCCGATTCTGGTTTCCGAAGCACCTGTGTACGCTCCACGGGTAACACCGAAAAGTTCCGACTCCAGCAGAGACTCAGCAATGGCGCCGCAGTCAACTGCAATAAAAGGGCCTTTCGACGCAGGACCTTCACTGTGAAGCCCTCTGGCTACCAGTTCTTTGCCAGTGCCTGTGTCTCCAGTTATCAGTACCGGCACAGGCATCCCTGCCACCCGTTTCATCACCGACTTCAACTTTACGATCTCACTGGACTGACCAACTATCTCCGGAAAAAGATCCCGGTTCCCCTGGCGTGTTCCGGCAGCAGGAGACGGGCGTGATCCTGTGATTGCAGAAATAATAGGAGCCAGCAGCCTGACAGATGACAGATCAGGACCTGCTGCAAAAAGGTCTGGCGAGCTGGATATCTTTGTCTCTCCCGCCTGCCTGCTCTGCTCAGAGCCAAGATAGGTCAAACCCAGTTCCTCTCCCAGGATATCAAGGCTGTCAATACCCTCAACTGCCCTGCTGTACCACTGTGACAGCTTCTTAACTGAGTTACTGAGAACCGATATATCGGAGAACCCCGAGGAATCGAAGAGTATCCGTGCCAGTCTGCTGTTCGATTTTGTAAACTGTTTTCTTTCCTCATCGTCAAGCAGTTCAGAAAGATCTTTAAAAGACTCCAGTATTCTCCTTCTGATAACCGGTTCGTCTGGAAGTCCGAAATTTGAAGCCAGTTCGCAGGCAAGAAGAGGTGCCGGCATGTTCAGTATCTCAAGAAATGCCCTGTCTCTGGTAACGGGATCATCGGATGAAATTATCGTTGCTTCAAGCTCTTCAGGTTTTAGACCCAGTTCGCCTGCTTCCCACAGCAGTCTTGTGGTATCTATTTCCGTTCCCACTCTAGTCATTGCCAGATCTGCCAGAAGAGCCAGATGTCTGTCACCCATGAAACCAGCCTTGGCTCTGGCATATTTGAGAGCCTCCAGCCCCTCCTCATTTCTTCCTTCCTGAATTAGAAGCTGCCCAAGGTAGAGAAGACTCAGCGCATGAACCAGTGTCAGGTTCTTTGCAGCGGCCATTGAAGCAGAGCGTCTTGCTGATGGGATCCTCATTGCTCCAAGGCCCAGAACAACGCCTCTGTAGGCAGTAAGCATTGCAGACATCTGGTCGGCGGGAATGCCACTTCCACTGTGTTCCAGTCGAACTGCCAGAGACTTGAAGGTACTTTCCGCCGACTTAAGCTCCCCTGTTCTAAGTTCCAGAACAAACAGGTCGATAAGAGGAGGGCGATCATTTTTCCCGGGATTCTCCGCATAGTAAAGCAGGGCAAGACGGTAGTCGTCCACTGCACCGCTCCAGTCTCCCAGAACCTCCTTTACCCTGCCCCTCTCTGTAAGACTTTTTCCCAGAAGAGAAGCATCAGCAAGCTTTTTTGCAGTGTCAACAGATTCCTCAGCAGCCTCAAGAGCGCTTCTGTAGTCTCCAATCCTCATAAATATTACCGCTCTGGAGCAAAGAAGCTTTACCCTGCCGGATTCACTGGAAACTGCAAGAGCTTTTTCTATCTCCGGCAGCGCTTCAGCCACCCTTCCCTGAAGATCAAGAGCCTTTGCAAAAAGCAGTGCTGCCTCAGGACCGGAAGCTCCTCGAAGCAGATCCACAGCTCCGTCAAAATCCATCAAGTCGATCAAGGAGGAGGCTCTGAGCACCTTCTCTTCGTTGGACTGTTTTCCCTTAAGAAGTTCTGAAACTTCTGCCGGACGACCCATGGCAAGCAGTATCTTTGCTTTCAGCCGCGTCTCACTTTCAGGTGTCAGGTGCAGAGCCCTGTCGTACTCTCCCAGTTCAAAGTGAGCCCATGCAAGAAGAGCTTTGTCTATCTTCACTCTTTCAGATGAAGCACATGCAACAAGTGCCCTGTACCCGCCTTCCCTGAATAGCTGTTCCGGAATTAGCGATTCGGGGGCAGGAGTTTTCCCACTAGCTGTGCATCTGTATACAGCACCTGAGGAACCGAATAGAGGAAAACCTGAACCAAGCAGGTCACTCCTGAGAATAGAAAACGGAACATCCCACGGCACAGAAACAGCACCATCAAGATCAATCGGCGAAAGATTACACTCCGCAAGAGTTTTCGGAAGACTGCCTGCAGTAACAACTACGGAAAGACCTGGGGGCAACAGGTTTGAGAATTCCCTGATTATCTCGATAAGGTCAGGTGATGCGAACTCGATACTGTCTATGACAAGAAGTCGTTGAACACCGCTCATAGACGGGAACAGATTGTTCACAAGGGCAGCTCCCGATACCACCTTCTCTACAACTGTGCTCCTGCCGGGAAGAGGTCTGTGCGATTCAAGGGGGTTGCATCTTACAACACTGACAAGCCAGCCATCGGCAATGGCTCTGGTCAGCCATCCTGCAATTACAGCATCTCTGCTTTGCCACCTGCCGCCTGTTAGTACATTTACACTGTTCCGCCTGAAAGTTCTTGTGGCCCTGTGAAAACCGGGCACACCTGCCGTATCCAGAGCTTTTGCCCTCAGTGAAGTCTGTTCTGACACCAAAGCCTCAACAAAGGGTTGATTCGAACCGTCCCAGAGATAACCCCGTCCAGCCATCATTGCCCTTCCCAGCATGTAAAAGTCGGAACACGGTGTTGGCGCAGCACCTGCAGACAGCTCCGGAGGAATACACGCAGGCCCTGTTACCAGAACATCACCCCAGTTGAGAAGCTTGAGACTGCCATACACCATGCGGTACGAAGCAGGCGTGATATCAAGATGAAGCCATCCCTTTCCGTGAAGATTCATCAGGGGAACGATCAGTTCTTCTGGCTTCCAGTATCCGGCGGAATCCCAGTCACTGTTCCACTGCATTGAAAAGCAGTACTTTCCATCTTCAATATCCGTATCAATTCTGTCTGGCACAAGAACGGAATCTGCTTCAATTGATGAAACTGCTTTAAATACTCTGCGGACTTCCTCCTGTTCCATACTGGAAGAAAACACCCTGCCAAGTCTCAGATCTCCGGAACCGTCTTTAAACAGTATCTCAGTTCTGCCGGAAGAGATGTGCTTTCTTGAGATTATTCTGATTGCTGAAATCATGGTACCTCCAGGTAGGGAAAATATCCTCTATCGCTGGAGATGTCCACCTCATGTAATTAACGCGTCTTTGGAACTAAAATAAGCTACACAGCTTTTGCTGCCTACTTCTCACCCAGGTCAGTGCTTTTTCCTTTCCGAATTGCAGGGATCTCAGTTCCGCCAGTGTATAGAGCTGCCTGGTATGATCCACGCCTCGAGGGTAATTAATAGTGATTATATCCCCTGTAGGGAATATTTCCCCAGTTTTTTCTATTCAACCAACCTCCAAAAAGCATGTACTGCCCTGTATCTTATTGCGTATAAGCTAATTACACTATTGGCATAAATCATGCTGCAGGTGATAGCAGGGCATACAGCCCGGAAACAACCAGGAAAGGAAATCAAAATGAAAGCAGTAGCAATTCTCGCAGCCCTTTTTCTTCTGGCAACTGCGGCAGCGGCAGACCATCAGGTAGACAACGATCTTTCCAGCGAATGGGAAGCCACCGGCTTCAACAACGGCAGAAGCATTGTGAGAGATTCTAAAGGGTATTTTCATGTGGTTTATCACACTCAGGCTGATCCTGACGGCATACCAGGCGGCAACTGTGATATCATGTACTCTCACACCATTCTGCCGGCACCACCCACGAGCAGTGCAGACTGGTCACCTGCTGTGGCAATTGCACCAGATCCTATGTCGGATGACCGGTATCCTTCAATAGCTATCGAACACGGCTTGCCGGGAAATCCTACAAGCAATGACATGCTTCACGTGGTGTGGCAGAGCACGGACATGACAGGCGTTTACCAGATACTGCATTCATCAAATATCAACAGCACAATGCCTACTCCGGGACCGTGGACTTCCCCTTTTCCTGTCCACACAAGTATTCATCACTCCCTTGTTCCAGATGTGGACTGTTCGCTGAACAATGTGGTTCATGTTGTCTGGCAGGAGGAAGACTTCAATCCCGGTTTAACTTCCGACATTCTGTACTCCAACAGTCTTGATCACGGTGTAAACTGGTCAGCCTTTCAGAATCTGAGTTTAACGGATTTCAACTCACAGACACCTGATGTGGCAACAGTAATTGACTTTCCAGAGGCTCCGTCCAACTACACCTACTACTCTGAGAGGGTTCACATTGTGTGGAGTGATGATGGTCCGACATCGGGACCATCCATCATGTACAGAAGCAGCCCTGATGCCGGAAACACGTGGGATATCTACGAGAATGTATCTCAACTCTCAGGAAGCATGGACAGCGACGGATACCCCTCTCTTACAGTGAGCAGAGAGGACATACCTCATGTGGCATGGATGCATGGCGTTTACCCTCATGATCCCACAACCCCCGGGCCATACGCCCCTGGAGCAGACCCATTGAACCCCAACAGTTTTCCTGGTCCTGAAGTTGGCATGTACTCTACAATCCTTCAGCAGATCTATTACAGTGGCAGAGTCTACGGTAACTGGATTCCATACGAGCTGGTGGACAATGCGCTGCCTGAAAACGAATTCCCGTCAATTGCTGTGGACATAACTGATCATCTCTATGTAGCCTGGCAGAGCAACTCCAGTCCTGCATCAGACTACGATATTCGTCAGGCCGAAAGACTTGTCGCAGGCGGTGGATGGTTCAATCAGACAACCTTCTACCATCCGGACCACGACGATCTGTTCCCCTCTGAGGCTACGAAGAAAACAGCCATGTACACCCCTGGATTCGACTTTGTCTGGACGATGATAGACAGTGATCTGTCAGCTGGAGGACACGGACAGCCGGCAGCTCTCTCTCCTGCCCATGAGATATGGTTCAGTGGCAACACAGGCTGGACGAACCCGACATCTGTGGAAGATACCTGTACCGGCGTTGCACATCCTGTTTTCTCTGTAATGAACAATCCAGTTTCTTCGGGAACATGGATAAGCACTGGTACAGAGGGTGGAATTGTATCGATACTGGACATATCCGGAAGAACGGTACAGACCGAGACTGTTCCAGCTGGTTCTGATGGTTTCTTCTGGAACACAGGAGAGGTCATACCGGAAGGTGTTTACAGGGTGGTTCTAAACAATGGACACGGTTTAGAAAGCACAGCGGTTACAGTTATCAGATAACTGAACCCACACGCAGAATCCGGAGGAGTCGTCCGGCTCCTCCGGACAACCGGGAAAGGCACAAAATGTACACCAACACCAAAAACACGGAAAAGACATGGATTGCGGAAAACATTGATTGTTGTTTATCTTACAATGCGCATCCCATGGTAAGATACCTTGCAGATGAGTGCGGGAAAGAGACTGAAACAAGGGAGGACAAAGAATGAATTCTTGTGTCTTTTGGGCTTGTATCTTTCTTGTTACCGTTCCAGCAGCAGCTTCAGGTACTGATGATCTTCTTCAGTATGACGATGGAACAGCCGACTGGTTCACCTTCGAAGGGGGATACCGGGGAACCTGGTTTCACCTTGATGACTTCTACCCGGATTTTGATGCATCAAAGTTTGTTGTTAACTACGCTGAGATCTGGTTCTTTCATGTTTATACCAACCCATGGGATACATCTGACTTCATCGGTGAAATTACCGATGGCACCCCCTACTCCCCGGGAACAATTTTCGCCTCCGATACAGGAACAGCATCACACCTGGCACCTTCCTATATTTACCCTGTTGCGCCCTGCACAACAGGAACTGACTTCACTGTAACCGAGATTACGGCCTTCAGCACCATAGGAGCCCCTTCAATTGCCAGCGATATATCGCCTGCAGGACCACAAAGAAGCTTTACCGTAACAACGCCGGGGACAATTGATATCTGGCAGTACGACTTTCTTGTACGTGTAAACGGATACCCGGTACCACCAGTTGAACTGGCAAGAACCACATGGGCATCACTTAAAGCAACATTCAGTACCGCTCCCTAAAAAAAGGGCGGCTGAATCAGCCGCCC
>QNDR01000112.1 GCA_003646025.1 Candidatus Fermentibacterota bacterium
CTCTCCTGCATCGCCCAGGTACGATGCCCAGTCTTCAAGAGCGTAGTAGCCGGACTGGGAATCAGCCCCGTCTGTGATCAGAAGAGAGCCGTAGGCGCTACCTGTCTCCTGAAAATAGTAAGCCGGTATCGTCGCGAAAAAACTGTAAACCGTAGGCAGCGATGCCTCGTCTACATGAACAACGGCACAGCGCCCGAAATAGTCTGCAGCCGATGCGGACAGCACCAGTACGGCCAGAACCAAAAAAACTAACTTCATTTCTCCTCCTGAATGAAACAGTTACACGGTGCGGGGTACAGACAGGGAAGTATAAACCTTCCGTTGCAAATTGAAAAGAAGACGGGGAGCAGTTTTCTGCTCCCCGTTCCAGTCAGATGTATTGAACTGCTACCTGATTACACTGACTCTGGCAGTTGCAATGTTGCTTCCCTGTGTAAGGCGCATGAAGTACACACCGGTAGACATGGAAGTCGCATCCCATGTAAACATGGATGAACCGTTAAGATTCTCATTGAACGGTGTATCCACCACACGACCGGTTATATCAAAAACCTCAACAACGGCAGGTCCGCCTGTACCTGTAAGCGTTACAGGTGCACTGCCGTAAACAGGGTTGGAAGTAGACACGGAAACCGGTGAATCGATTACACCGGAACCTGAATCCTCAATACCTGTCATGGGCCATGTTTTCATCGTAAGACTTGGGTCTCCGAAAAGGGTGTAACCCTCGAAGTAGTACTGTGTTCTGCCGCCACCGCTGTATGCAGCGTAAACAGCCATAAGACCCTGATTCAAGAAACCTTTTGGCCAGTATATATCGTTGCCGAGGAATGCCTCATACTCGCCTTTTTCCTGATAATCATCTTCATCCCAGTAGGTGCTCGGGACAGAGCCCCAGAACCACAGTCCGCCCTTGCCGGGTGTTCTTGTCCATGTTTCAGCCCAGCATGTAGAGGTGCTGTAAGCACCGGTGAGACAGGCGTGGCTGAGAACACCGGGAAACATAGGTTCGTTGTTGAGCTGGGCGAAGTTACTTGAACTGAAACTCATATCTGCCCAGCTGGTCTGCGAACCATGTCCGCTGAATGTAAGCATCGAGATTCCCCCGTTTATAACGGGAATAGCGTCTGCGGCAGTACCGCCCTGGGATGGATATACCTTTGTGGAGTTGTAGCCTCTTGGGTCAAGGTAGTTGGATATGCAGTAGTTGTGCGTACCCTCGGAAATACTGGAGTTATCACTCGATGCGATGAAAAGGGCATTCTGTACCCATCCCAGAACACCAACGGTGTTCTCGTAATCGATTACCCTCTGGGCCATCATTACCGCTTCACCGGTTGTTGTTACACTGAACCGGCCGAGGAAAGCATCGGGAATCCATCCGCCATCGTCGAGACAGGCGTAGTAAAGGTCGGTAACATCGCTGTAGGTTGTGGCGGAGCCACCAGGAAGAAATGCTGTGTCTCCAACCAGAAGAACATATTCAGTTCCGCTGTTGATGGCAGTCTGAATGTAAGTGCGTATTTCAGCCGCAGTTGAACCTGTAACAGAAAGGTCAACCATTGTAACGGTGTATCCCTGGGCTTCCTTGTGGGCGACAAAAGCGTCCATGCCTGTTGTTACGAAATCACTGTGACCTACGATAAGGTAGGGAGCTGGACCGGTGTCCATTCCACCTTCGTAGGTTCCGTAGTTAACAACGGTGTTGTGCAGGATGTTTTCGTATCCGGCACTTGCAAGACGGGAAGCCTGCTCGTATGTGGCCGCGAGATCTCCACCCTGGAAGTTCAATGTGACCTCGGCACCTGCAAGAAGTGTGAAGTCTCCCTGTGCAGGGTTCCACCTCAGCGGTGTAACTTCCACAAGAGCAAGATTGCGTCCGCGCATTCCTCCTGCGTAGACAATTCTTACCCAGTTCTCGGGGTAAGCCGCGCCGCCGCTGTAAATATCTGAATCAAAAGAGACCGTAAAAGAATCTCTGGGGTCGTTCTTTGATGCACTTAGAACAGCGGGTATAACAGCATTGCCGTTACCGTTGACTGTTTCAGTGCGAAACTCTGTGACTGTGGCGTTAACCTCTGCTCCAACTGGAATTTCGATCCAGGCTCTGTATACCGGGAGTCTGGGGAATCCTGCTTCTGCAAGGTTCTCTGCACCGGTCATGCTTACTGTGGCAAACTCTGTTCCCTGAAGGATCTCAGACCCGAACTCAGGCACGGCTGCGCTGAAATCGAATGTGATACCTGTTTCAGAAGACTCTACCCTTGTAAGCCCGGCGGCAAAGGAAACACAGGCAAAAACGACAATCAAAAGAAATGCTGTTTTCATCTTTCCTCCTGCTGGGTTTTATCTGTATATCATCTGCGATGATGCACAAAATTCAGGCGTATCTATATACAACACCAGTCAGCTAAGATAGCTGGTTTTCCCCGGTGAGTAAAGGAGGCAGAGATGGCGGTAGTAACAAGAAGCGCAAGAGATACCCGCATAAGTGAAAAAGGCTCGCGGGGAATAAAAGAAGCCCTTCTGGCAGGACCGGCATCGGGATGCAACAAATTCACAGTCCGCAGAATCACCCTTGAACCGGGAGGCATCACAGCAAGAACCGGTTTCAGCCAGACTGCGGTTTACTTTGTTTTCCATGGCAGAGTGGCACTGAGTCATCAGGGAGACGAACTGGACATGCTCCAGCAGGGTGACACCGCCATCGTTCATCCAGGAGAGATACACCACCTGCACAACATTGAAGACACAAAATCAATAGTTATAAAGGTAGCGTCGCAGTAAGCAATCTGTGATAATACCGTAAATATGCTTTCACTAATTCGCCCATGGAGGTCGCAGGAATGAGAGTTCGTCTTGTTGTAATCGTGCTGTTCGCCCTTGCGGTATCATCTTCTCCGGCAAAGTCTCCTCCGGTTACGGCCCCCCGGGGAGTGGCTCTTGTTCTGGCAGGAGGAGGTGCGCGGGGTCTTGCCCATGTTGGTTTTCTGAAAGCACTTGAGGAAAACAATGTAAGAATTTCAGCCATTGCGGGAACAAGCATGGGCGCGCTGATGGCCGGGCTTTACGCCTGCGGATACTCCGCCGACCAGCTCGACAGCCTTACATCGGGTATGGACTGGACCAGGCTGTTCAGCTCCACTCCGATACCCAGGCTGAGCCTTCTCCCCGACAGAATAAGAGGCAGACAGGATCTGATCAGCCTGAACCTCAGGGGGCTCACACCAACACTTCCGGGAAGTGCTGTTTCAAACATGAGGATAGGTTTTCTTCTGTCGGGAATGACAGGGCCTGCACAGGTTCTTAAAGGTTTTTCCTTTGACTCCCTCCGTATTCCCCTGAGGGTGGTTTCTTCAGATCTGGTCACCCGGGACCGAATTGTTTTCAGCCAGGGAGAGCTGTACAGGTACCAGCTGGCAAGCATGGCCATTCCCGGCATATTTCCCCCGTTTCTCCATGATTCTCTGATGCTTGTAGATGGCGGAGTTTTTGACAACATGCCTGTTGATGTTGCGGAGAAGGCATGGCCCGACCTTCCTGTGCTGGCGGTGAATGTTGGAAATGCCAACCCTACCGAATTCCCGGATGCTCCCTCTCTGCTCACTGTTTTCGGCCTCACTTTCAATGCCCTTTCAACAAGGGTAAACGACTCTTACCGGCGGGAACCTCAGTGGCTTTTTACGCCGGATCTTCACAACTCTGCCGTGTGGAGTTTCGAACTTACCGACTCTCTCATCTCCTGGGGTTACAACCAGGGACTGGCCTGGATAGCCGAAAATCCAGACCTGCCCAGAGGGGGAAGTCGGCGGGCCGGGTGGCACCCTCCGAACTTCACCGTGAGGAATATCATGTTTTCCGGCAACAACAATGTTTCCCTGAGAGCCATAGACAGATGGCTTCATCTGTCCCGGGGGGACACGCTTAACACATGGATCGCCATGGATGCCGCTGAAAATCTCTATGCTTCAGGACTGTTCAGCATGATAAGAATGTCACTGCTTCCTGCAGAATCCCCGGATCAGTGCGACATTGCCTTCTCTGTAACCGAAGAAGACCCCGGCACTCTCGGGCTGGGACTGTCTTACAACAGCGACTTCGGCCTTGACGCAAGGCTGACTCTTGAACAGAAAAACACATTCAACAGGGGGATTAAAACCATTGTCAACACAGGCGGTGGAAATGAATACGCCTTCCTTGAGCTGAGTTCTTTCACCAATACCATGCATACCAACAGGTACTTCAGTGTTTCTGGAAGCATCTATCAGATAAAGGGAAGCGAACCGGATGGAAACGGAGCAAACCCATCGAGGATCTGGACAGATCATTCCACCTCACTCACCATTGGTCGGCCGTTCATGTGGTACGGAATTGTTGAATTCGCGGCAGAGTGGAAAGGACGTTCTTACACAGGCGGTACCGGTACAGAGGCCTTTCCTCTTCTTTCCGCTACCTATCTTACCGATACCAGAGCTAACCCTACAACCGATTCGCCTGGTGTAAGGCTGTTTTTCTCTGCCGGGTGGTGTCCTCAGAACAGCCACCCCCATACTTCTGTAAACTGGGATATTGAGAAAATAGGCATTCTTCCCGGTTCCCTTACCGCAGGAATCTCAACCTGGGGTTCAGTTCTGCTGGGAGAGAACTATCAGTGGGAAAATTCCAGGCTGACTGCTTCAAGAGGAATTCCCGGGTACAGATGGAACTCATTACCTTCAAGGGAACGAGTTGCCGGAAGCATATTTGCTTCAAGAAAAGTACTGGGACCCATGTTCCTTGAGGCGAGAACCGCGGGAACCTATGATTTCAGCTCCGTTGATCAATACCGGAATGGAGATATTCACTGGGGTGCAGGTCTGGCCTGCGGAGTGAACATTCCAGGAGGAACTGCAAGGCTCGGGCCTGGATGGAACGAAAACGGAAAAACCCAATGGACATTCTCTTACGGAAGCGATTACTCTTTCGGACCGGGAAGATAGAACAGGCGCACCTGAAGGCGCGCCTGTTTCCAGCACAGTACCTACTTTACGAGAACTGTCCGAAGACTGACATGCTCGCCTGCGACAGTTCCCGAAATCATGTATGCTCCTGAACTGATTTCAGCCCCGGACACCATCAGGTTGTGTGTTCCTGAAGATACAATTCCCGAAGCAACAGTTCCTACTCTCCTGCCGGTAATATCAAACAGCCCCAGATCACACACAGTTGAAACCGGTAAAACCAGAGTTACGCTGAATGAATCCGTAGCGGGATTGGCTGCAGTTATGGAAAAGGCCGGCAGCGCGGCTCCGCTCTGCTCTGCAGTGCCGGTTCCTCCTGTGAGAAACTCCATGTAGGCCGCCATCAGTTCCTGCCTGGTTGTGGTATTCTCTTCCAGTACACTGAAGAACACCGCGGATGTAATGGTTCTGTAGTTGTTGGATGGGCCCGTGTAGCAGCCTGTTCTCGCCAGACCTTCCTGGCTCTCGAAAATCAGCCCGCCACCGTCTTCGGTGAAGAAATCTACATAGTTGTCTGCTTCAGATTTGTAAGGGTAATCGAATCCCATCCCAGCACACATAAGAAACCCGACTATGTTTTCCACATTACCGGTTGATGACGGTGCCCCGTCGCCGGCGTAGATAAGACCGGTGTAGTCCCATATATCGTAAGTTCTGTTGCTGTAGCCAATATCGTTTCCCTCAAAGTAAACGGAACCGCCTGCGTTGAGGTATGTAATTAGTTTTGCACGCTCCGCCGGAGCGATAGTGTTGTTATCGCCTCAACAGGTATACATACCCATCATCATAAACACCGCATCGTAAGAACTGAGGTCGGATGGAAGAGTTGCTCCTGAATCAACTGTATCTCCCAGAGACAGCAGCGTCTGCTCTATCCAGTAGCCTGTATCTATTGAATCGCCAACCACAGGGTCGTAGATCAGATCTTCCTGATCGTAGTTGAAGATATACACATTACTGGCCAGGCAGAGACCAGATAACATCAGCAGCAATGGTACAAGCAATCTCATTTTACCCCCCAAACTGTTACACTGGAACAACCCAGCCTGTCTGATATAACCCCGACAGTTTCAGGGTGCAAGGTATTACTACCGAGAAAGTTTCCAGAAGCCTGGCTCCTAACCTCCGGTAATCTCCGGTCTTGGAGGATCATTCAGCAGCCCCAGAACGCTGTGTACAGGGTGCACCTTTCCCCAGAACCGGACAAACGCCTTTTCGGGATCAGGTTGAGGTACGGGCTCATCCTTTACAAACGGGTCGTAAAATTTTTCCTTTAACAGATCCCGCCAGCCTTCTGCACTGCTCACTCCGTACATCTGCCTTTTTTCCTGCGGCACGATCGGCCACAGGACATTGTTCCAGAAATGCATGTAGCGCGGATCTTCAAAAACATCATTCCATGTTATTCCCATGAACTCCGCCATAAACCTGTGGCTGTTCCTGAGCTTTGAAAGATTGTCCTTTGTTGGACCGAATGCCTCTATGGCCTGAGCACATCCGGGCAGCAGACCCATAACCTCTATGAACTCAGCGTCCCACACATGCTCCACATTGGAGAGCTCAGCCATCCTGGTTCCCTCAAATTCCAGTTCAGCAACTGTTTTTACCTCTGAATAGGTGATCACCGCCTGCTTCTGCTGAAAATCAACAGTGGGAGAAAAAGCAGTCTCCGCCTGCTTAAGCGTCTGCTCTGCTGCGGCGATCAGCGGACCTCTGGTCATTTCAAGCAGAACACCGTCTTCCACAAGAAGTGTATTGAAATCAATTGCATTCTCCGCCTTTTCCTCAATCTCAAATATCTTCTCGTAGTACATGCCCTGATTCTCTCTTGAAGCTGCATCCAGTGCGTCATAAGCCATGTGATACCCTGCTGCAACCACCGATGCGGAAGGAACTTCCGTATCCGACCCGCCGCCGGTTCCCCCTCCGGATGTCTGTTCTGCTGCAGGAAGCGGTGGTTCAGAGGCCAGAGCACCTACAAGGCCGCCGGCCTCTCCGAATTCAGGGTCCATGGTAATGGCCGTGATATCGGCACCGTCTTCAGCTTTAGCGTAAAGCGAATCAATCAATTGCTTTGCACGCTTCAGCTTCTCATTGTTTTCACCCAGGGAAGCCGCATAGCTGCTTACCGAATAACGGAACCCGTCCAGC
>QNDR01000113.1 GCA_003646025.1 Candidatus Fermentibacterota bacterium
ACGAACGGCTGCAAAGCGCGCCGATTATCGTCAAATAGCGCTGCTATTCTTCTCCAATCGACACGCTTTCCATCTCGTCCGTGAGGCGCTACTACTCAATGTCTATTCTCGGACAGGCTCCTATGGTCTCTCTGCCTTTTCGTGTGTTAGGTTTCACTTAGTCATGAACAACAAAAAAAGTACGATCCCCGTTCCAGTGCTCGTGCTGCTGATGCTTTGCGCGGCAGCGCATGCATTGTCTGAGCCAACCATAGATACGGTTAGCTTTTCGGGCAATCTCCCGGTTTCAGGGAATTCTCTTCTCCGGGGAAGCGGGCTGCACGAGGGAGTTTCAATATTTATGGTCTCCAGTAACCAGGTCCGTGATGCAGTGGCTTCCAATCTCAGGGCTCTCGGCTATCTCGACTGTCAGGTAAATGTGAACTGGCCCCGGTGGGAAGCGGAGACCTACGAGGTAACCATAAATGTATTTCCCGGAAGGCAGAGTCTCCGAGGGGAGGTTGTTTTTATTGGCGACACAACACTGTCTGTCTCGGAAATGACGGATCTGTGTCCTGTTGATTATGGAGCCCCGCTGAGCCCGGCGGACACCGCGTCGTTCAGCGCGGCTATTCTCGCAGGTTATGCCAACCTGGGTTATCTCAGGGCCAGGGTTGATCTGCAGCTTGAATCTTTTCCAGAAGACACTTCAGACAACCACAGGAACCTTCAGCTCGTCATCAACAGTGGTTCAAAATGTTACCTTGGCGGGATAACGGTTACAGGGCTTGTTGATGTACGCAGGCAGGTGGTGCTGAGGGAATTTGATGTAAACAGGGGAGACCCGCTGAACCTCAGGAAAATGAGGGAGGGGCTTTCCGCCCTGTACTCACTGGGTTTGTTCAGCAACGTTCAGATAGACTACAACGGGATCAGTCAGGGTCTCGATACAATAGATGTGGTGGTTAATGTAACAGAGCAGGATTACATAGAAGTTGATTTTGCAAGTGGTTACATTTCTCCTGAGGCAGTGTTCGGATCTGTGTACTGGAAACGACCGAACATAATGGGTAACAATCAGATGTTGAGGCTTGGCGGAACCTACACCAGATACATTGCCAGTGATAATTCCGGTAATGAGTTTGAACCTCAGATTGTTTACGAAGAGCCGTGGTTTCTTTCCACAAGATGGACAGCTCAGCTGAAACTTGACTACTACTACCTGCAGAGAGTAAACCAGGAAGAGAGAAGTTACGGTGGAGAGCTGAACCTTTCAAGGAAGTTCAGGAACATCTGGCGGTTCACAACCGGTTATCGTATAGAAAGGCTTCGTTACAGATCGACAGAAGAGGATTCAAGCGAAGTTGTGCAGGACTGGATCAATTCGGCGAGAATAAACGCCGGTTTTACCCGGGACTCGAGGATGCCTCTGATGAATCCTGTCAGAGGCAGCTGGTTCAAAATTGCCAGCAGCATATCAGGCGGTATTGCAGGTGGAAATCTGGACATCTACACCATGAACAGTGAGTACAGGCTGTTCCTGCCCCTCAGCAGCAGTTTTGTAGTGGCGGGGAGAGCTGCAGGAAGCGTTGCTCACGGGTATTCAGGGAATACAAGTATTCCGCCTAACGACAGGTTTTATCTGGGTGGAGGAACAACCGTGAGAGGTTACGATTTCCAGACACTGGGTCCCGAAGACAGTGAGGGAAATCCCCTTGGCGGTAATGTGATGGTTCTCGGTAATGTGGAGGCCAGGTTTGATGTAATCGGCAATTTTGGTGCAGTTCTGTTCTGCGATGCCGGGGGTATATGGACAGAGGTTCAGCAGATTTCAACTGGAACTGCCGGTTTTGGTATCGGGGCAGGTATTCGCTACAACACTCTTGTGGGGCCCATAAGACTCGACTACGGTTTTGCCCCCACCTGGGAGAACTCCTTGAAACGGGGAAAGGTTTATTTTGCCATTGGCCAGGCCTTCTAGAAAAACTCGGGTTTCTTCTGTTATCTGGCTTTCAGCATCGGCTGTTGCTTTTGCTTTGTTTTATGTAATGCTGGCTACCGGTCATATGGGAGGGCTGATCCATCTGATCGTTCTTAAAACCACATCATCTGAAGGCGGTAAAGCCGTGCATGTGTACGGAGGATCTTCGGATCTGTTCACATTCATACGGGCGGATTCTGTTGTTGTTGTTAACGATCGGGGTCTACGGGTTGCTGTTTTCGGTGCCGATGTAAAGGGAAGTGCTTTCGATTACCTGGTAAAGAGTGATGTACAGTGCATTTCAGTGGACAGTCTGGTGATACGAACACCGCTTCCCTCGAATGGGCCTCCTGACTCGTCTCTCGCTCCTATATTTCTGGGAACTCTGGCTGGCATGGTGACCAGAACTGACACAGTCAAGGTTGCCTACGGAAGGGTTGTAGACCCTGAAGAACTTATCCTTGTGGATTCCATGGAATTCAACGGGAGAATAATTGATATTGAAAATGTAGAGCTGGATGTAAGAACTGCCTCGGCCTTTATCCCCGGTTTTGGAACAGCAACGGCATCAGGCTCTTTGTTCATAGATTCCACCGGAGCCAGCTTTGAAAGTTTTCTTGTGAGCTGCTACCCCGGTTCTGTCACCATTGACTGTCGTCTTAACTCAGACAGCACCTTCACCATCGGGTTCAACGGTTCATTGTCCACCGGGTCTGTACCTGAACTTCCATCGGCCTCTGTAAATGTTAACGGGTACGGAGCCGGATCAATAATGAAGCCTGTGGTGGTGGTCAGTCTTTCAGAAGGAGCCCTTCAATTCGATGACACTGTACTGGGTTTTGCCGCAGACAGTGTAGTTTCAACCAGAGAGATGTGTGAAGTGCATGGTTTCTCTGTATCATCGGGAGATATGTCCGCCAGTTTATCCGGGGAACTGAACTATTCTGATCTCTCATGGCGCGGCGTTGCTCAGGGTTTTCTACATGAGATAGATATTTCAGAGTATGCACCGGAATCTCCTGCAACCAGTCTTTCCGGTTCTGTTATTGCCTCCGGTACTGGCTCTGGAAGCTATTTCAACAACGGTACAATTCTGTGTCAGCTGAACAACGGCAGTGTGGATGAATACGATATTTCCGCATTCACTGTAAACTGTGATGTGAACCGTCGGGAACTGTCGGGCACCATGGAGACAGTGTTTGAAGGTGGCAGTATATCCTCTGAGTTTACTGCATCACTCGGCCTGGACTTCAAGCCCGTTGCCTGGACAGCGGAGCTGGATGCATCCATAGCCGACTGCGGTTTTCTTGCTGCCGTTGTCTGTCCAGCAGTATCAGGAGCCTGCGGACTTGATGTAAATGTATCTGGAGAGGGCAGCATGTCTGCATTTTCCGTAAGTGGAGATGCGGCAATAAATCACTTTTCCGCTGAAGGTATCGATCTGGAAAATGCATCCTTTTCCGGACTGTTTGCAAGCGGGGTTTCAGGAATTCAGCTCACCGGTAATCTGCAGGTGGATTCCGCTTGTTTCTCAGATTCTGTCAGTTTTTCCACTGCGGAGCTTTTTGCAGATGTGAACGTCTCTGGAACACCGGAAGATTTTATTGCTTCCGGCACCGCAGGGTTCAGCTCTTTTTCCTGGAACAGCATTACAGCTGGAGAATCACAGTTTTCAGGAGAGATCAGTTCAATGCGCGGTGGAGTTGAAGGCGGTGGCCGGCTGGATATGGATTCAATAATTCTTTCAGGTACTTCCTACAGTCTCTCGGCTCTTTTCAGTGCTGAACCCGGTTACGTACACCTTGACAGTCTTTGTATCGGTACTCCCGGCGACTTGTCTCTGGACCTTTCCGGTCAGTTTCAGTACGGGGAAGACAGTCTGGCGTTCACCATGGACGGTATTGCTCTCACAAGAGCCGGCAAGCTCCGTCTTATTTCAGAGGGGGATCTGGAATTTGTAACAGACAGCACCGGGATGACTCTTGACACCCTGTGGCTTGATCTCCCGTCAGGTGAAATAGTCGCGGACGGGTGGCTGCACGGAGACACACTCAGCGCAAACGCATCCCTTGCCGATGTAGACATTGCATCATTCACATCCATGCTGGGTCTCAGTGTACCAATTTCAGGAATTCTTGGGGCGGAGTTCTCGTCTTATGGAACTCTGGGTGATCTTAAGACAGTTCTGGCCGCTGATATTCAGCATCCCACCTATGACGAATGGGATCAGTCAGACAGCCTTACCCTTGACCTTCACTCGCTTGAAGACTCTCTCGTGATAGACGGAGTATGGACATGGACAGCAGGAGTAAGGTCCGGTTTTCGTGCGGCAACGGATCATATCTGGGACACAGACCACAGGCTGGACATAGGTTTGTCTGATGTGGCGTGGCTTGAAGCAGAACTCACAGGAGTGGGAGATGAGCTGTTCTATCTGCTGCCTATGCCTTTCAAAACAAGCGGGGCCAGTGTCAGTGCCAGGGTGGAATACCAGAGAGATTCACATGACTTTTCCGTAGGTCTGGCATCCCAGTTTCAAAAACTCTACATCACCGATCCCGGTATTCAGTTTCCAGGATTGTCAGCTTACATTACATACCCCGATCAGCAGGCTGGAGACCGGTACAACGGAAGGGTAACTCTTACATCAGGAGAGGGACAGTCTGCCAGTATGCAGACAACAGTGCTTTTGGATGTGGAAGAAAACTTTTCTTTCAGTGATGATGCGGTTCCACTTGTGCTTGAAGGTTACAGTCTCGAAACAGACTTTAATCAGTGGCAGACTCTTGTCGCAGGAGTAGGGTGGCTTGAGATCTCCGGTTCCCTTTTCAGCAGTAGTGATGACCTTCAGGAAAAGCCGGCAATATCGGGAAAACTCAACATCAATCAGGCGACAATTTCCATGGGAGGAGGAGGTACTCTGGAAGGTTCAGCCGGAGAAACATCAGGCGGCCAGGGAGACTTTCCAATCGACCTGAACATCAGAGTAACCGGAGACAGAGGAATATGGTTCAGGAACAACTACGCAAATGTAGAGTTGTCTGCGGATGTAGACATCACCACGGTGAGGGGACAGGTGCTTATCGGAGGTGAGGTCAAGGCTGTTCGCGGCGGAGTTTACCTTCTGGGCCGGGAGTTCAGAATTACACAGGGAAATGTAAGAATACTTCAGACAAACCCCCTTGGTGTAGAACTGGATATACAGGCGGAAGCCAGGATCAGAAGCTCGGTGAGCGGAGCTGAGTACACTATAACTGTAACCGTTGCCGGAAACCCGGAGGAACCGGACATTACCCTTGCCGGTGAAGGCCCGTCCGGTGTAATTGATGACAGAGACATTGTTACCCTTCTAACCGCTGGAATGACTTACGGAGAACTGCAGCAGTTCGACAGCAGTGCTCTGGGCAGTGTTGCAGGCAGTGTTCTGGGGCAGTGGCTGGCCAGAAGCATAAGAGACGATGTCGGTCTTGATGCCCTTCAGTTTTCACCGGGGTTTTCTTCGGATTCCAGTTCCCTTGTTGTAAATGCAGGCAAGTATGTACTTCCAGATCTCTTTGTAAGTTATACAAGTGATGTTTTTTCTTCAGATGCCGGAACTCTCAGAGCGCAGTACTTCTTCAACAGAGATTTTTTCCTTGAAGGCAGTGCCAAAAGTACACTCACCGGCAACCAGGATCCTTCGCTTGAACTTCACTACACCTACCGGTACTGATCAGGGGAAAAAAAGGGGAGCGGTTTCCCGCCCCCCTGCTGAATACTCAGCGTACTATCTTGATATCACAAATCTGCGGTTGGTAACAGTTCCGTTGTGATCTGTGATTCTGGCCATATAGACCCCCTGGGGCACTTCCGTAATATCCCATACAAGACCGTGGGAGCCTGATTCAAGCTCACCGGACTGCACTGTGTTAACAGTTCTACCTGAGATATCGAACACGGCAATTGTAACACTGCCGGCGTTATCCAGGGTGAACGGGAACGTAATGGATGCCGATGCCGGGTTGGGGTAGGGGCTTCCAACAGATGCGTTGAGAATGCCTGACGCGAAATCTTCTACACCCACACCGTTGATAACACCTTCGTATGGCAGTGCGTTGTGTGCCGTTGCCATGTAGGTAATGTCGTTCAGGGCACCGATAGCCCCAAATGTGAGTGTTACGCTGCCGGAGGCATCTGTGACACCTGAAACCCACAGACCGCTTGTGTGCATCATGCAGACCATTGCTCCTTCAACAGGTCCTTCACTGTCGGCCACTGTAAACACAGCAGATGTGGACCCTGATGGAAGCGTATAAGGAGCGGTTACCGTGAGGGAATGAGGAACATCTGTTCTCATGTCCATGGTCGGGTCACCGAACCACTGGAACAGGTCCCACTCTTTTTCAGCGTAAGTTTCCCATGATCCGTAGGGATTGTAGGGAGCAGCGGCCTGCATCTCAAGTTTACCGTTGATAAGGGCCTGCCCGCCCATATAGTCTCCGCCTGGGTTGGTGTAACTGAACGGAGGGCTTGTGTATTCATCGTTGAAACTCTTGTATACTCCGTAGCAGAAGTAGTCGTTGAAGTAACTGTAGCTTGACTCTACCGCGGCAACAACAGCAACAGCTCCGTTCTCTCTCGCGAACAGGTTTTCTGCAAAGCAGTCGTTCACGAACTGACCGGTGAGGCAGTTGATGCTCATCACAATTGGTGTTTTTTCGCCGTTTGTAAGTCCGGAAAGGTTGGATATATGGAATGAAGGGTCTGCCCAGCCGCTGACTGAACCGTGGTCTCTGTGCTGAACAATGAAAACTCCGTCATTGATACTGGCAAGAATACCTGCTGCGTCTCCATCCCAGACTATATCTGAAGGTACCTGCTGGCCTGCGCTGGGAAGATCGTTGCGGTAGTAGTAGGGTGGAGGCTGAGTGGTATCTTTTACGTACTCTCTGTTGAAAGTTTTTCCGTAGATGTTCTGGTATGTGTCTCTTACAGTTTCACATGTAAACAGGAACCATCTGCTTGCTACAGTTCCGCCGTCAGCCTG
>QNDR01000114.1 GCA_003646025.1 Candidatus Fermentibacterota bacterium
AGTTTTCCCGGAGCGGAATTCAGATATCCCCTCTCGAAATGCCGCTTTCAAATCAGTTGTACTCATTTCCGGAACTGTCTCAGAAATCTTTCCACGGCTTACCTGGGTTACTGTCCGACTCTCTGCCCGACAGGTTCGGGAATGCTCTCATAAACCGCTGGCTGGCTCGCAACGGCAGAACTCCTGATTCGTTCAACGCAGTAGAGCGTCTGTGTTATACCGGGAACAGAGGCATGGGAGCCCTTGAATTCGTTCCCATAACAGGTCCGAAACCTTCAAAGAAGAAAACTCTCTGTGTAGATGAGCTTGTACGCCTTGCATCAGAGATTCTTACGAACAGGGAAAGCCTGAACAGTAACTTTTCTGATGAGGCTCTCGCAGACATTCTCAGAGTAGGTACTTCAGCAGGAGGGGCAAGAGCGAAGGCAGTCATTGCATGGAACCCGGTAACAAACCAGGTAAGATCAGGTAAGATCAAGGCAGGAGACGGATTTCAATACTGGCTTCTTAAGTTTGACGGAATAGACAACAACGGAGACAAAGGGCTGAATGACCCTAAAGGCTATGGAATCATTGAATATGCCTATTCGCAGATGGCAAAAAGCTGCGGAATTGAGATGAGCGAATGCAGGCTCTTCAGGGAGAAAGGCAGAAGCCATTTTATGACAAAACGGTTTGACAGACTGCCCGGCGGAAACAAGCTTCATATGCAGTCTCTCGCTGCTCTGGCTCACTTCGATTTCAACCTTTCAGGTGCCTACAGCTACGAACAGGTCTTTCAGATCATGAGAAAGCTGAACCTTCCATACAGCTCAATTGAACAGCAGTTCAAACGGATGGTGTTCAACATCGTTGCAAGGAATCAGGATGATCATGTAAAGAACATAGCCTTCCTTATGAACAGACAAGGACAATGGTCCCTGGCCCCTGCGTTTGATGTGAACTACAGTTACCAGCCTGATGGCACCTGGACAGCAAGACATCAGATGACAGTGAACGGTAAACAGGAAGCTTTTACCTCAACAGACCTGAAGGAATGTGCAAAAACTGCCGGGATGAAACAGGGACAGTGGAGAATCATCCTGGAACAGGTGCAGAGTGTTGTTTCCAAGTGGGAAGACTTTGCCGATGAAGCTGGAGTAGCTGACCAGCATAAACAACTGATACAGAAAACACTGTCAGAGGACACCCTATAACACCCTCTTAGGGGACACCCAGATTCCCGCACTAAAGGAGTGATAGGCCCATATTGCTTACGGTACACACGATGCTCATGTCCCGGAATATTTAGAAGTAAAAGAGGGCTGATCGATTACACGCCTTGTGGGTGATAAACTCTCCATAGCTTATTGTGAATTGGATGGGCAATAGAGTAGTCCAGGTAGAAGTCGAAGCTCATCCCAAGTGAGAGGAAGGGTTCCAGTTCACTCTCGGATAATCCTGCACGCCACAGGTAGAATCCGATTGACTGATGGTACGGATACTTGTAGTTCATCAAACTCAGAAGGCGAAGGATCTCCCCTGTATCAATCTCGTTTACTGCAGTTTGGTAAGCTTTAGATACTTGAAAAACCCCGCCGGCGTATCTGGGACGAACAGCAATATCAATCAGTGTTCGTTCAATATTAGTTACATCCAGATTGGTCTGCGTGTCAGTCTCGACACCAAGCCGTCCAGTATTCTTACCGGAGAGCAGAATCACTTTATCATTTCCAACACGGAACTCGTATTTTGATTTCCGTTGAGGTCTGGAAAACGCTCTATCTATAGCGCTTTGTGAAAGGTTACCATTCGATGGTGGTTTGGGAGATTGTTCCTTATTGACATAGAAGGTTCGAGGAAGCTGATCTGTTAATCCATGAAGATATACTGCCGATAAATGGCAAAGGTATGAATCGGAGCGAAGTGATATTGCGTAATGCAGTGTTGTAGGGTTCAAGCCAGCAACTGCCAACCGCTCCACATCCCGATAACCTTCAGAGCGCAAAACAACTCTTTCCAGAATGCCCTGCTCAACAAGAGCATCTTCTGTTTTCCTAAGACCAAATCCATTGGGATTAATCCCCCAGGCCCTGCCGTTCGACTTGATCTTATGGAAAAGTTGCTGCCGGGTATAAACAGAAGTACCTTCAGCAAGTAATCCTTCACCAATAGCAATGACATGCTCCTGTATATTTGTTTTCATCTGTCTCCTATACAGTAGGTATATATACCTATAGTACTACTGATGTATACTGCGAGGAAATGTAATACCCCGAATCTGATGCTCCACTGGGAAGAGTAAATGGCGAATATCCGGTTGGCAGTTTGGTCCGGATTATGCGTAAGGTAAGCTTTGATGCGAAATTCATGGCAGGTTCAAGATTCGCTCCCAACCACCATCATTCTGATTGTCCATCAAAATACCAGCACATCAACATATCCCTCTATACACAGCAATGATAGTGATTACTATTTGTTTGGGTCAAAACATTCACTATTGTAATGAACGATAACATTGCTTATGTTAGTGTTCAGAAAGTAGGTTAGTATCGAAATGATAAAAACGACACAAAATTTGGTCAAGTACCTTGAGAACACTTTAGGAGTCAACGTACTACTCTCCAAATGGGATAAGGTGAATTCTCTACCTTTCTATCTCCGTGAGCATTACTTGTATTACACTCTTCAATTCAAAGTAGATTTGTTGGGGTCGAAATTGCTCCTGCTGGTAGACAGTAGTAATAGTGAGCAGTCAGCAGCAAAGATCAAAAATAACATAGAGTTCCTGAGAAACAGATACTATATTGAAACGGTGTATGTCCGGGATGCAATAACCACATACAATCGGAAACGATTGATCGAATATCACATACCTTTTATTGTGCCAGATAACCAGATGTATCTGCCGACAATCGGGCTTGATTTAAGAGAATACATGCGCCAGTTACGAACTTCTCTAAGTTTGTTTAGCCCATCAACACAGGTGTTTATGATTTATGCTCTTATCAATAAGCTGTACTCTGGAATTACACCTTCTGAGATTGGCGGCAGGCTTGGATATTCCTCAATGACTGCTATTCGCGCATTTATCCAACTTGAGCAAGCTGAGATAGCTGATCATTACAAAGTTGGTAAGGAAAGACATCTCCAGTTCCTTTACAAAGGCAGAGAACTGTGGGATAAAGGACAGGTCTTTCTGTCATCTCCCGTAAAGAACTCTCTCGAAATACACATTAGTAATGCTCCGTCGAACTACCCGCTTGCAGGACTTTCTGCTCTTGCCAGGCACACAATGATTGGAGAACCCCCAAACCAGGTACGAGCTGTTTTCTCAAGGAAATGGAACTCAATTAAAGCAGATAAATTTCAAGCACAGCATCAGCTATTCGGGTATCCCGATACTGTACACCTGGAGCTGTGGAAGTATGATCCGTGCAAATTGACTAAAAAAGACACAGTCGACTTTCTTTCGTTGTACTTATCACTGCGAGATGACGAGAATGAGCGTGTACAGGATTCTCTCGAATCTCTCATTGGGAGTTTCAGATGGTAAAAGGTCTAGACATCTTTCGTAGATACTTCAAGGACTTTGATGATCAATTCACTTTAATTGGAGGAACTGCATGTGATATAATCATGGAGAATTTTGGTGTTGCTTTTCGTGCAACAAAAGACCTCGACATCGTTCTGATAGTCGAGGTTCTGGAGGCCTCATTTGTTGATGTCTTCTGGCAATTCGTTCAGGATGGAGATTACGCAGTTAAGCAGAAGGAATCAGGCGAAAAGCAATTCTACAGGTTTATGCACCCAGGTAATGATGAATATCCCTCAATGCTTGAACTGTTTTCAAGAATACCGGATGCACTCGATACCGGTAGTCACGAAGGAAGATTAACACCTGTACCTGTAGATGAGTCAGTTTCAAGCCTTTCAGCCATACTTATTGATCCCCCCTACTACGAGTTCCTTCATGAGGGTATCAAAGTCATTGATAATCTTCCCATTGTAGGAGCCGAGCATCTAATTCCCCTGAAGGCCAAGGCCTGGCTGGATCTGAATGAAAGGATTAAAACTGATTCCAGGATTGGCAGACACAATGTAAAAAAACACAAAAACGATGTGTTTCGGCTTGCCCAGGTAATCGACCCCGAGCTGAATCTTAGTGTTCCTCAAAAGGTGAAAGATGACTTCTCCTTTTTCTTAGACGCAATGTTAAAGGAACCAGATAATCTGAAGTCTTTAAAGATTAACAGTATGAACTTAAAGACTTTGGTATCATATCTGCGCGGTTATTATGTGGACAGGTAAAATTCCATATCATCAGCAAAGCTGTTCGGGAATTCTAATTGTCGTTAGCCTACTTGCCGGGGTTACTGTCCGACCCTCTGCCTGACCGGTTCGGGAATGCTCTCATAAACCGCTGGCTGGCAGGGACAGAGTGTTCAAAGTGGAAAGACTTTGCCAATGAAGCAGTGGCATCTCCCCCGCACAAACAACTGATTCAGAAAACACTTAGACTGAATACAACAAGCAATGTTGCTATTTTAGACAAGTTTTTCTCTATCCATTGACAATTACAGGAAGAAGGGCTGAGCCAGCCCGAGTCGTGCCAGAGTAACACGGCTCCTCTGTACAAACCATAACCCAGTGCGTATTATCGGAAACGACACCAATCAGGGGGTAACAGTTTGAAGGGAATCATTCTTGCCGGGGGAAGCGGTACAAGGCTCCACCCCATGACAACTGCCATAAGCAAGCAGCTGCTTCCGGTGTACGACAAGCCCATGGTGTACTACCCGCTGAGCATTCTTATGCTTGCCGGAATAAAAGAGATTCTTCTTATCTCCACTCCCCACGATCTGCCTCTTTTCAAAACTCTTCTTAAAAACGGTGAACAATGGGGAATTGATATTTCATATGCGGAACAGCCCAGCCCGGACGGCCTTGCACAGGCTTTCATTATCGGGGAAGAATTCCTCAACAAGGAACCTGCCTGCCTTATCCTTGGAGACAACATCTTCTACGGCCAGGGGCTTCCACAGATACTTCAGACCTCGGCAAAGAGCGTAGAGAGCGGTGGAGCCGTTGTTTTCGGCTACAGAGTTTCCGACCCGCAGCGATACGGTGTTGTTGAATTCGACAGTAACCGTAAAGTAATAAGCATCGAGGAAAAGCCAGAACAGCCAAAGAGCAACTACGCTGTTACCGGCCTATACTTTTACGACAGCACCGTCTGTGATCTGGCGAAAAAAGTAAAGCCTTCCCCAAGGGGAGAGCTTGAAATAACCACCCTCAACAACTTCTACCTGGAGCAGCACAACCTCTCCTGCACCCTCCTGGGCAGAGGCATGGCCTGGCTCGACACCGGCACCCCCGAAACCCTCACTGAAGCCAGCTCTTACTTCAGAGCCATTGAGACCAGACAGGGCCTGAAAGTATCCTGCCCCGAAGAAATAGCGGTACACATGGGCTACGCCACAAAGGAAGCCATGTTGAACAGTGTGCAGGGACGCAGGGGGAGTTACTATGAGTATGTTGTTAATCGTCTGAAAGAGATGGAGTAGGCTACTGAGAATATCAGGAGAATGACATCACCCGCCCACTGCCTTCCACTGGTTCCAGACCTCAAAGACCTGAAATACACTAACAGTACGGTAAAATATTCGAAGGCCGGAGTTAAACGCTCCAGCCTTTCTCATGGTCTATTCTTGAAAACAATTCAAGTAATAATTCTTGCTGTACACAGGCTGGTGCCACTACCTTTTCACCTGGCTTCCATGACAGGAAGAAGTATAGTACGAATGCAGAAAGATAACTGAACACAAGAGGGATGAAATAACTGTGAACTACAAAAAACTGGCTCAGGCATCCGGTTGTGTGATATTTGAAGAATCAAACAAGATCTATGTGGTGGAGCAATCAAGAAAATGGATCGCTACCTTCAGGTATGTTCTTATTCTTGTTACTTTCATTATCGGTGCCAATGGCATCTACTCATTGATCTCAGGCTGGATGAATCACAGATCACTGCCCCTCTTCGGGATCATTTTTGCTTCCGTTGCATTGTTTTTGGGATTTATTCTTTTTCTGATACACAGGATGAAAGTAAAAGCTGACAATCTATCTCCTGATGAATTGAATGTGTTCTGCATTCTAGACACCGACAGGGGAAATCTGCTGGGGCCTCAAAACACATTTCTGGCACCTCTGTCTGCTGTTAGTTTCACAAAAATATTCAGTTTCACATCCAGCTCCCCTGATCTGGCATTGTCCTGGCCAGGTGGAAAGATCGTAATTGCCAAAGGAAATTTCTTTGCCGGGGGGATCAGACCAATTGTTGATGTGCTGAACAAGCATTTAGTTAATCCTATTTAAGGAACCAGTGGAACAGCCGTAGTACCTTTTCAGCCTGCACCAGGAAGGGTAGACATGAATAATGTTTATGCAAATCAAAAGTTCAACTTGACATTTGCACATAAATCTGGTTTTCTTTTGTAAACCTGCCATTTGTGCCCATTGGCGAAACTTTGTTCCCTGTCTGGATTTTACTCTGTAACCAATCGAAATGATCACATCAAGGCTATAATAATTTGGGGCTTTTTGCTGAATTTCGGAAATTCCGAATTTCTTTAAAGTTTGGCTTTAAAAGAGTGTGTGGTTTCAAATTCAGCATTGTGTAAACTGGCTCTGCTATTTCACTTCTTCAATCAGCAGCACTTCTCTGGATGAGCAGATAATAACAAGCTGAATCAGCTTGCAGGTGATCTTACGGCTTTTCTTGTAGTTAAGCAACTGGGTTACAGCTTCCTGTTTAACCGTGTCGATCAAAGCTTCAAGCTTATCCGGGGCTGCAGGCAGATCATCTGATTTGATGTACTTCAGCTCTACCAGGTATTCATAA
>QNDR01000115.1 GCA_003646025.1 Candidatus Fermentibacterota bacterium
CGGACGAGATGGAAAGCGTGTCGATTGGAGAAGAATAGCAGCGCTATTTGACGATAATCGGCGCGCTTTGCAGCCGTTCGTGTGGTGTCTAATGCCGATGTTGTATTTTCGGTCAGGCTCCTATCAGCTCTTCTTGCCTGATGACCCTGGTTTTTTCAGCTCAATACCGGCTTTGCACATGGGACATTCCTCTGGAGCCCAGCTTTCGGCTTTAACAGTCAGAAGAGCACGGTAGGGTGCGTCGAGTTTCAGCTGACCGTCTGTTCTGTCCACCAGAAGGCCAACCATTTCCACTGTGGCATTCAATCTGTTCAGAACATCAATTGCTTCGCGGACGCTTCCCCCTGTTGTAACAACATCTTCAACAAGAAGAACCCTGCTGTTTTCAACAATGCCTTTGAAACCCGACCGGATACCCATTTTCCCGCGGGCATCTCTCTGGAGAAAAGCAAAGGGCTTGCCCATTGCGTAAGCTGCGGCGAAGCCGAAAACGATTGCGCCGAATGCAGGGGCACAGACCACATCAAAGCTGTCTTTTACATCTAACATCTGTTCCGCTGTCATTCTTCCCAGTTCCATCACCAGATCGGGACGGCGGGCTACTTTGATTTTTTCGAAGTAGAGCTTTCCGTGTCTTCCCGATGTGTACCTGAAGTGTCCCTCGAGAAGAGCGTCACACTGGGAGAGAATTTTCAGCACCTTGCTGCTGTCCATGGTATCCTTTCATCAATTGGGTGAATGGAACGGTTTATCAGGGGCTGAAACTGAATGGAAGCTGAATCGGGAGGGGGCCTTCGCTGGAATCCACGCTGCCGAAGCGCCACTGTTCAATTGAACTGATCAGTTCCAGCTCAAAAGCCTGATTGTACATATTGGAAGAGACTATCTCTACATCAGACACCCGCCCGCTGGGTTGAATGATCATGGCAACATCAACCCTGCCCATAAGAAGAGGGTCGGTTCTAAGGTGTTTGTTGTACACGTACATTACACTACCGCGTTTTTCCGCAACAAGTTCCGCAATCTCCTCGGCAGTTCGTGAAGAGTAGTTCTCTGAGCCTGTAACACTGGGAGTACTCATTGAAGAAATATCGGAGAATACCATGATGTCTCTGCCCATGGCTTCAGCCTGAGCGGCAATTCCGGATGATACTAAGCCCGATCTGCCGCCTGTAGACCCGGCAAGACCAATGTTTGTTTCCGTTCCGCTGGTGAGAGCTCCGCTGCTGTTCAGAGCTGTCATATCAATCCCGCCTCCGCTGGAAAGCATGGCAATAAGGTCGGCTGTGCTTTGAGGGGGGGCAGAGCCTGTTGCCGCATCGGCAGTAACCTGCTGTTCAGTGGCGGAAGATGAGGTCTGATCAGAAGGTTGCAGAGCGGTTCCGGCAGTTTCAGCAGAAGGCTGAATCTGTGTGCCTCCTGAAGCGGATTCAGACTGGTAAATAACATCAGTTTGAGAACCTGCACTGGCAACTGCTGCAGCGGACTGATCAGGAAGAATGTCCAGATCAAATTGAAGTATATGGCTGAATCCGGGCTGAGCTTCCAGGGTGTAGTACTCTGTTACAAAACCCACCTGATACACATCTACTTCGTATTCATTTCCGCCGAGAAGACCGTCGAGCATGATAGGTGTAACACCCATGAGTTGCCCATCCAGAGTAACGAAAGCTCCTGCAGGTTCACTTCTAACCATTGCTGAAGCCATGATACTGTTTCGTACATTGTCCAGTACGGCCTGAAGCCTGGGATTTGCTCTGGGGCTTAGATCGTAGTAAACATCCAGATGAAGAAGCTCAGAGTATGCTTCCTCAGCAGCACTGTTGTTACCCATGGCGTAATAGGAACTGCCCAGCCTGTCCCAGGCTCGCAACTCCTCATCAAAAGACAGCGATCCCATGCTGATCATCTGTTCCAGAGCAACTATTGCTCCTGGAATATCTCCCATGTTGTAGAGTTCAATAGCTTCATCAACTGTGGAGACAGACACCAGCGACACAACTGCCAGAAAACAACTGAACAGAATATCCCCCTTGTTCTACCCGGTCAAACAACCCCCGTTGTACCGAAAATCGCCAAAACCCCTCCGGAAGTCAACAGGTTCCGATTCAACTGCCTGTCTCCAGGTGTTAAAAGGAAGACCTGCTTGAACGTGGCGGCTATGTGGTGCTCCCTGAAGGTATACCCGTTTCCAGTCGAATCTATTCCCACACCAGGCGTTCACCAGCAAGGAAAGAAACCGGTTTTTCCCAGGGGGGAACAATTCCACAGGGAATCGGTTATATTCCCAGGGATGCAGGTATTTTTACCGTTTACTTTCGGAGGAAGAGATGAGAGCTTATATGAGCAGGGTTGTAATGGTATCTGTTGTTGCGCTGGTGCTTGCAGGGTCTGCCTGCCTTTTTTCTCCTGAAAGCGGGGGAGAAAGCGAAGCTACGGATTACTTTTCGCCTGTAGATACACCTTCCAAACTCCTGGCTAACTTCCAGCTGGCCTACCAGACAAAGAACCTTGATGCCTACATGGATTGTCTGCATGAAGAATTTGAATTTCTTCTCCTGGAAGTTGACTGGGACGATTACACAGGCGATGGAGAGATAGATCAGTCCTGGGGTCTCGACATCGAGGAGGAAATGACAGGTAACATGTTCTCAAGCGATGAGGCCGAGGTTATTGAACTCTCTCTCGATGGGAATACGGAAACTGTGTGGTGGGGCGACCCATCTGGCGAAACTCTCCAGCTGATAAGAAATTTCGATCTCAAGGTTTACTACAACAACCCCGATGGCACCGTAAGTGGCTACCACGCTCTGGGAATTGCAAAGTTTCTTTGTAAGCCCAATGCAGATGGTGACTACCAGATCTGGCGCTGGGAAGATCAGTCAGAGACTTAATGGCCCTTGTCACACTGATATCAATTGTCCTGAATGGTTTACTGCCCCAGGACGGGTTGTACTGGGTTATTTTCGGCGACAGAGGACCCTTTGTCGAGCAGAGGCTGGAAGCTGCTTCCATGGAAATTGCCAGCGGTCCGTCTTTCAACAGAAGGCTTCTGGCAGGCTCTTCCCGGGCAGATGTCTACGACCTGGTCCCCTGCGGTGACTATGTAGCTCAGGTTGAAGCGGTAAGCATGCAGCCGGTAAGAACATCTTCAAGGTATCTTAACGCGGTAAGTGTTGTACTCTCTCCGGATGAGATTGCCTTTCTTCTGGAAAAACCGTTTGTACAGGAGATCCGCCTGGTTGGTGTTTCAAGTTTTGCACCTGAAGAAGAAGTTCCAGCTCCAGATGCCTATGGGCTTTCAAGGTCTCAGCTTGAGCAGGTGAATATTCTGGCTCTGCACCAGCGCGGCTGGACTGGAAGCGGTGTTACTATTGGTATGCTTGACTCAGGGTTTGAACTTGTCCACCCCTGTTTGCAATCTATCGATCTCATAGACGCCTGGGATTTTGTGAACAACGACAGTATCGTCGGGTGGGAAGCTGGAGATCTTCCGGATCAGCCTTCGCACGGAACAAAGACTCTTTCCACAATTGCCGGTTATCAGCCAGGCTACTTTGTAGGCGGCTCTTTCAACTCATCTTTCATCCTTGCAAAAACTGAAGACATCAGCGATGAATACCCCCAGGAAGAGGATTTCTGGGTGGCGGGTCTTGAATGGCTTGAAGCAGGGGGTGCCGATCTGGTCAGCAGCTCTCTCGGGTACATCGACTGGTACGAGCCATGGCAGATGGATGGCAACACTGCGGTAACAACCATTGCGGCCGACATTGCCGCCTCCAGGGGTCTTGTCGTATGGAATTCTGCAGGAAATGACGGGCCGGGCGAAACAAGTCTTATCGCTCCGGCAGATGGAGATTCTGTTTTTGCCGTGGGTGCAGTGGACGGGGCTGGAGTAATTGCCGGTTTTTCAAGCCGCGGTCCTACTGCCGACGGCAGAATAAAACCCGACGGCTGTGCCCGCGGTCTTAACTCGGTGTTTGCATCTTTCGGGGGAACAGGTTACTCCACAGGTGCCGGTACAAGTTTTGCCGCTCCACTTGCAGCTTCCGCGGCAGCATGCATTGCCTCTGCCCATCAGGACTGGGGCATGATGAGGGTATATGAAGCTTTGAGCGCAACTGCCGACAGACATGACAACCCGGACAACACCTACGGCTACGGCATCCTGGATGCTCTTGCGGCAGTAAAACACCGTTCTGTTATCGGTCAGGTTCGCAGAAGCGATACCGGTGAACCTGTTGTGCAGTGTACTGTACAGATAACCATGGAATCGGGCACCCATATTCAGGCTATCACAAACGACATGGGCTTTTTTGCGGTGGAGCCCGGCGGCTTTGGCAACTTTTCCGTAACCTGCACAGGTATCCAGGGAACACCAATACCCGTTCAGGGTGTTCTTGGGGAATACGGGGTGGAGGTTACAGTCTATGTAGATCCGTTGAATTCTTCCCAGCCGCCTTCTGTTTATCCGAACCCGTCCTCCAGCGAATTTTACATAGGGTTTGATGTCGCTGATACCGCTTCAGATGTCTCTCTTACGATATTCTCTCTTGCAAATGAAAGAGTTTTTTATCGGGAAAGAACCTCTGTATCTCCCGGTTGCTACAGAGCGCCACTTCCCGGTCAGGCTTTTTACTGGAATGGTCTGAACTTGGACGGAGAACCTGTTGCCTCCGGACAGTATATAGGGCTTCTCAAAACAGGTGAATCGGTTGAAATGCTTAATCTGGCCCTTGTAAGGGGCATGGAAGAGGATTGATTTGAACAACAGACTGGTAAGAATTCTTGTGCCGCTGGTGGTAATTGCCGGCCTGGCGTACTTTGGTGTTATTGATCTTTCCCTGCTCCCCATGGATGATCCGAATTTTCAGGCAACTCTGGCGACAATAGGCATCTACATGCTGTGGTCTATCCTGGAGAGTGTACGCGACACCGATTTTTCCAGGATTACACTGTATGCAGTTCTTCTTGTGAGTGCACTTGATACTTTTCTTCTTGAACTGACAAATTTTTCCGGTCATATGTACATAAGGTGGGCTGGCGTGTTTCTTCTTGTTTCCGGCTGCCTTGCCAGACTTCTGGCTCTGAAGACCGGCAACAGAACGCTTCTGCGCCTGGCAAGAATTGGTCAGGAGCTGGGAGTTGCTCTGGGTCTCGGTTCCATTGCAGGAACTGTTATAGCGGTTTTTCCAGGTATCCCGTCATCTCTCCGTGAAGAAATCTGATGAAAGCCCTGGTTCAGCGGGTGTCAGAAGCGGATGTTTCGGCAGACGGAATTGTCAGCGGAAAGATCGGCAGAGGTATTCTCGTTTTTGTCGGTTTTAGAAGGGAAGATACCCCTGAAGAGCTCCAGTGGATGACTGAAAAGCTCACAGGGCTCAGGATTTTTCCCGATGACAGCAGCAACATGAACAGGTCGGTAAGGGATATCTCAGGTGAGATACTTGTTGTAAGTCAGTTTACGCTCCATGCCGACACAAGAAAAGGCAAACGACCCAGTTTTGTAAAGGCTGCCGATTTTGAAACAGCAGGTATACTTTACAGGCTTTTTATTCAGATGGTCCGAGAAACAGGTATTCCTGTTGCAGAAGGCATTTTTGGTGCCCACATGGATGTTCGTCTGATCAATGACGGGCCGGTAACTGTAATGGTTGATTCTCCATTAGAGAATACAGTCGACAGATGAGTTTCTGGTATCCTGTCGAGACAGAACTGGTGCTTGCCAGCAGGTCTCCACGGAGAACGGAAATTCTTAAACTAGCAGGCATTCCACACAGGGTATATCCCTCATCCGTTGAAGAAAAGCGGATGGATGGGCTCCCTGCGGACATTGTAGTACACTGGGCACAGAAGAAAGCTATGAATATGGCTTCCGTTTTTCCTGATTCTCCTGTACTCGGTGCAGACACAATGGTATTTCAGGACAATGTTCTCCTTGGCAAACCATCGGACGCTGAACAGGCTTTTGAAATGCTGAGTTCCCTGTCAGGCAGGTGGCACACAGTTTACGGAGGAGTGGCTCTTGCCTGGCACAGCAGGGAAATCGCCTTTGCCTTTTCCGAATCCACCAGGGTTAAGTTCAGAGAGCTTTCTGAATCGGAGATAAAGGCATACATTGCTACAGGAGAGCCCATGGACAAGGCAGGAGCGTACGGTATTCAGGGTATTGGCTGTGTTCTGGTTGAAAAGGTGGAAGGCTGCTACTTCAATGTAATGGGGCTTCCGATTTCCCGTTTTCTCGAAAGCTTTAGAAGCTCTCTCGTCTAAAAAACGGAGGCGCCTCAGCGCCCCCGTAAATTACCTTGTACAGGTTTAAGCTTATCTGATAACTGCTACAGATTCTGTAACACTCATACCGTCAGCGGTGGACAGCCTTACCAGGTAAATACCTGATTCATCAACGGTGATGCTCTGCATCTCATTGATGGAGCCGGATGAAACAAGTCTTCCTGCGATGTTAAACACTTCAACTGTTCCGTTCATGTTTCCCGGTACAGCTGCGGTAACGCTGAAACTGCCAGTTGAGGGATTGGGTCCCACAGAGAGAACAAGATTGTTACTGTTCTCCCAGCCTGCGTCGCCTATTCCTGTTTCAATATCGAGGAATTTGGCCCAGTTACAGTTTTCAACTTCGTGCTGCTGTGCCTGATAAGCGCACTGAACGAATGTGGCAAGGTGCAGCTCATTTACATCCCAGGTTGAAGC
>QNDR01000116.1 GCA_003646025.1 Candidatus Fermentibacterota bacterium
AAAACGGTACTGATATCTTTGCGCCTAGGAGCTTGACCGAAAATACAACATCGGCATTAGACACCACAAGAACGGCTGCAAAACACGCCAATCATCATCAAATAGCGTTGCTATTATCTTCAAATCCGCATGTATTCTGACTCGATTCTGCGGCGTAACTACGCAGCGCATATTCTCAGACAAGCTCCTGGTATTTGACCTTAGATAATTAACCCGGTGATTTTTTGCAAGAAGACTGATTCCGGAAATGAAATACCGCCTGCGTAAATGCAGATGAAAACAAAAATATGTAACGGGGGAACAGCTGCCCCCCGTTACAAAAATCCCGGTACTACCTGAGAACGGTTAAACTCCTCATTGAGTTCAAACCCTCACCCTTGAGTTTTACAAAGTAGAGACCACTGGAAAGAGCGGAGGTCTCCACTGTAATGTTGTGGCTGCCTGCTTCAAGAATCTCATTGCAGACATTCTCTACCACGCGTCCGTGAATATCGTACACGGTGATTTCCGTGCTGCCCGGTGCAGCAGTGACAAAACTCAGAGATGCCTGGTTCACACACGGGTTGGGGTAAATGGTAACGGTCTGACCGGAAACTATTCCACCGTTGATTCCTGTACCGTCGTGCTCCCACAGGGTGATATCCGCCTCGGCAAATGTCTCAACTCCCTGGTGACGATCACCGCTGAAAACGATGCGCCAGTCATCGGTGTGAGGTGCGTAGAACCAGATCTCCCCGGCACTCTGACCCTGAACCACTTCGTAGCAGTCAAACTCTTCGCCTGCCTGGTAGAGATCCCAGTTGGCGGAATCCACTATGAAAAAGTCTGCTGTTCCGTTTTCCAGCGGTTCAGCGTACTCGGAGCGTGGATTCGCATAGTAGTCTCTGCCGTTCATTATATCCGCAGGAAGCTCATAGTTTACCTCAATAAGGTATTTAGTCCAGGAGCCTTCGCTGAGTTCAGTGTAGTCAAGTTCAGGCATGAGGTCCTCAGGACTCCAGTCAAGGGTGTATGCCTGCCCTGCAATACTGTTTGTAATTACTTCAGTGTATCCGCTGCCGAAGTTTCCAAGTGTGGTGGAGATGCTCATGTAGTAGTTCTGATTGTTACCAAGTTTAAATGTGATTTGTCCGTTCCGGTCTGTCTGCCCCCAGGTTCCCCTGTAGATAGTGCTGGTCTGCCAGCCCTCACTTGCGATCTGTACGATGGCATTGTCCACCGGTGTACCTGCGGAATCAGTTACAGTTACTGTAAAAGTGCAGAACTGTGAATAGATGTCCACATCGTCCCATGTGAAACCGTCATTTCTCCAGGTCCAGATGCAGCTGCACTCCTTGGAGCCGCCCTGATCAACATCAAATGCACAGCCTGGGTTGTTGATAGTGTTCACATACCATCCATGCCACTCATCGTCCCACCACACTTCACACCACACATGGTCTTCGTTTATGTCCATGGTGCAGGCGGTGGGAATCAGAATTGTTCTGGCTGCTGAAGAAAGCAGATCCTGGGTTTCTCCGCAGTTTCCGTTGTGCTCGTGTGCGATGATGTTAGGCTGTATAGGCCTGTTGCCGCTGGCGGCTTCGTTGAGGGTGGCACGGGTCCACTTGCTGACGATCTCAACAGCCTGCAGGCTGTCGTAAAAATCAGGGGTTGTGGACCATCCCCAGTCCCTCATCTGTGTGTCCCAGAAAACCATAACATTCTGATTAACCACCTGATTCAACACGGGAAATCCAGCGTCGTCCATATCCCACAGGTACTGCCTCCAGAACTCGTCGTACACGGTGGAATCATTCAGCGGCTTTTCGTCGGACACTTTTGGCATAACCACATAATTGTAGTAGATGTCCATCGGTATCTCAACCCACACAGTGTCTGAACCGACAACTGTGTAGTACTCGGTTGTGCTGTAGTAATCAGTACCGCCGTAGTCCTTTACATTTACATAGCTCAGGTACTGGTCGTGGTCGTAGATTCCCTCTGCATTGTCTACAAGAAGTGTTTCATCGAAACTGGGATTTGCCAGAATCGTCCAGGAAAGACGGGAAACGGTAAAGGCAAGTTCATCGTAGATATTTTCCCCCTGGTGTGCCAGCAGAAGAGCCCCGTACCTGTCCTGGTTGGCGTCTGTGAGAATAGACAGCTTCCAGATAAGATGCCTCTGCAGCCACTCGGGAGCAAGGTCTACCGCCTGCTGAGCCTGGGTTGTCAGAGTAATCTCTTCTGTCTGCTGTACTGTTCCCGCGGAAAGAGAAACAACTGCGGGACAGATACCGTCTCTGTCAGGAACAACAAATCTGCACTCAACAGAATCCACTGCAGTGTACTCTGAAGGCGGTTCAAACACAGGAAGTGGCTCAACCACTTCTTCCGCGTTCCCTGTAAGCCATATGGGCATTATTGAAACCTGATCAACCAGGCTGCCTGTAACCTCAACGGGAGCCCCAAGGTCTCCGGTTATTCCCGGCAGATCTCCGCTGGCAAACGCCACGGAACAAAGCAGAATCAACGGTAAATACTTCACAGTTTCCCTCCCCGAATTTATTGAAATAAGTAAAATCGCCTGACTGAAGATACAGTCAGCTAATCCCGAGGTAAAGCCGGAACAATCCGGAAAGTATGCATTATGCAGTTCTGCATCATGTAATACCACATAACCGAAAACCTTCCTCGCCGGGATGGATTTCTCTCTGTATTGAAGCAACTCTGAATTTTCTCTGCCATATTTCAGTGAGATTCGTCTTTCAGCCAGCGAACAATCCTTTGAAAGTCTTCTTTCTCCTTCTGGTTCTTGTGGTAAATCTCTATAAGGCAGATTTTCAGACTGGCGTTTTCAAGATGATAGATAATCCTGATGCCTGACCTGCTGCCGCTTCCCTTCAGAGACCTGCATGCAAACTTCTTTGCAATAAAAAATCCACCAGGTAAATCGGAATGTTATAACGGGAAAAAGCCCATACTCTCTGGAGCAATGTCAGGACTGAAATGGGCAACAATCAGTGCCTTCTTCCAGTTCTCGATGTCTTCGGGAAGTGTTCTGTATTTCCGGCGCAGTTTTTTCAGGCCATCCTTGAACCTGTCTGTCTCCTATAACTGAATACTGTTAAACTCAGTCATTATGGATATTCCCTCACCGAATACTCCGGTGTTCGATAAAACACCATTTCGTAGTTTATCTCTTCACCCTCGCCGGCACTGAGCCATGGAGTATCTCCGTGGGAGAGCTCACTTAAGCTGCTGGCGTTCATTGAACCCAGACGACTGAGCTCATAGTCTATATGCTGAAGTTCCCTTCCGGTAAGTAATGACATATCCGGTTTCCTGCAGGGAAGGTATTTCGTTTGAGGATACATGAAATACCTGGAGTTAACACTCTCAAGTGCCCCATCCTCCTCCATTTCTTCAACCAGTCTCTTAAAATGAACAGGTGTCGGCCCGTAAGGATTCCTTGTATACACCGCTCAGATAAGCTGCTCTTCGTACTTCTCGTAGTAATCAAAATCGATGAAGTACAGAATCTTATAGAGGACTGTCTGCCCCACATGGGGTTCTGCCCCTATCCTTGACAGGATGTAAAGAAATACCTCCTTGAATTTGTCGTAATTCTCCCGGGGAATACTTACTCTTACTCCACCGCCAGGCTGTGACAGACGGATCTTCCCGGAAACATCAGCCTTCGGTCTCAGCGACGGGTTTACCAGTTGATCCAGAGTCAGCCCGAAAATTTCAGCAAAACTTATCAGTTCTCCTGCCGAAACCTTTCTCTTACCGCCTTCAATGTTTACAATAGAAGGCCTTGAAAGACCGGCCATATCAGCAAGTTCCTCTTGAGACATTCCTGTGGTTTCCCGAAGCTTTCTTATTTCCTGCCCAATACCTGTCTTACCCATAACGCTCCCTGCAGTGTATTACCGAGCCTGTGTTTTGACTCACAACTAATTTATGTTAGTTTTTGCATCATATCAATGTTATTTTTTCTTACATTACATCAGGAGCAGAGCGGAACCCACAGTAACCACTCAGCAAATACTGAATTTCGCTGTTCTACACGCTACTGTATAGTCTTGGAATACTTAAAGATTACTTTGTAAATGTCTCTTAGATATTCATAACTGAGATTGCCTGTTTTCAACCTGGAAATGATTTCCTCTTCCCGGGAAAGGTCTTCAACTGGAAGACTGCCAGCAGCTTTCTGATCTCCGATTTTCAGAACAATTTCAATCCGTCTGTTCAGAAGTTTTACTATCTCGCTGTCCACCGCATCAATCTGCTCTCTGAGTTTCTCTATCTCATTCATGTCGTTCATTTCACACCACACTGACCTCTGTATCTCAGGAAATGATCACAGATAACAATGGAAGCAAACGCTTCAACAACGGGTACTGCCCGGATTGCAACGCAGGTATCGTGGTCCCCTGCGATCTCAATCTTCCTGCTGTTTTCCTTAACATCAACTGTGTTCTGCTTAAGTGAAATACTTGGGACAGCCTTGAAAGCAACACGGAACACTATGGGCATTCCTGTGGAAATCCCACCGAGTACTCCTCCAGCACGGTTTGTTTTCGTTACAATTCTTCCATTCTCAACTGCAAACTCATCGTTGTTTTCTTCACCGGTAAGTTCCGCACAACTGAATCCGCTGCCAATCTCAAACCCCTTCGAAGCATTGAGCCCCACCATCACCTTTGCCAGGTCGCCGTCCAGCTTATCGAACAGAGGTTCCCCAAAACCTGCAGGCACATTTTCCGCAACGCATTCTACCACACCGCCAATGGAGTTCCCCTGCCGCTTCAACTTCTCCAGCAGAGCAAGAACCTCCCCTTCTTTCTCACCGTCGGGGAAATTTACGGAACTGCCCTGTACATCTTCAGGTTCTACAGATCCTGCAGCAATATCTGAACTGACACTTCCAATCTTTTTTACGTAGGCAAGAATTCTAAAACCAGTTTCCCCTGCCAGTATCTGAGCAGCTATGGCGCCTGCAGCCACCACAGGCGCAGTGAGCCTGGCAGAGCTTCTTCCACCTCCGTAACAGTCCCTGATTCCGTACTTTGCCTGGTATGTGAAGTCTGCGTGACCAGGTCTGTAAACATTGCTCAACCCGGTGTAACTGTCTTTCACAAAGCCCTGATTCTCAATAACTATGCTTATGGGTGTTCCAGTTGTTTTCCCCTCAAACAGCCCTGACACTATCTCAAACCTGTCCTGTTCCTGTCTCGCACTCACCGGCCCGGTTCCGCCTGGTTTTCTTCTATCCAGCTGCTTCTGAATTTCGTTTATATCAAGTTCAATTCCTGGAGGGCAGCCCTCGATAACAGCACCGATTGAAGAACCGTGAGATTCTCCCCACACGGTAACTCTGAACATCTTTCCTATGGAATCTCCAGGCATTTCTCACCTTCTTCACAGATGTCAATCACCCTGATAAAATTCCAGAACTCAGGGAATGATTTCCGTACACATCCGGCATCCTCAACTGTCATACCTCTGTTCCTGAGCTTTATCAACCCCAGACACATTGCCAGCCTGTGGTCGTTGTGAGATTCTGTGGCGGCAGGGTACAGCTGTTTCATTCCTGTGACGGTGATTGAATCTGCGGTGGTTTCTATGTGCGCTCCTATTTTTTTCAGCTCTGTTTCCACCTTCTGTATCCTGTCGCTCTCCTTGTGTATCAGGTGGCTGATGTTTTTAACAACGGTGGTTCCCCTGGCGAACAGAGCAACTGCAATCAGTGTAAGAACTGAATCGGGGCTGTCTTTCATGTCAACTTCAACCCCTCTTAGCTCGCCGGATTTCTGAACAGACACACTGCCATCACCGGTGTTCACACTGCATCCCATTTTCTGGAGTATGGAAACAAACTTCGATTCCCCCGGATTGGAATCTGCACTCATCCTGCTAACCTTAATCTCTCTGCCCAGTATCGCGGAGGCCGCAAGCAGTGTATTTACAGAACTCCAGTCGCCTGGAATGTCAACATCCGCCGGCTGATACCTCTGCCCTGCGGGAACCCGGAACACATCGTAATCATCCCCGGGTATTCTCTCCGCGGTAACTCCGAATCTCTTCATCTCCCGCAGTGTAATATCTATATAGCCCGATGAAACAATGGGTTTCATAACAACAAGTTCTACATCGTCAGCGGCACCGGGCGACACGATCAGCAGCGAGCTGACAAACTGGCTGCTTACATCTCCCGGAATGACTGTTCTGCCTCCACTCAGCCCACTATTAACTTTCAGGGGGTATCCGTCACTTCCTGGGCTTTGTGTAATACCGGCTCCAAGATCGCGAAGAGCATTAAGAAGAGGCAGAATAGGCCGCTGTCTGTTTCTGCTGTCGGCGGTAATCAAAGTTTCACCGGGAAGCAGGCAGGCCATACCGGTAATGAACCTTAGAAGAGTCCCGGATTCGCCTGCGTCAA
>QNDR01000117.1 GCA_003646025.1 Candidatus Fermentibacterota bacterium
ACGGCTGCAAAGCGCGCCGATTATCGTCAAATAGCGCTGCTATTCTTCTCCAATCGACACGCTTTCCATCTCGTCCGTGAGGCGCTACTACTCAATGTCTATTCTCGGACAGGCTCCTAGTAAATTGAAAAAGGAGGAGGGTCAGGTTTCCTGCTCCTCCTCCACACAACATATATCACTTAATAAAATTACTTCGGAATCGAACAGAGAAAAATCAGAGGCTCATCTCCGGTGTTTTCAAAACCGTGTTCCTCGTTGGGAGCCACAAAAACCACGCTCCCGGATTCAATTCCGCTGAATCCGCCGTGCTTCAAAACCCGTCCCCTGCCTGAAAGCACATATATCTCGTGTTCCCAGTTGTGTGTGTGGTAGGGAGTGTATCCCCCGGGCTCAACAATGAACTGCCTCATGATGAAATTAGGAGCGCCATCCGCTTCTGAAACAAGCACCCTTTTGGCAACATCCTTTGCTCCATCCATTTCTACAGCCTGAGCTTTGATATCGGAATACCTGCGAACTATCATCTGGACACTCCTCTACTCTACCTCGCAGTGTGTAAGAACATCAACTGCAAACACCGGAAGGGTTTCCTCAATATGCTTCGCCACCGCGCACTGCTCTGCTGAGCGGATAAGCGGTGCGTGGTACTTCTGAGGGAATGCATCCGGAACAATAATATTTATTATCACCCTGCCAATAAGCCTTTTATCCGGATCTATCTCATTTGTCATGGTGAGGTAAATTCCCTCTGTGGACAACCCGCGATTCTGACAGAACGCCAGTACATATATACCTGCACAGGTTGCCATGGAAGCAAGAAAAAGGGTGAATGGCTCAGGTGCAGAACCTTCTCCTCCACCCTGCACAGCCTGGTCTGTTTCTATTGTAAAACCGTTGATCAGAGCATCTACTCTTTTCCCGCCAGGGAAAACTACTTTCACATCCATCAAAATATTTCTCCTGAATTAAGGTTCAGTTTCCCGACAAACAAAGCCCGCTACATGTAAACCGGTTGAAACTTTACAGAATTGCTACATCGCCTGCCAGCCGAAGAAAGCCACTACCAGCACAAGAATTACCACTGCGCCCAGAATAGAAAGCATTCTTTTCTTCTTTACATTTGACTGAAATTCTTCGGGAAACTCCGAGATAGGAATTTTGCCGCAGCTGGGGCACTGGTAAGACGCGGTGGAGTTCGCAACAAGCACTCCCACCAGTCCGGCATATCTGCCTACATTGCTTATGCCTGACTTGATCACATACTGTTCATGACACCTGGGACACATCTGCTGCATTTCAAATCTCCTCTGTTTGGTTAGCGGCAAAAATACAAAGGGGCGGCAAAAAAGGCCACCCCTTCATTTCGCGGGTACAATTCTAAATGGTTATAACAACCGTAGATGTACCACTGGCAGCACCTTCAATGGTTTCTCCAACCAGGAAATTCTCCACAATCTCCGTTACTTCATCAACTTCCACAGTGTCTTCCCTGACTCTTATCCGGGTTATTACTCCTGAACTGTTTACTGTGATCTCAAAGGTAATGGATCCCTCGGCAAGGACATCACTGTTTTCATTCAGTTCGGCAACCAGAGCAAGAACAACCTGCCTGAAACTGGAGGGTCTTGCACCAAGATAGTCACTGATACTAACCAGAGAAGCAGTGAATACCGGGGAATACTCGTATTCGGCTTCCATGTCAATGCATTCTTCAACAAGCATTGCGCCCTGAACACCACCGTTGAACCCAGCCCCGCCGCCTGTGCCGGCTGGAGAAGAGGCAACCGACCTGTACAACACCGGTGGAGCAGCTGCAGAGGAACCGAAGACACCGGAATAGCTCACACCCTCAGGCATGTTAACTGGAATGCCGATTGTCTCCGGAAGAAGGCCATCTGCCCTCACATAGCTGTCTACGGCAACAAAGGCGGTCTGTTCGCACAGAACGCTGTAGTCAAGGGATACACCTATGATCTGCTCAATAAGCCCATCTGACGGTTTGCCTCTGAATCCTGAATCTAGAACCAGACGGTTCAGGTGGTGGATTTTTCGCCTCGCCCACAGTCTATCCGCGGCTTCAGTACCTCCACTGGAAACAAGCCTCACATTCATCGTTCTTTCCCAGCTTCTTCCATTCAGCGTTCCCGTGATGGTAATCTCATCTCTGCCTGATTCTCCGTAGCGGCCTGTAACAACAAGTGGCTCGCCATCGTAAAGATCGCGTATCTCCCTGGGATAAACCTCAGTTACATCCAGATTGCCCCAGTCTATTTCTATGTCCACCAGATAGGGATTGTTTATCTTGTTGAAAATATCCTCAACGGCACTCTTCGGGTCCTGATCAAGCCCTATGTAGGTAGCGTAGCCTCTACCCTCTTCAGCCAGACCTTCAATGAGATACCTGTTGGTACTTGAGCCAACACCAATACTGAAAAGCCTGGTGTGCTCACCCAGTGTTGTTCTGAGTTCAGACAGTATCTCTGCTTCATTCCCAATGTATCCGTCTGTGAGGAAGATGATGTAGCGCATTCTTTCAGGGTCTTCCGGATATCCAACACAGGCTCTTACACCTTCAATCATCATGGTTCCACCCATGCCGGACATAGAGTCTATATAGCTTATTCCCCTGGCCACATTCGCTGAAGTGTTCTTCAGCGGTGCTCTGCTCATGGAACTAGCAGTTTCACTGAACTTCATTATTTGAAACGAGTCATCGGGATTCATGCCCCGTACGAACTGCCTCACGGTTTCTTTGGCAACTTCCATGGGCTGACCACTCATGGAGCCTGAATTGTCCACAACAAAAAATATTTCTTTAGGGGCGATGTCACCTGGATCAACCTCGGCGTCCGGCTCGAGCATCAGCATGAAATGTCCGCCAAGATCTCCATTGTGGGAGACAACGCCGGCACCTATATCGTCTCCGGCAGTTCTGTATGTAAACACGAAATCTCTGTTGGGTATCTCGTGCTCGCGGCTGAGCTGAACAAACAGCTTGTCATCATTCCTGATCTCTGTGCTTACCGCGTGGTTCTGTGACTCAAACTCCCGGATTGGCAGACCGGGATTGAGGGTCAGTGAAAGCTGGATGTCATATCCGCTTCTGGTACCTTCAGGAACAATTTCCGGTGTAATTCTGTCAGCGTCTGAAACTCCGTCAGGGTTAAACCTCGGGCCGACAACCATAGGGTAAACAACTTCCCATGTTCCGTCATTGTAACCCACAGGAGCAGCATATTTTATCTCTATGATTATGTTATCGCCCGGAAGAATGTTACCTACAGTCTGTGTGAAAATATTGGGTCTTTCCTGTTCCAGAAGAGCCGCAGTTCTGCCCTGACTGATGGCATCATCGTATATCCTCTGGGCTTCCTGTCTCTCCTTTATCTCGCCTTGTATTGTTCTGTCGCCGATCTCCATATCCATACTGTACACTGCACCGCTTTCAGGAAGCGGAAATACATAAACAGCCTCAATGGGGTGTGAATACGGATTCCCGTACTCCTGCCTTACTGTGACAAGCTGTATTGACCCGTCAACGGTAATTACAGCTTCCGTATTCTCCAGGGGCAGATCTGAAACCACACCTTCATCATCCATAACAATCATTCTTGAGTAATCATCCGGAGGTATTACCATCAGAAGTGCACTCAAACCAATTACAGCGCCTATCATTTCCTTCTCCTTTCAAGAGTTACACCAGTTACGATGATGTTACCCCGGCGGCAGTGATATATTCCAATGAACCTGAAAGGATGTTTCATGGTAACTGTAAACGGTGACAAGCTCCAGTGGCACGAGGGAATGACAGTTGATGATATCCTTAAAATGAAGAACTACAAATTCAAAATGCTTGTAACAAAAATAAACGGCACTCTGGTTAAACGGGCGGACTACGCCACAACAACCGTTCCCGACATGGCGGATGTCAAAGTGATTCACCTTATCTCCGGCGGTTAGAGTTGCCTTCAACAAAATCCTCCAGATTACTGCTTCTTCTCACAGCTGCAATCTGGGGCTTTGCCTTTGTGGCCCAGAGAGCGGGAATGGACCATCTCGGTCCAATGGCCTTCAACACCATCCGGTTTGGTCTGGGCGCGCTTGTTCTTTTTCCTGTATTCAGAAAACACATAAGCCTCAGCTACCTTCCCCAGGCGATTCTTGCAGGAGCGATCCTGTTTGCAGGGGCATCTCTCCAGCAGTGGGGAGTTGTTTTCACCACGGCAGGTAAAGCCGGTTTCATCACCGGTCTTTACATTGTTTTTGTTCCTGTTCTCGGCCTTTTCACCGGTCACCGAGAGGGGAAAACTCTCTGGACAGGCATATTGCTTTCACTGGCAGGTCTTTGGCTGCTTAGTTTCTCACAGGGGTTCAGATCGGTTAACCCGGGAGATATACTTGTTCTTGCTGGCGCAGTGATGTGGGCAGTTCATGTAAGGCTTATTGGCCAGTACGCAGACAGATACCACCCCGGCGGTTTTGCCGTCGCTCAGTTTACCACGGTAACAGTTCTCAGTGCAGCAGCGGCCTTTATCCTGAAAGAATCGTGGAGCGGCACAACAGCAGCCTGGCTCCCGCTGGCCTACAGCGGATTGCTTTCGGTTGGTATCGCTTTTACCATACAGATATTCGCCCAGAAAAATGTCAGGCCGGCACCGGCTGCAATAATAATGAGTCTTGAAGCCGTATTCGCCGCCATAGGAGGAAGCATGGTTCTTGGAGAAAGCCTTACCCCGACAGAGCTCTCAGGCGCCACACTTATGTTCGCGGGAATGATAGTAGCTCAGATACCAGCCAGACACAGATGAAACTCTGATTATCCAGATAACGAAAGGAAAGAATAGTGTTTACGATACTGCTCGCTACACTGTCAGCCATACCGATTGCAAACACAATTGACATTTTTTACAAACAGATGCCACCGTCACTGCAGACTCTCACAGAAGTCGATTCAGTTCTTGCAGAATTTGCTGATGAGTACACTGTTAGATACCACGTAATAACTGACTCTGCTTCAGAAGAGATCATCCAGAGATACAGTCTACCGGAAACACATTTCCCCTTCGCTGTTGTAGTGAATGGAAAGTACACCGCCACCATAGGGGATGAGCCCATCTACTTCGTTCACTTTCCCCTTTTTATGGAGGGTATAGGCAGACATGAGGGCAACTGGTCAATGGAGACACTGAAACAGGTTCTTGAAGACAACTCCCTGCTTAACGAACAGAATTCACTGCCGGTGCTGAATGAATCTGATGAAACATCCGATTGCCAGGGGGAGGAATGACCTGACCGTGCGACTCAGTTAAAGCTGTTTTTGACTCTGTAAACGACACAACAGTAAGAGTAATTACGCTACAACGATACCTTCTGTTTTTATCTGTCGTACGAGAGGATCTTCTTCAACAAAACTGTCGTAGTTAAACGGCAGCGGCTCCAGCCGCACATCAACAGTTGCTGCAAGCTCGGTGAGTCTTATCCTCTCATTAAAACGGTCATTTCCAATCTGTGGCGAAACAACAGCGATATCAATATCACTCCATTCATCAGCCGAACCGTTTGCATAGGAACCGAAAATGTATGCCTTTACTACTATAAAACCTGCCCTGCGAAGCTTGCTTAAAAACAGCTGTACATTCTCCAAAACTACAGCTTCAATTTCAACCATTTGAATATCTCCTCTATCTGTACCAGCTCCTGCCGTGTAAACTGAGGTGTACACTTTTTCCTGAATTCCCTGTTGTAGTCCGGGTATCTGGATTCCAGATTGAAGGCCGTGATTCTTATCAGCACCTGCTTCTGTTCGTTTGTTACTTCTATACCCGCTTCCAGTGCCAGTCTGAGCAGGTTATGCAATCGTGGAGCCTGCTGGTCAACCTTCCGAAAGCCAATAATCCACTATTCTTTCATTATCCATAAAGCACCTCGCTAGTCCCCGATACAACTGCACTATAGCAAAATAACAAGCTTCACAGCAAGACCATTTCCGGAAGATCCAACCTCGTAAACCCGCATTTATCCGGAAAGCTGGCTCAGTAAACCATCTGATTCCGCTGTATCTCTCTTCTTCCTCGGTCAAACAACTGAGCAACAACCTCCGAACGAACAGGTATTTCTGTCCGGATGGTGTCTTCCTGCAGCGGAGTGTACATTTCAAGCAGGCATATGTTGTCAATGGTATCTCGCAAAGAATACCTTGATGTTTCCAGAAGTCCGGCAAATTCTTCAGGAAAAATATCGATGGGCACC
>QNDR01000118.1 GCA_003646025.1 Candidatus Fermentibacterota bacterium
GCATCAGTGGTCTGAAAGATATGCTGAAGAAACCGGTCCCATACTCAGGAGGCATATCTGGTACGAAATAAATTAATCCCCTGTATCTGTGAGCAGATGAAGGGGAAGACCGTCTAGAAGAGGGTACAGAGAGTCCGGTGTGCCGGAATCGGGAGCCAGGTCGGAAAACTCCATGAGTAGTTCACAGAAGTTGTCACTGCTCCACAGCAGAATTTCATCGGGAGCAGCTTCAAGGCCTATTTCTGCAAAAAACTCACCGAGAGCCGCAGGGGAAGCCGCTGTAAGGGTGTCTTTCAGCACGGTCAGTGTTGAATCCATGTCTGCCGGCGGGGCTGTAAAGAACCCCGCCAGAATTGCGAGAAGAACTGTCAACTATTCGATTCCAAAGGAAATTGATACATTCAAAGTGATGGAGGAATTTCCCGGAGAGATCGGTGGAGCATCGTAGTAGGAACCTTCAGTCATACCACCGTAACTGTAGCTGTCGTATCCACCGTAGTAGTCTACCCACTCACTTATACTGACTGGTTCTCCAACGGAAATTCCCAGCCCTTCAGCGAGCTGTTCTGCTGTGTTTCTTGCGTCGGCGATGGCAAGCTCCCTGGCTTCGGCGATAAGCTCATCTCTGTTGCTTATGGTGAAGTTGATACCGTTAACAGATGTTGCTCCGCCTTCAACAAGAGCTGCCAGTACATCTCCAGCCTGATCGATATCTCTTACTTTCGCACTGAAGGAATGTGTAAGATGAAAGATATTGTTTCCAGTGTACTCGTAGGTGTTGTAGTCGTACTCTTCCTCCATGTAGAGGTTGTAGCCTGTGGTCTCTATGTCCGTTTCCAATACTCCGGCTTCAACTGCTGCATCAATTGCACTTTCAGCAAGCCCGGCCGCTTCATCCAAAGCTGTTTCAGCATCTGAATTGGAAACATCTATGCTGAAGCTGATTACAGCCATATCGGCTACACCAGTTGCCGTACCCACGCCTGTGACACTTATCGATGGCGGGTAAACAGCGCCGGGTATGTTCTGTGTCCCTGTATTCCCACACGCCCCGAACAGCAGTAATACTGTTCCTGTTAACAGGATACTACGCATCTGAAGCACCTCACTCTCCTATGATTTTGACCATTACTCTCTTTCTTCTGCGGCCGTCAAATTCTCCGTAGAAGATCTGTTCCCATGGACCCATATCAAGTTTTCCCCTACTCACTGCCACCACAACTTCTCTGCCCATTATCTGTCTTTTGTGGTGGGCGTCACCGTTGTCCTCACCTGTGAGGTTGTGGCTGTACCTTGAGGGGTCGTGGGGAGCCAGTTCTTCCAGCCATCGCCGGTAGTCGCTGTGAAGCCCGGGTTCGTCATCGTTGATGAACACACTGGCGGTGATGTGCATGGCGTTAACAAGACACAGCCCTTCCTGTATACCGCTGGAATGCAGTTCTTCTTCCACATCCGGAGTAATGTTTATAAAACTGACCCGCTCCGGAGTGTTGAACCACAGGTACTTTGTGTGGAATTTCATCTCAGCCTCCTTATTCTGATTATAAGGCAAATGCCAGGCAGTCAGGATACAGGTTCAGCAGACTGTGTATACCGAACAGCACAGAGGGTGCAGAGTTACTTCAATTGAGCTGCTGAAACCGTGCCGGGGAACCGATTCAGATGTCTTCGTTTCAGTAAAGGGCAGTGTGCTGTTGAAAACCAGGCTCCATGTCCCTTCTTCAGGCACGCCAATTCTGTAGTTGTACCGCTGCACCGGCGTCATGTTGAAGATGCACAGAAGCGGTTTCATTCCCTGTGTTTTTCTTAAAAAGGAAACCACTGTGGAATCCGTGTCGGAAAAATCTACCCACTGGAATCCTTCCGGCGTACAGTCACTTCTGAACAGCTGAGGGTGATCAAGGTAGAAACGATTCAGCGAAGAGACGAATTCTCTCATTTCGGTTCCGCCTTCCGGAAGGCTGATCGAGTGATTCCATTCTGTATCCTGAGCTCTTTCTCCACCCATGAAAAGCAGCTGCTTGCCGGGGAAAAACCACTGAAGGCACACAAGAAGCCTGAGGTTGGCCTGCTTTTCTTCCGGGCTGCCAGGCATTTTGTTCAGCAGAGAACCCTTTCCGTGAACAACCTCGTCGTGGGAAAGGGGAAGGATGTAGTTCTCACTCCAGGCGTACACAGCACTGAATGTTATCTTGTTGAGCATGTGTTTTCTGTACACAGGATCAGCTCTGAAGAACTCAAGGGTATCGTTCATCCAGCCCATGTTCCATTTGAAGTGAAAACCCAGCCCGCCTTTGTCCGGTGGTATTGTAACACCTGACCAGTCTGTGCTTTCCTCAGCAATCATCATGGTACCGGGAAACAGAGTTCCTGCGTAGTGGTTCAGTTCTTTCAGAAACTCAACGGCTTCAAGGTTTTCCCGTCCTCCGTATCTGTTGGGTATCCACTGACCATCCTTCCGTGAATAGTCCAGGTACAGCATCGAGGCCACTGCATCTACTCTGATTCCGTCTGCATGGAATGTGTCCAGCCACTGGAAGGCGCTGGCGTAAAGGAAGTTCCTTACCTCGTTTCTTCCGTAGTTGAAGATCAGTGTGTTCCAGTCCGGGTGATACCCCTTTTTAGGATCTTCGTGCTCGTAGAGGCAGGTTCCGTCAAACTTCGCAAGTGCCCACTGGTCAGCGGGGAAGTGCGCAGGCGGCCAGTCGACAATTACACCGAGATCTGCCCTGTGGCAGCTGTCTACAAACTGGCAGAATTCCCACGGTGTTCCCATTCTGCTTGTTGGAGCCAGAAATCCGGTAACCTGATAACCCCATGACTCGTCAAGCGGGTGTTCCATAACCGGAAGAAGCTCTATGTGCGTGAATCCCAAGTCTTTTACGTAAGGAATGAGCCACTGTGCGAGGTCGCCCCAGGAGTTGAAGTCATTACCCTTTCTGGTCCATGAAGAGGCATGAAGTTCGTAGATGGAAACCGGAGCGTCAAAGGTGCTGCTGTTTCTTCTCCGGGTCATCCAGTTTTCATCCGACCAGGTGTAGGAGAACGGATCCTCTACAACAGAGGAATTACCAGGTCTTTTTTCAAAACAGACAGCATACGGGTCTGATTTTTCAAGTTTTGTTCCGTTTTTCGCCGTGATCAGATACCGGTAGTAGTCACCGCAGGAAACACCTGGAATAAACAGCTCCCAGATTCCGCTTGCGCCCAGCGTTCTCATTGGATGTCTAGTGCTGTTCCAGTTGTTAAAAGAGCCTGTAACACTTACCGCAAGGGCATTTGGTGCCCAGACAGTAAACAGTGTTCCTGTTGTCTCGCCGACTTTCCAGATTCTTCCACCCATTTTTCTGTGAAGCTCGAGGTGTTTTCCGCTGTTGAAAAGGTGAAGATCCATCTCTCCAAACTGCGGAAGAAAAGAGTAGGGATCAGCTGTTTGCCAGGATGAACCGTCTTTCAGTGTAATTTTCAGCTGATATGAGAATAATCCCTGCGGTTTCGTGGATACCCAGACGAAGAAGCCCCGCTGGTCAAGCATTTTCATTTCCATGACACCGGAGGCGGTAACCAGACGCATGGAGACTGCTTCAGGGCAGAAGGCTCTTACACAGACACCACCTGTTGATTCTACAGGGTGCATTCCCAGTATTGAATGGGGGTTTGATACTGGTCCGTCGATTAATTTGTTTATTTCCAGAGTGGTGAGATTGTGTTCCATGAACAGATTACATCATTATCTTCAGAGCAAGCCCGAGCAGTAGAAGATATCCCAGAGAATCGGTACAGGCGGTTAGAAGAATACTGCTTCCCAGAGCAGGGTCTCTGCCCAGTGCCCGCAGCATAAGCGGTATTCCCGCACCGAGCAGCCCGGCAAGAGCCATGTTGGCAACTATGGAGACAAAGATCACAATTCCCAGAGACAGTGCGCTGGTGGAATCACTGGCTGTGAAGTACGCAACTGATGCCGCTACTGTTCCTGCTACCAGGCCCAAGAGTGTTCCAAGAGTGGATTCTTTGAACAGAGCCTTTCTGGCACTTGTAAAATCAAGTTCACCGAGGGCTATACCCCTGGTAATAACAACCAGAGACTGATTGCCGATGTTGCCTCCCATGCCGGCAACAACAGGCATAAATGCCGCAAGGGTCGCAAACTGTGCTATGGTTCCTTCAAAGGCACGAACAACTGTTGATGCTATAAAAGCGGTTACCAGGTTTACAAGAATCCAGGGGAACCGTTGTTTGAAGGCAGTTGGAACAGGTGTAAATATGCTGTCATCTTCGGAGAGACCGGCCATACGGTACATGTCTTCCGTGGCTTCCTTTTCCATAACTTCAAAAAGAGAGTCTCCAGGGATAACTCCAAGCAGATGATGACTGTCATCAACCACAGGTACCGCCATAATGTCATATTTTCGAGCTATTACTGCGGCGTCTTCGCTGTCGCTGTCAGCATCAACTGTGAAGGGGTCCTCCACCATCAGTTCGCGGATAGAAGTGTCCTGAGGGCAGGTTACAAGCCTTCTCAGGGGAACCACACCCATAAGTCTGTTGTCTTCATCTGCCACGTACACATAGAACGGAACATCCACCGATTCACTTTGATTTCTTATCTGCTCAACTGCTTCAGAGGCAGTAAATTCAGGTTTAACCACCATGTAGCTGGAAGCCATAAGCTGGCCTGCGCTGTCTTCAGGGTAGATCATCAGCTGTTCTATGCGATAGCGGTTTGTGTCTGGAAGAAGTTTGAGTATGGCTTCATGACGCTCTTCTGAGATCTGTGACAGAAACTGCAGTGCGTCGTTCGGATCCTGTCTTTTAAGAATTCTGGCGATACTTTTGTCGTCTATGTCTTCAAGAACCTCTGTGAGAAGAGAATCGGGAAGTTCGGCAAGAACATCTCCTGCTTTCAGCTGACTGAACAGCATGTCCACCAGCATTCTTTTTTCAGCCGGTGTGAGGTTTACAGAGAACAGGTCTGCAATGTCTGCAGGGTGAATCTTGCTGATCGCAATGGCAGCCCGTCCTGTGGCTTTCTGGGCCAGGAGTTTGCGTATGTAGTTCATCTGGGTTGGTGTAATTGCCACGACGACCTCCCTCCGGCGAATAAGTGAACAATCTAAGCTACTAAGTTAACCAATACGGTGCCGTTGTCAACAGTACAGATATGCTCTGTTTGTTGTGCATGACTAGCCCGAGTTTCCTAGTTATGATTTAACATCGCTGTATCATACTTACTCACAACAAGTACCGCAATTACAATCCTTACCCTAAAAGTTTATTCTGATCTTCTTTCAATTCGAGAGTATCGATCAATTTGTCCTGAAGTTCAGATGTTCTGCTCAGCACCACTTGTTTTCGTTCAATCTTCTGCCGACGCTTCTTTGGGTAGATATTGACGACCTGCCGCATGTTGTCCAACTCCGACATAAGGCGCTTCATTGAGAGAGTAATCCCTGCAGATTTTACCCTCCGCAACATCAATGCCCTTAGGAGCAAAGCAATAGTGCAGTAGAGACCGTGCACTCTGATCTTCGAATCAGTCCAGTGGTTCAGAGGCCACCAGCTTCCGGTCGTGCGGTCTTTCATCTCCTTGAATACATTCTCAATGATGAACTGGCTGCGATAGGCTTTTAGGGTCCGGGAATCATCCCACGATTCACGATTGCTGATAATGATGTTCTTGCCCAGATGAGTATCTGCGAGTGTTGATAGCGCTGCTGAGTCAAGAGCATATTCAAGTTCCGGAATCTTTTCCTTCCCTTCCTGAATCTTCGTTGTGATCATTTGTTTCATATGCTGACGACTGAGAATGTGTTTACACTGTTTTTCTACCGATGCCACTGTAGGTGTCCGGCCCTTTTTGATTAGCCCCATCGCCCGATCACGCAGCTTCTGCTGCAACGCCGCGAGACGCTCAATGGCTTTACTGATGTCGTTCTGCAAGGTCAACCACTGGGCATCGAACAGATTCTGGTTGTAGCTCACCACAAGAACGCGTTCCTTTCCGTAAACGGTTTTCTTTACACGGAAGGCTTTTGTGCCATCAAGGCCCTCCGCATCACAGGACTCGAATCGTTTATCGCTGTTGGATATCTGCATAAGTTCCTTATGCTCTCCAAGCTTTACCGATCCTACAAACTTCAGCTTCATCGAATCAATCATCTCGAAATTGGCGGGCGAGTTGTTGCCTTTGTCGAATATCAAGGTAGTATCTTCTGGC
>QNDR01000119.1 GCA_003646025.1 Candidatus Fermentibacterota bacterium
CTGTGTTATCACACCGGCATGGAATGGCTTCTCCCCTGCCTGTCTGAGCAGCTCGATAACCTTTTCCGGTTCCGGGGTCACAATCAGAAAACCTGCACCCAGGTTGAACGCCCTGCGCATTTCTACTTCAGCAATACCACCGAGCTCCTTTATCAATTTGAACACAGGCGGTACTGCCCACCCGGGGGTAATAGAGGCGCCACAGCCGTCTGGCAGTATTCTGATCAGGTTTCCGGGAATACCTCCCCCTGTTATATGAGCCATTCCCGTTGCAAGCCCCTGTTCAAGCAGAGGTTTTACCTGCTTCAGATAGCTTCGGTGTACCTTGAGAAGAGCTTCCCCCACAGTGTCATCACCAAGAATGCTGTGGTGGTCGTTAACTGTCAGACCCGCTTTTTCAAACAGAACCGCGCGGGCCAGGGAGTAACCGTTTGTGTGCAGGCCGCTTGACGGAAGCCCTACTATTCCATGGCCTGGAGCAACTGCAGTTCCGTCAATTATCATACCCCTGTCCACGGCACCAATGATAGTTCCAGCGACATCATAGTCTCCGGTGTTGTAAAAACCCGGCATCTCGGCTGTTTCGCCGCCGAGCAGAGCACAACCGTTCTCGGAACACGCCCTGGCAAGACCTGTAACTATGTCTGCGGCAACAGATGCATCAAGCTTTCCGCAGGCAATGTAGTCAAGAAAGAAAAGAGGGTGGGCGCCCTGAACAAGAATATCGTTTACACAGTGGTTCACCAGGTCACGGCCCACTGTGGAATAATCGTTCTTAAGTGCCGCCACCTTCAGTTTCGTACCGACACCGTCCATACTGGCAACAAGAACAGGTTCAGTCATGCCTGGAAAACCCGCTTTGAAGAGCCCGCCGAAGTGGCCAAGTTCAGAGAGAACATTTTCGTTGAAAGTTTTCTTAACTTCCTTTTTCATCAGGTCTACCGCAAGAAGACCCTCATCTATGTTGACACCGCTGTCTCTGTAGTCTATCCCGCTCATTCTGTTATCCTGTCAAGCTGGTTGGTGGAAAGATAGAAATTGAGCCTTTCATCAATTTCACTCTTTCCCAGATTACGGAGGGCTTCAACGCCGAACCCGCTTATAGCGAAGCTGGCAGTTACAGAACCGTAACACAGCCCTCGTGTAATGTTCCTGAAGGTGAGTTCTCCCCCTATACCTGCCAGGAAACCAAGCATTCCAGCGGCAAAGCTGTCTCCCGCGCCTGTTGGGTCAATTACCTTCTTAACAGGACAGGCAGGAAGAAGGAACGGCTGGGGTCCCCCAAGAACCATCACACCGCTTGCTCCCAGTTTGATCACAAGAAATCTGGGACCGCGTTTCAGTATGTATCTGCCTGCTCTGAACAGATCGCTGGAACCGGACAGCTGTCTGGCCTCTGAAGCATTCACAAACAGCAGATCAACCTTTTTAATAGCCTTCAGAACAACATCTTTTTTGTGTTCAATCCACAGGTTCATGGTATCCATAGCGATCCATGTGGGGGTTTTCACCTGATCGAGAACCCGAAGCTGAAGGTCAGGATCGATGTTGGCAAGGAACACGAAGGGAGTTTCCCTGTAGTCTTCCGGAAGAACCGGTTCAAAACTGGCAAACACGCCCAGCTCAGTTCTGATGGTTTTTGCATCCCCGAAATCAGGACCGTAAACACCCTCCCACCTGAATGTGGGACCGCGCCCTATGGTTAAACCCTCTATATCAACATTTCTGTCTTTAAGAAAACTCTTCTCCCTGCTGGGAAAATCAGGGCCTACAACCCCGACAATGCGGACTCTCGAAAGCTGACCAGCTGCTAGGCCGAAGTAAACCGCAGACCCCCCGAGAGTGTCCTCAACCTTTCCCGCAGGAGTGGTAAGCGTATCAAGGGCAACAGAACCAACTACAAGAACAGACATAGACTGTTCCTCTCTACATTTTTTCCGGGGCGTCGACCCCGAGAATTGTTAATAAATCTCTCAGTGTGGTACGCACAGCCATACACAGCGTAAGCCTGGCCGCGGTTGTCTCCATGTTTCCCGGGTCAACAACCTTGTGGTGCTGATAAAACCCGTGGAAGCCCCGGGCAACTTCAGCCAGCATATCCGGAATCCTGTTTGGTTCCAGAGCTGTGGCTGCCGCTTCCACTCTGAGTGGTATTGTCTCCAGAAGTCTCATCAGGTCTCTTTCCCTCTCTCCTGAAAGCGCAGACAGCAGAAGTTTGGAATCCTTCACAACAAGACTTTCGGCGTCGGGAAGCTTTCTAAGAATCCCTGCGATTCTGGCAAAAGCGTACTGAACATAGAACACCGGATTCTCTTCGTTGTCCGCGGCTGCTACTGCAAGGTCAAAATCCATATGAGCTTCAGCTCTTCTGGTAAGAAAGATGTAGCGGACGACATCGGCGGAGCCTACCTCGTCAACCAGATCACGGAGAGTAACGAAGTTGCCTGCCCTGGTGGACATCTTTACCTTTTCTCCGCCTCTAAGCAGAGTAACAAACTGGTGAAGAATTATTCGAAGTCTGCTGGAAACTTCATCTTTCCCGATGAGTTCTCCAACAACAGCTTCTACATCCCTGCATGTGTCTATGTGATCGGAGCCGAAGATGTCTACAATGAGATCATAACCCCTGCGGAACTTGTTCAGATGATAAGCTATATCAGGCATTCTGTATGTATAGGAACCGTCTTCGCGCATAATCACTCTGTCATCTGGCCGGCCGATTTCAGACAGCTTCAGCCATATCTTCCGGGGGTCTTCTCTGTCGCGGTAGACAAGCTGCTTCTGCTCCAGAAGCTCTATTGTTTCCTCTACAGCTTCGGGGATAAGTTCGCTCTCGGCAAAATACCTGTCAAATGTAATACCCAGAAGCTTCAGGTCATCGCTTATCAGAGTGAACGCTCTGCTTCCTGCATAGTCCCGGAACAGTTTCATCTGCTCAGGCCACTTCAGCAGATCTCCCTTTTCTTCTCTCAGTTGTTCCGCCCATGAAACTATGTAGTCTCCCTGATAGCCTCCCTGGGGAATATCCATTGAAACACCCAGGAGTCCCATGTACCTGGCGGCAAGCGACTCCGCCAGTTTGTCCATCTGTCTTCCCGCGTCGTTGAAGTAGTATTCCCGCTGTACTTTCCAGCCCACAGCCTCAAGCAGCCTTGAAACCGCGTCACCGAGCACCGCCTGACGACAGTGACCGACTGTAAGAGGACCTGTGGGGTTGGAACTGACGAATTCCACAAGAGCGGTTTTACCCTCTCCCGCCCGGGGAATGAACTGACCGGCACCTTTCAGTGCAACCGCTGATGTAAACTGAGCAAGGTATTCCCCCGACAGTGTAATGTTGAGAAAGCCGGGACCGTCAACTGTTACCTTTTCCACCTGTGGGAAACGGCTTGTTATTCCCTCAGCCATCACATCTGCGATTTCTCTGGGAGACTTCTTCAGTTTCCCTGCCAGCGGCATTGCAGAACTGCACGCCAGATCGCCAAATGACAAGTTCCGTGAGGGCACCACCTCAATCTGAGGATTCACAGCGTGAAATGTATCTTCAAGCGCCGCTTTCATGGCGGCGGCAAGACCGGTTCTAATCTGAAGGGGCGATTTCAAAAGTAAAGTCCTCATTGTCTTCAATAGTTTGTTTATCTTCAAATTTCATCACTGGAGCATCGCTCCACAGTGACTCTATGTTGTAGTACTTTCTTACATCAGGGAGAAAGATGTGGACCACCAGATCGATGAAATCCAGCAGGATCCAGCTTCCTTCGCTGTATCCCTCCTTGTGATGAAGTTTCCAGCCCAGCTTCCTGGCAGTTCTTTCTACATGGTCGGCAATGGCTCTGCTCTGTATTCTGTTGTCTGCCGATGTCAACAGAAAGATATCCATGGTCAGCGGATACTCAGTCATATCCAGTGCCAGAACATCGTATCCATGCCTCTGATGAACGGCGTCCACTATCTGTTGAAGTACATCCGGCTGTTGCTTGTCTGTGCTCAAAAATTCCTCCGCTTCTGTTCCCGACATACGGGGTTCAGTCCTTGTATGGTAAAAAATCCGAAGTGTCGTCTCTGTCCCTTCCCAGAATAATTGTTACATCAACAGGTGAGGTCTGCCCCGGGGCAGGCAGCATCATTACTATGGAAGAATCACCAACACCGATAACCTCAGCTACCGCCCTTGCCGCCGCGAAAGAGGTATCATGGGAAATAATCACCGTAACGGCATAGTCCATCTCCTCCGCATTCAGCGGCGGACCCGGTGCGTAGAAGGTAACATCCCCTCCTCTGGTTTCCAGGAAATCCTGCGCCCACCTGGCAAGCTCTGAAACACCGGCACCGTTTCTTACCTGAATAAGAATAGTGTCAGGTGCAGGTGTGGAATCGTTGAAGTGAAACACTGATCCCAGTGCAGCGGGAACACGCTCCGTCTGGAACCATGACGGGGAATACACCACGGCAAGAGTTATCAGACAGCCTGCCGCCAGGGAAACCAGCACCACCGGCAGTATCTTTTTCTTCTTCCTTCGCCTGGATGACCGTTTCTTCACTCAGATCCTCCGAACAGCGGCGAGAGTGCTTCGTATGCGCGCTCCAGTGATTGAGACACAACTCTCACCTGCCCTACAGTGGTCATGAAGTTTGTATCACCGTTCCATCTGGGAAGAATATGAAAATGCAGATGACCGGGTATGCCGGCTCCTCCGGCAGAACCGATGTTCCATCCTCCGTTCAGTCCCTGGCAGTGCATGGCCTTTACAAGGGCCCGTTCAGCCTGTACGGCAAGGTCCATGATCTCTGTTCTCTCTGCCTTATTCAGTGACGACAGATCGCCTGCGTGACGGAACGGAACTATCATCAGGTGACCGTTGATATACGGGTACCTGTTGAGAACAACAAAACAGTGTTCTCCCCGGAGAAGAACCAGGTTTTCTCTGTTCAGGGAAGAATCATCTTCACCTATTCTGCAGAAAACACACTTATCTGTTTTTGCTCCAGGTGATGTTATGTAATCATGTCTCCATGGCGCCCACAACCTCTGTGTCATCAGTCCACTCCGATAATTGAGTACTCTTCAATGGTCTCACCGGGTTTTATCATGGCACAGTCTATTATCGAACCATCCCCGATAACCGCTCCGGCACCAACAACTGTATCCCCGGAAAGCCTGCAGTTACGGCCTATAACCGCACCTCTGCCGATAACCACATCGTCTTCGATCCAAACCGATTCCGGATCCGGGATTACAACACCTTCAAGAAGGTGGTTCTCCACAATCCTGCGTTTCATTTCTGAAGTGCATGCCGCAAGCTGAAGCGGGTTGTTCACCCCGGCAACCTCCTGCCAGTTCGGCGTGAACACGGCAAGAGCCTTTCTGCCCATTCTGGAAACTACCTCCACAGCATCGGTAAGATAGTATTCGTTCTGTGCATTTGAATTACCTATCCCTGAAAGTACCTCTGCGAGAACACTGCCTTCAAAAACCATTATTCCCGTGTTTATGACCCTGCATTGCTTTTCCTCTACTGTTGCATCCCTGTCTTCAACAATTCTGTCGATTCTGCCCTCGCCGTCAAGAATTACCCTTCCGTAACCGGAAACATCGGGAGGTGTGGTGGTGAGTACTGCCAGTGCGGCATCCGCCTGTCTCCTGGCCTGGATAAGTTCCCCTACAGTTTCCCTGCGAAGCAGGGGCACATCACCCATCAGAATCACCACCTCGTCGGCATTTTCCACCTGAGGCAGTGCGCAGGTTACAGCGTGTGCAGTTCCAAGCTGGCTGCTCTGAACAGCCCAGTTCCAGCCATGGGCTTCCAGCAGTGGAATTACCATGTCTCTGCCGTGGCCTGTTACAACTGTTACCTCTGTGACTCCTGCCGCTTCAGCAACCCCGGCAGCCCTTTCCACCATGGGCTTTGCAAGAACGGGATGCAGCACCTTGGGCAGATCGGACTTCATTCTCTTTCCCATACCGGCGGCAAGAATCACCGCTGCAGTAATCATGTGAGCTTCCGGGGGTTGAGGTTGGAATCATCCGCAACAACAACTGCAGGTTCGGTAACGGTATCTCCGTCCATATCAAACCAGGCGAACTGAAGAATTATTACTCTGTCTCCCGGGCTGCAGAGCCTGGCAGCGGCACCGTTTATACAGATGATA
>QNDR01000120.1 GCA_003646025.1 Candidatus Fermentibacterota bacterium
AAGCTGTTCTACCTCAGAAAGAAAACCGGCCGGGCAGCAAGGATCAAAGAGCGCAGAGTGTTCAAGAAGTAAATTGTCTGAACGTTTTCTTTTTGATCAGAGTTACAGACTGGAGTACGGTGTGATTGCCGGTCTGGACGAAGCGGGAAGGGGGCCTGTTGCAGGCCCTCTTGTTGCATGTGCTGTTGTGATGCGTGAGGACTTTGATCACGAGGTTCTCAACGACAGCAAGAAGCTGACAGACAGAGTTCGAAGACAGCTGAAGCCGGTTATAGAAGATGCTGCCCGACAGATTTCTCTTGGCATTGTTTCTTCTTCGGAGATAGACAGTAATCGTATGGCCTGGGCGGTAAGAACTTCTTTCAAACGGGCAATGGCCCCTCTGATCCAGCGCACGGACATGTTTCTTATTGACGGAAACAGTGTATCCGGTCTTGATGTGCCTGCCAGGTTTCTGGTAAAGGGCGATTCGAAAAGTCTTTCAATTGCCGCCGCAAGCGTGATCGCAAAAGTTACCAGAGATGACATGATGATTGAAGCTCACCGCAGGTATCCGCAGTACGGGTTTGACCGGCACAAAGGTTATGGAACGGCGGAACACTTGAAAATCATCAAGAATATAGGTCCTTCACCTGTCCACAGAATGTCATTCGCCCCGCTTAGCAGATGGTATCAGACCGGCCAGATGTCACTGTTTCCACTTGATGCTCCCGATACCGGAAAAGCAGCCGAGTATAGAGCGGCGCTGTTTTACAGCAACCTCGGTTTTACCGTGCTGGAGAGAAACTGGTTCTCTTCTTCCGGAGAAATAGACTTGATTCTTAAAAAGAGAGGCGTGGTTTATTTTGTTGAAGTTAAATCAACTCTCTCCGGCAGGGAGAAACAGGCTCTTCAGAAAATAGATACCGTCAAGCTCGCACGAATACGAAATGCAGCAGAGGAATGGATGGCTGCCACCGGATACACAGGCGAATGTGCCCTTGAGGCCGTTCTTGTTACCGCTGATTCAGCAGTTAGATATCCCGTACAGTAGCACAGAAGCACAGGTAGTGCAGAGGCAAAAGTGCCGTTGATATTGATTTCATACTGGTCTTATCATATATTTCATGAAACTTCTGAAAGGGGCATCGTATGAAACTGTTGGTAACTGTACTTTTTGTTTTCACCGTATCAGCGTTTGCTGCTGAGCGGGTAGTTCTGTGGGAATACTATACTCAAACAGGTTGAGGTTCCTGCAGTGGCAGCTGGTCAGCTGTCAAAAATGCCTTGAACCCTTTTGTACTATCCGGTGATGTCGCTCCCGTATACATGTTTCACAATGGTCCAGCGTCATGTGCCTACAACTGGGGCAGACAGAGTTTTTACGGGATTACTACTACGCCAACAGTCAAAATTGACGGTTCGGCTGCCAGTTCATCACCGTCAAGCTACAGTGCTGCTATAACAAGCAGGCTGTCTGTGCCCGCCATTGTGGACATAGACGTAAACATGGTAGGAGACGAAAACGGCGGTACTGCATACATCAGTGTTACCGCGGAGCAGGCACCTCCCTCCGGTACGGTGAAAATCTGGTCGGTCATTCTTGAAGATCACGAAATTGCTACCAGTGCATGGGGCAACTACAATGGAATGGAAATGATGTGGATTCCGGTGGCTGTTCCTCTGGGAACCGGGGGAAGTGTGCTTAATTTCACAGGCCCGTATCCAGAGACAATACAGGTTTCAGGTGGATATACACTTAATCCGGCGCAGCATCCTTACGATAACCTCAACGTTGCAACATATGTTCAAATGGCTTCCGGTACTAAAGAAGTATTGAACGCAAGTTTCATTGATCTTCACGATACAACAGCAATTTCTGATCCTGGAGTTGCTTCGGTGGAAACTACATGCCTTGTCAGTGCCTGGCCCAATCCTACCACCGGTGTATTCAGCGTATCCAGTGTTTTACCGTCTGGAGCTACCGGAACTGTCGAGATATTCGATATGGCCGGCCGCTCAGTGAATCTGTTCACGGCTGGTTCTGTGGAAAATATGTGCATGAATGAACCAGGTCTGTACTTCATCCGACTCACTGCTAGTACAGGTGAAGTGGCAACAAGACAAATTGCTGTAATCCGTTAGATAGTATCAACAGACGGTGAGGGAGTGTTTTACAGAGAAACACTCCCTCCCCTATTGACTTCTGGATTGAATCCGGTTAATTTGCCTTCCGTTTAGATTACAGTCACACATAGAAGGAGATTACAATGAGCAGATGGCTCGTAACCGGAGGCTCCGGTTTTCTTGGTATAAACCTTATACGCGCCCTTGTTGAAAAGGGTCATGAGGTAGTTTCCATAGACATTGCCCCATTTACATATCCCGATATGGTAGACCGTATCGATCACCGTATTGTAGACATAAGAGACAGGAAAGCTGTTGATGAGTGCATGTCTCAGAATATAGATGTGTTTATGCACGGTGCTGCGGCTCTCCCGCTTTACAAAAAGTCAGACATACTTTCAACCAATATAGAAGGTACCCGCAATGTGTTTGAATCTGCTGAGAAGTACGGTGTAAACAGGGGTATATACATCTCTTCAACTGCCGTGTACGGTATTCCGGAGAAGCATCCTCTGTTTGAAGATGATCCTCTCGTAGGCGTTGGACCCTACGGCTACACGAAGATAGAAGCCGAGAAGATGGTGAAGCAGTTCAGAGAAAAGGGAATGACCATTACCACAATGAGACCCAAGTCATTTGTCGGGCCTGAGAGGCTTGGGGTTTTTGCCATTTTCTACCAGTGGGCTTCTGAAGGCAGAAGTTTTCCAATGATTGGAAGAGGTGAGAATCTGTATCAGCTTCTGCATGTTGAAGATCTGTGTAATTCAATAATTATTGCTGCAGAGCACGACGACATACAGGCGGTCAACACAGAGTTCAACATAGGTGCAAAGGAATTTTCCACCATGCGGGAAGATTACCAGGTTGTGCTTGACAAAGCAGGCTTTAACAGAAAGATCAAGAAGTCACCGGCTAACCTTGTTATCTTTGCCCTTGAGCTGCTGGACATGCTCAATCTATCTCCTCTGTATCCATGGGTTTACAAAACAGCAACAAAAGATTCTTTTGTTGCCATAGAAAAAGCAGAGAAACTTCTGGGATTTACTCCAAAGTACTCCAACAAAGAAGCACTGCTGAGAAACTATCAGTGGTATCTCGATAACAGAGATTCTTTCGAAAAATCAGACGGAGTAACCCACAGAGCCCCCTGGAGTCAGGGTGTTCTCGGCCTTGCCAGACATTTTTTCTAGCATTTTTGGTATCTGTTGCTGACTTACTGAAGGCTCGGGTAAGCCTGTAGTAAAGAGTGATAGCGGTACCCAGGTTACAGATAAGGCTGAAACCGTTGTGGAAGAGGTTGTTCTTTATCCAGTGGGAACTCTTGATCCCCGGCTTGTTACCGCTGAAGACCTGTTTACATCATTTTATGCCTGGAATGGTCTGACAGTTGTTCTGCAGGGATACCCGTTCTCCTGCTACGGTGACAGTACTGTTACTGTTTCAGGCACTATTGAATACAGCTGGACAGGTCGAATTGAGCATGTTGACGGAGCTGTTGTTCCCGATACTCCTGCTGCTGTGGAAATGGAATTGAGTCCGTACGCCTGCGATGGCGTAACCCCCATTGCCGGGGAGTCTTTCAACATGGCAGGTCTTGAGGGTTGCGAGCTGGTTAACCGGTAGTATCTGTTACGCAGGCTGATCTGTTCTTCAGGAGATAAGCTTTTCGTACTGTTTCAGATACCTGTTTATGCCGGTTTTCCGGAGAAGTACCTGTACAACGAAGAATGCGGCAAGAGCAGTAAGTCCACCGGCAAAAACATCTATCAGGTAGTGATGGTTGCCGTAGATCGCCCCGAACCACATACTGAGAGTCACAAGCAGAAAAGCAGCTGTAACCGCAGGTTTTTTAAGCTGGAAACTTGCCAGAAAGGCGGTGAACGGATTAGCTGCGTGAATAGAAGGAATAGCGGCAAAGATGTTGGCATTCCCTTTGTAGAATGTTTCAAATACAGGAAGACCCACAAGATTATCAAAATTGCTCAGTCGTGCAGCTATACCAGGCGTGTTCTGGTGGAATTCAAACCCGCAGGTTGATACGTACCATGGCGGAGCTGCCGGGTAAAGGTAGTAAATCACGAACCCTATGAGATTTGAAAGCACAAAAAGAAAAACCATATTGATGTACAGGTTTCTGCGTCTGGTGAAGTAGAGGTACATGGAGAAACCGAGAGGTACCGGTACCCAGGTTATGTACGCTATGCCGGAAATTAGATCGTACACAGTGTGCTGGTGAAAGCCGAAGTACTCGTTCAGTGTCAAACGGCTGCCATTGTAGAAAACACCGAACAGCTGTTTCTCATGCAGGTACAGATCCTGTATGTGAACTGTATTGAACGTATAATTCGGAAATGATCGAAGTGAATCGTACACAGTTATGTACACAATGAACGGTATCATGGCGAAAAAGAATTTTCTGGTGCTCTGGTTGTAGAAATACAGAAAGGCGAAAAAGACAAAGCTGATCAGATGGTCAGGGCGAATTCCAACCTTGAAGTACATCCATGAAAAATACAGAACAGAGACAATGGCCGCTCCCAGGAACTGCTTCCTTGTGGTTTTCATTTCCTGTTGTGCTCCTGTAGATACCAGGAAACAGTTTTGTCAACTGCGTCCTCGAAACCTGTCCCGGGACTGAATCCCAGAACTTTTTCTGCCTTGCTTATTGAAAAGTGATAGTTTGTACCTGCATTGTACATCCGGTACTTTGTGATCAGTGGAGCGTGTTTTATACCCGACAGCCTGTAGAGATTTTCAGCAAAGAAGGCTGCAGCAAGCCCAATTCCCAGTGGAATACTTATTCTGGGACCGCGTATACCAAGTTTTTCGGCGATTGTTTCAGTAAACTGTTTCCATGTGATCTCCAGGCCGTCTGTTACAATAAAGGCCTCACCTGCGGCTTCTTTATTAAACGCTGCAAGGTAAACAGCATCAACAAGATTGCCCACGTATGTCGGGCATGTGAAGCTTCTTCCCCCGTTCACATAGGCAATTCTCCCGGTTACCATGCCGTCTATGTATTTCCGTATGAAGGTGTGGTCATCGGGTCCAAACACGTTTCCCGGTCTTACTGCGGATACTTCAATGTCGGTTTTCTTCGCGAAGCCGAAGAGCCAGTTCTCAGCCTCAAGTTTTGATATGCTGTAGTTGAAAACAGGGTTTACCGGATCGTTTTCGCACACAGGAGCCGTGTGGTTAAAACCATGAACTGCCGTGGTGCTCATGTAGACAATACGGTGTACTCCGTACTCCGCGGCAACCTCAGCAACATTTCTTGTGCCTTCAACATTAACCTGTCTGAAGGCTGCCAGTGATCCCCAGTCTGAAGCAAGCCCGGCGTTGTGGATAAGGATGTCTGTGCCTTCAAGCGATTTTGCAAGACTGCTGCGGTCGGTGATATCACCGTAAACAAGTGACAGGTTCGTGTTATCTATCAGACTCAGATCCGAAGTGGTTCTGACAAGGCCTGAAACATCATGACCCTCGCTGATAAACTTCCGCACAAGATGTGATCCAATGAATCCATTTGCACCGGTAACAAGTACTCTAGACATCCCTCACCCCCGATAGATTACAAAAATATCCGTAAATATACCAAGGGCAGCATGGATGAGTACAACTATCCACAGGTTTTTTGTTCGGATTGCGATAATTCCGAACAGAATACCGAAGGGGATGGAGCCCAGTATTTCAGGTGCTGGCTTTCCTATGTGAACAAGACACGATGAAATGGTCTGTATCAGTATTGCGGCTGTTGTGCCGAACCTGTCTTTCAGACCGAAAAGCAGAAACCCTCTGAAAAAGAACTCCCACGGAAGATAGTACAGGAAAAACAACCCGAGAAAGTACACAGGCATAAGGTGCTGATCGTGCAGGAGAACCCTGGGAAGGGGATACTCTGCCACAACTGACTGAAGTGATGAAGCATGGTACGCCGACGGTACAACCAGTATGGCCACGGCGAGGAGAGCCCACGGCAGGTTCTTCCAGAAGCCGGAGA
>QNDR01000121.1 GCA_003646025.1 Candidatus Fermentibacterota bacterium
ATCATACCGTTTCTGGACGGGTATTTCCTGACAATTGCTGAAGAGACTGTTCTGGGGTTGAACCAGGTACTGGAACAGTAAGCTTACAGGTAACCAAGTCCCATGAACAGGCCGAACAGAGCCATTGCAGCACCTGACAGCAACTGAAGTACCAGTTCCATTTTTTTGCCTGCTGCCGGGTTTTTAAGCAGAGCTGTCACACGGCTTCTCATAAGGATTGCGAACAAGCCAACTGAGGCAAGCAGAACACCCATACCAAGTGACATTGCTGTTATTGAGATAATACCGATTATTGCTGCGTTTCCGACTACCGCGAGTATCATTATCGCCGAGGCTGCCGGGCACGGAACCAGCCCGGAGAAAATCAGCCATCCAAGACTTCCGTTTTTTCTGTCCGGGCTTTGTGGAGAGCGGTAGTCTTTTATTCCGTGTGCGGTCATCCAGATACCGAGAACGAGGATAATTCCGTAGGTAAGAGGGAACAGCAGAGTCTGCGCCTGATCCACAGATACCAGAAGAGAACGGGTGGTGAAGAGATAGAACCCCCCAACAAGAACTATTGCGCTTGCAGCGTGAACCGCGGCCAGCATGAACCCTGCCAGTATTCCCTTGAGTGGTTTTGTACCTTTGCCCATGAAGTATGCAACAAGTACAGTCTTTCTGTGCCCGGGACCGGCAGCGTGAAGAATTCCGAAAACAAACGATATTCCCAGGAGGATCCACAGGCTTTTCACGCTGCCTGTCTCGGTTAGATCTGACATGGTTTCCGCGATTGTTATCTGAAATTTTCTCTGTGCGGCAGCACTTTTTGTAACGAGTGTGCCTATTACAGGCCAGGTGGAAGGTCCTCCAGGGGGGCTTACTTCACCTTCGGTGGTTTCACTTCCCGCAGGCTGACCTGACAGGAACGGATTGGTCTGGGCAAAGGATATTGAACACAGAAGCAACACAGACAGGGTTCCTGTGAGTATAGTTTTCACAATGCCTGAAGGTACACAACCAGCTGCTGAGGATAAGCGGTTCCGGAATAGGTGCTGCCCTCCCTTGAAACAGATACAGTGCCTCCGTAGGAAATAGCAATATTGCTGTTCTGCTCTATCTCGAAACGGGCTGATTCGCTTCCAGAGCCGCTGATTGTAATTGGTGAGCCCTCTTTGTAGAGGATATCGCAGTAGTAAGTGCTGTCATAGATGGCTATTCTGAATACCCCTTCCTCAACATGGATGTTAAAAGGGCAGTAAAACTGGTAAACCAGCGCTCCATCCTCCATGTAAACAGAAAAATTCTCGATTCGTGATGGAGAATACGTCTGCCCGTCGACACTTACAAATGTAAAGTAGTCGAAAGTCTCCAGGTTTGAAAACGCGTTGTTGAAGACCTCTGAGGTCTCCGATGTCGAAAACAGCCCATTCCCGTTGCTGTCAAAATCACCGGTTATAGCAGCGGTAAACATGGGATCAAAATGCCAGGTTATCTGCACTCCCGAAAGAACACTGCCATTCAGCCTTACCTCCATCTCGGTGTCGATAAACATGTGGGGATGGGCAAGAACAATCGCGGGAACAACAAGCAGTACAATCGGTGACAGATGCTTCACTTTACCCCCCTTGAAATGCTTGATTTCTCCAAACATACTACCGGAAGACAAAAACTGTATACGGAGACTGATTGTGAACAGATTTGATTTTAGCACATCGAGAAACAACATGGTTCGTCTTCTTAAAAAGATGGGGATAAAAGACGAACTGGTTCTAAAAGCCATGGGCAAGGTCAAAAGACATCTGTTTGTTCCGAAAAGCGGCAGGTTCTGGTTCGGAAGCGATCCCTACGGTGACTATCCTCTGCCAATTGGTTTTGGCCAGACTGTTTCACAGCCTTTTATTGTGGCCTACATGCTTGAAAAACTCAAGCTTACAGCTGGCGAGAAAGTTCTTGAGATTGGAGCCGGGTCCGGATATTTAGCAGCGGTTCTGGATGAAATGGGCGTTGAGGTATACACTGTGGAGATCATCGAAGAGCTTGCGGTAACAGCGGGAAAACGGCTTGGTGAGAGTGTTCACATACGAACGGGAGACGGGTATAACGGCTGGCCGGAACAGGCACCGTTTGATGCTGTAGTGGTAAGTTGTGCTCCGGACAGTATACCCGATGCACTTACAAAACAGTTAACCGTCAACGGGAGAATGATTCTGCCTGTTGGAACAACTCATCAGAGACTGGTAAGGGTGGTTAAAACAAACGGGAAAATCGAACTGCACAATGATCTGGCTGTAAGATTTGTTCCCATGTTTCATTGGATAGAAAGTTAATTAATAACTTCGATAGTGTGAATAAAAGAGTTTATCACGAATGCACTCTCGGTGTTTGCTTCCGGGTCAATGGGGTAGATGAAAAACCCAACTGTGTCATGATCAATGTTTTCTGATGTTGCAAACATAATTTCACCGTCAAAGAAAGAAATCATTATGTGCGCTCCGGACCGAGGTGCATCGCCGAACTCGTGGGTGTCCACATGGAGAAAGTCACCGTTGAAGTCTTTCACGAAGAAAACCGCCTTCAGGTTGTCCAGCCTGATCTCCTCCATGCACAACGGATCGGTAATGCTTACCAGGTGAAACAGAGGCTCATCAGGCGAAAAGTCGCTTGAGTAGCCCTTGGCGATTTCACCGTTCTTCATGTGCACAACAATCCTCTTCAAATGCACCTCCAGTAAGTTACACTTCCGCTTAATGTTAACCCAATTTACCGATTGCGTCAATGGATACAGCCTTGTTCGGCTGCAGGGTTGCGGGAATATTTCACCGTTGATGGAGTACAACTGATACAGAAAGGGGATGAATATCAGGCACTTTACCAGTGTAGTTATTCTGTTTTCAGGGCTGTTTTCCCAGTGTTTTGCAGATGTTTCCGCTGTAGAACAGGTTCGGCCTTCAGCAGGCTCTTCCGTTATAGAAAACAAAGATCAGTTTAATTCTATGGCTGCAGGAGACAGGGCTGTTTCAACTTTGCAGCTTTCAGAAGTGAAATTCATCATAACAGGCATCCGCACAGATTCCCCCGGTCTTTACTTCATCAACTCAAACGACTTCATGTACCACTGGAAGTTTTTCAATGATGTCCTGGGATGGAATATAAGCCTTATTGATTTCAACACTCGGACTTACACAGATTTCAACAGGCTTATTCTTGCAGGAAGCGTTGTTGCCTACGACAGGTACAGCGATTCGGATTGCAGGAACGGTGTTTACACAGTGGAGTTCTGGCCCAGTGATCCTGTTCATGCAGGTGACGCAGCGCTTGCTGTCAGTATGATCAGTAGTGGCATGGCATTTGCTGCAGGCCGGATTCTCTACCATCCAACAGGTGAATCTCAGGTGAGGATTTACAATGATGAGGTTAGTCAGTTCGCAGAAAAGGGTGTGCCGGTTATACAGACAGGTGATCTTTACAGCGGGGTAGACTATATGGCTCTGAACACAGGCACCTGCTGTGGCATTCTAAGAGACGGCAGCTCTCGCGGAGCATTTTCCGCTGGCGATATTCCGGTGTTTGAGTCTGTGCCCAACGATATCGGCCACGTTGCAGGTATCATTACCACCATCCCTCAGACACCGCTGTCTCATATCAATCTGAAGGCGGTTCAGAATGGCACACCAAACCTGTACGTGCAGGGTTTTACCGATACAGAACAGTACAGATCACTTCTGGGGCGTTACGTAAGGCTTACCGCCACCATTGAGGGATACTCTGTGGAAGAAATACCCTTCGCTGAAGCTGTCGAGTGGCTGGACTCTGTTCGACCGGAAACAGTTACAGTTCTACCGGCAGATCTTGAAGAAAAGCGAATTCTGCCTCTGGATGAAATCAGGCTTGCGAATTCTTCAGCCTGCGGCGCAAAGGCTGCCAGCCTGGGGGAGCTCACCTGGTGTATACCGTCTTTCAGTGTTCCAGATGGGTATGCGGTACCTTTTTACTATTATCACAGTTTCATGCAGTACAACGATCTATATGCTGTTATAGATTCTCTGATATCCACCGATGAGTTTAACAGCAGTGTTGAAAACAGAGAGCAGATTCTGCATGATATCAGGAGCCTGATAAGAGATGCGGATGTTCCTCCGTGGATCATGGACTCTCTTTCGGTAATGGCTTCAAATTTCGAGCCGGGAACATCTCTCAGGTGCCGGTCAAGTACCAACAACGAAGATCTTCCCGGGTTCAATGGGGCAGGATTGTACAGCTCTTTTACCCACCATTCTGACGAGGGACACATTTCTGAAACCATCAAGCAGGTATGGGCGGGTATGTGGACTTTCAGGGCGTTTGAAGAGAGAGAGTTTTACCGGATAGATCAGCTGTCCGGGGCCATGGGAGTTGTTGTTCACCCAAGCTATCGGGAAGAGCTGGCCAACGGTGTGGCGGTGACAAGGAACATTTTCAACCCCTTTATCAACGGGGTCTATGTGAATGTTCAGCCTGGTGACGACATGGTTACAAATCCTCAGGCGGAATCGGTTCCCGAGGAGTTCATTGTTACTGAACAGAACCTTACAGGACGTGCCGTCAGAGAGATTCAGTACCTCGGTGCGTCAAACAGAACTTCCGCAGGAGAAAGGGTTCTGTCTGAACAGCAGATCGATCAGCTGGCAAGCTACCTCACCATGATTCACAACCACTACAGGATGGTGTACGGTGTTGACCGGGATGATCCCTGGTTTGCCATGGAGATAGAGTTCAAAATCACTTCAGAGGGGGAACTCGTTGTAAAACAGGCAAGACCGTGGGTGTTCTGATCAGATACTGCCCCCATCTTCGGCAGATTCAAGCTCAAGATTGGCCTTTTCAACCAGGTCTGCAGGAAGTGCTTTTGTTACGGATACACCGAGATCTTTGAAATCCGCCGCTTTTTTTATCAGGTTGCCTTTTCCGTTGACGAGCTGCCCCAGAGCTTTGTTGTAGATTGTCTGGGTCTTATCAATCTGTCTGCCTATTTCAGTCATGCTTTCAAGGAACACTCTGAGCTTGTCGTAGAATTTTTCCGCTCTTGAGGCAAGTTCTTTTGTGTGTTTGGCCTGTTCCTCAAAGCGCCATAACTGTTTCACTATGTTCAGCGTGGTGAGCAGCGTGGTTGGAGTGGCCACAAGTACATTGTTAAGCAAAGCCTTCTGGAAGATATCAGGGTCGTGTTTCAGAGCTTCAACATAGGCTGACTCTATGGGAATGAACATGATCACTACCTCAGGTGTGTTCAACCCGTCTATCTTGAAGTAGTCCCTCTCTGCCAGTTCCTTTATTCTGTCACTCACTGCCTTCGCGTGCCTTGAAAGGGCTGCTTTTGCCTGAACCGGATCTTCTGCATTTACGAACTCGGTGTATGCGGCAAGGGAAGTTTTTGCATCGATCACAATGTGTCTGTTTCCTGGAAGGTAGATTATGGCATCAGGCCGTTGACGGCCTTCGTCTGTATTGAAAGACACCTCCCTTTCGTAGTCGGCGCCAAGCCTGAGACCGGAGCTGTCAAGAACATTCTCCAGGATCATCTCTCCCCAGTTTCCCTGCATCTTTTTCTGGCCCTGCAGCGCAGTGGTGAGGTTGTGCGCCTCGTCCGTAATCTTCTGATTGAGTTTCTGCAGGTTTATCACTTCTGTTTTAAGTTCCGCACGCTGGATAGAGTCTTTTTTAGACAGTGATTCAACACTCTCGCGGAACCCCTTCATTTCTTTTTCAACCGGGCTCAGAAGGCTGGCAATGCTTTCCTTGTTAAGTTCTTTGAATTTTCTACCGCTGTTTTCAAATATCTCAGCAGAAAGCTCTTTGAACTCCAGCTTCAGTTCCTCTTTGCTTTCAAGAAGCAGTTTCCGCTGCTGGTGAAAGTGCAGTTCCTTTTCTTCCAGAGATGTTTCCAGCCGATCGAACTTTCCCTTCAG
>QNDR01000122.1 GCA_003646025.1 Candidatus Fermentibacterota bacterium
AATTGAATCCAGAAAGAAGAAGCTGTTTATCGATCTCCAGATGACAGACTTTGTAAACAAGAAGATAGATCAGCTCTCTACAGGGATGAAGCAGAAAACTGCCGTGGCTATCAGCCTGATACATGATCCGGATGTAATCATTTTCGATGAGCCAACCAACGGTCTTGATATTGTCACATCAAAAGCGGTAACCGACTTTCTTGTAAGCCGCGCGGAATCCGGTAAAATCGTTATCATCTCCACCCACAACATGACCATTGCAGAGAAGCTTTGTCACCGTTTTGGGATACTGGTTGACGGTGAGTTGAAGGAAGAGGGAACGCTGAAAGAGATTATAGAAGGCAGTTCACGAGACAATCTGGAAGATGTGTTCTTCAGTTACATTCTGCCTGGAGGCAATCATGTTTAAAGACAGCCTTATAATTCTCAAGAAAGAACTCCGCAGAATATTCACAGACCGGCGGCTTCTGCTCATGCTTGTGGTTCTGCCTCTTGTAATGCTTCCTCTGATGTATTCTTTCATGGGAAAAGCAAACAAAACAAGAATGACTGAGATCAATGCCTACACTTCCAGAATAGCGGTGTGTGCCGGAGAGGGCAGCGGAGAGGTCAGTGATCTTTTTCTGCAGTCTCTCGAAGCACTGAATGCTTCAGTTGAAGTCGCAGATTACAATGAACTTGATTCTCTCAAGCAGAGGGTAGTCAACAAAAACATTGAAGTTCTGGTGGTGATGCCGGAGAACATGGACGGGAACATACTGGATAACTCGGTATTCGATATGTCTGTTTTCTACAACTCCACTGGAGACTATTCAAAGTATGCATTCAACCAGGTTGATGCTGTGTTTGCAGCAGTGAATGACTCGATTGTGAAACAAAGAATGCTTGCCAGGGGTATTTCCGAAGATATGCTTACCGCATACACCATAAACCAGCACCTTGCTGCAGATGAAACCGCTGACCTGGCTGAAGAGGGCAGCGTTATGGGCAAACTGATCGGTGTTATGATGCCGTTTTTCATCGTGATCTACCTGTTCGGAAACTCCATGAAAGTGGGTCTTGACAGTGTCGCAGGTGAGAAGGAGCGTGGGACCCTTGCAATTCTGCTTGTGAACCAGGTCAGCAGGCTGTCCATCGTTCTTGGCAAGATGACTTCTGTAATGGTCGCGGCCATTGTAGGGGCTCTGAGTTCCGCCATTGGGTTGAAGATAGCCTCCAGGTATCTGGTGGATATGGCAGGTGATTCCGGCGAGGCCCTGACAGAGTACACTATGGGTTCTCAGGCTATACTGCAGTTTGCCATAGTTGTTATTCCCCTTGCCATACTGATCTCCAGTCTTGTTCTTCTTGTTTCAACCTACGCAAGAAACGTGAAGGAGGGGCAGGGAATGATAATGCCTGTTTATATAGCAGTTATGGTTATGGGTATTACCACCATGCAGACAGGAGATGTTCCACCGAACTGGATGAGGACGGCACCCCTTTTTAACTCTCTTGTTGTGCTGAAAGACATCTTCACCCAGAGTGCCGCATGGGGTAACATTCTGTTTGCAACAGTCTCCAGTGTACTGGTTGCTGCGATTCTTATCTTCGTTACACTGAGAATGTTCAACAACGAGCGCGTACTCTTCCGCATCTGATATTAATTTGTGTATATCAGGCTTGTCAATACATCGCTTGTACTGGTAACAATATTTCAGTAGATTATTAGAACTCAGGACTGGAAGGTGTATTACAATGAATAAACTGTCTGTTTTTCTGCTGTTGTCTGCAACTTCCCTGCTGTCCGCACAGGAGGGAAGCTACTCTTATTACTGTTATTTCCACGATGATCCGATTCAGTCTGGATTTTTCACAGACGGGTATTACTGTGGCGGGCCTTTCAGGGTCAACGGTTCAGTGATACTTACCAGCAGCTCTTCAGGAAGAAACAACGACCCCTTCTTTTACAGTCTTACACTTTCGTCCGATTACTACATCTACGGCCCTTCTTCCTCCGGTCCACACGTTACCGTGCCTCACTACGAAAATCTCTGGATAGAGCCATATGAGATGATGGAACAGGGGCCGCCATGGTTCAATCTGGGGGCAGAGCCACTGCCCTTCGGGGCAGATCAGGTGGATTGGGAGGTTGTAAAGCAGAAGGCAGCGAACGATGGTCTGTATCTTACATCAGCAGAGGTTCCGAACGGTTCGAGAATTCTGCTGGAAGACGGGCAGATATCAATAAAGGCGTCAATAGGTGATACTCCTGTGGTTTACTCCCTCTCCGGTCTTGATGAGCCTGTTGTCTGGATAGAGAACAATCCCGGTGAAAATTTCTATTTGAAAGGAAATCCCGGTTCTCAGGGTTTTTCAGAGAGTCTTACCATTGGGACACAGGGAACTATCTGTTTTTCCGGTCCTCTGGAATACAACGGTGACGATGCCGGGATGCTGGGGCTGATATCTGTCTACGGTGATGGCTGTATAGCCGATAAACCATACCCCGACTGGGATGCTCCGTATGATATACAAACAGATCAAAGCTTTTTATACAGCGCTTCAATTCTTCTTCTTGAAGGGAAATTTCAGGCGGAGAACTATTCTCAGCCATACCCGCAGGCTGATTTTACACTGTTTGGCGGTATACAGATGCGGGAAGAGGGTTACACATCTTCTTCTGCGTCAGGTTTTTCCCTTCTCTGGGAGTACGATGAAAGGCTTCTCAACCAGAGCCCGCCCTGGTATCCTCAGTACGAATTATCCGGTGTGGAAACACCCAATACCCTTTCATCCGGCCCTGAATTAAGCGTTTCAAGCAATCCATTCTCTTCATCTGTTCTACTGAATGTGTCGGAACCGTGTACAGTTTCCATCTACGATTCTTCCGGAAGAATGCTGAACACCTTCAACACAAATGGTGAAATACTCTGGGACGGCTCTGCGCTCCCTCCAGGAGTTTACATCCTTCATGTCTCAGGTGCGGCTGGAAACGGCACATCCCTGAGACTTGTAAAACTGTAGATTGGCCGGCATGCAGGAGATCAACCCGGAAGAACTCGCGCTGAAAGCAGTTGACCTCTGGAAAAACCAGTGGCTGCTGCTCACCGCGGGAACCATGGAAAACTGCAACATGATGACAGTTGCCTGGGGAAGCATCGGCTGCATGTGGAACAGACCGTTTGTTCAGATCGTCGTTCGCCCGCAGAGGTATACATTGCAGTTCATAGAAAACTCTGATTCTTTCACACTGTGTGGGTTCCCAGGTAAATACAGAGACAACCTCCGTCATTTGGGTAGTGTTTCTGGACGCAATACAGACAAACTCGCAGACACATCGCTGACGCTGAAGCCATCTGTATCCGTTGCATCACCTTCGTACCACCAGGCATCACTGATTCTGGAGTGCAGGAAGATGTACTCTCAGAACATGGATCCCGCAGGTTTTATCACAGACTTTCCCAAAAGGGTATACCCGGACAAGGATTACCACCGTATTTACTTTGGGGAGATACTGAAGGCTTTTACACAGAACGAGTAAGACATTTTCGGAAAAGGGTTGTTTAGATTCCAGCTGTGTTGTGATTGCAGGGTTTCTTTGTATCTTAGGCACATGTTGAGTCATCTAGCCATTCTTTTCGCAATGCAGCTCCGGTCTTTTCTGGGGGCGATGCGGGGCGAGTGGAAGTCGAACCGTCTGAAACTTATCTCAGGTGTTATCACCATGTCTGTCATGGGTGTTGGCTTTTACTACATGTTCCACGGGCTGTTCGGTTATCTTTCATCCCTTGATGCCGATATGTACGGGTTCGGAACTGCGCTGGCTTCCCGACTGTTCGGGATGGCTCTGCTTGCATTCGGCGTTTTTGTGGGGATTTCTTCTCTGATTACAGGAAACACATCACTCTACAGGGCTTCAAGGATTCCGCTGCTGCTTTCCTCTGCGGTGAACCAGCCTGCTCTGGCGGTATCCGCTGTTCTGGAAAGCTGGTTTAATGCAGGGTGGACAATGCTTCTTATGGGCGTTCCCATGCTGCTGGCTTTTGCCAGAGGGCTTGAGTTTACAAAGATCAACCTCGCGACCGGCTTCCTGCTTTACCCGTTCCTGCTGGTTGTGTGGAGTGCTGCGGGAACAGTTGTTACCGTTCTTCTCAGCAGATTCGGTGGGTTGAACGGGTGGAAGCTGTTCGGGGGAATTGCCGTTATTGCCGGTTGCGGAGCTGTGTTCTTTTTTGCCAGTGGAAGCAGCACCGACCTTGTTATACAGGAAGTTCCCGGAATGAGTCTTGGCAAGCTGCAGTCTTTTGTTGCAGGTCTACCGGGGCAGAATTCAGGCTACTGGCCTCATGTTCTGTTTCTAAGAGCTATGACAGAGGGAGGTCTGCTGCCAGCAGCTGTTCTGGCTGGTGAGGCTCTTGTTTTGTCTGCTCTGGCTCTTTGGGCTGCCGCGGGAGGTTACCTGAAGGCCTGGAACAGGAACAGGGCTGTTTCCGCAAAGTACCAGTCTTCACAGTTCTTCCGTGACGGAGGAAGATACTCCACTGTGTTCCAGAAGGATCTGCTGCTGTTTTTCAGAGACCCTGTTCAGTGGAGTCAGCTTGGTCTTCTTACAGGGATGTTCTCTATCTATGTGATCAATCTCAACAGGTTTGCCATTGATTTCAGCAACCCGTACTGGCTGGCCGTGGGAATATTTATCAATATATCATTCAGCGCATTTGTAGTTGCAACCATGATGGTGAGGTTCGCCTTTCCGGCGCCCAGTATGGAATCCCCCGGCCTTCATGCTCTCATTCAGCTGCCACAGGGGAGGAAGCTGTTCTACAGGTCAAAATGGATACAGACTCTGCTGTTCTCCGCAATTCCCGCAAGTGTTCTTGCCTGGGTTTCAACACGAAGTATCGGTGCCGGGGTATTTCTTCAGATCGAGTCAGTTGCGTGTATCTTTATCACCGCCGTGGTTCTCTCGACAATGAACATTTCCCTTGGATGTATTTTTCTGAAAAGAGACACGGCAAGTGCCGTGAGTATTTCCAGCGGCCAGGGGGGCATAATCGCGGCATTCGCTTCAGTCGCCTTTGTCCTGTTCATCGTAACCGTACTTTCCTGGGTGACCAGACGGTACATGTCTGATAACTTCACGGAGATTATGCTGGCTGTACCGGTGAGAAACTCAATTCTGTATCTCATGGTGCCTGCAGGTGTGATCACTTCGGCGCTTGCGTACAGAGCCGGGATGAAAAATCTTGAAAGCAGAGTATTCTGATGGTAAAGATCGGTCTGGACTATGGAAGAAAAAAAACCGGTGTTGCCGTTTACAGACAGGGGCTTGTACTGCCTCTGGAAGCGGTTTTCGGTCCGTGGAAGAAAATACTGGAAAGGCTGGAGGAACTTGACGGCAATTACGACGGTATAGAGATTGTTCTGGGGCTTCCCCTGTCAGCACTGGGTAAACCTACTGAACTGAGTCTGGAAGTGGAGGGCTTTGCAGAAAAACTTCGGGAAACAGGCTACAGTGTGGAGCTGGTGAACGAGGCTGGTTCTTCAGCTGCTGCGGTGCGATTGCTTGGAAAAAAAGACAGGAAGGGCCGTGTGGACTCAATGGCAGCCTGCGAAATACTGAAAAGGGTTTTAAACATCTATGAATAAAAGAAAAGTTTTTGTATACGGGCTGATACTCATTCTTACTGTGAGTTTTGTCGGGCTTATCTATTTCAGGATGCTTGAGACTCCCCCGGGCAGGGGCGTTGCCGTTGAGTTTTCTCTTCGCCGCGGCTGGGGAGTTCGTGATGCGGCACAGGCCCTGGAAGATGAAAATCTGGTTCGAAGCAAATGGATGGTCCTTCTGCACTACAGACGCAGCTTCTCAGGAACGGCCCTTATGGCCGGTACTTACAGTTTGAACGACACAATGGAAATAGACAGCATTCTAACCATGT
>QNDR01000123.1 GCA_003646025.1 Candidatus Fermentibacterota bacterium
GAACGAATCTTCTGTTCCCTACTACAGAAACGGTTACTGGTACTGGTATGAATACCCGGATGACTGTGACTACAGCGTAAACATGCGTCGCCGCGACCCCGGCGGTGAACCGGAAGTTCTTCTGGATGAAAACATCTACGGGGATCGCTACGATTATTTCAGCGTTGAACTGCTCAGTGTGAGCCCTGACAACGCAACACTTGCAATGGCTTTTGATACCACCGGGGGCCACTGGGACACACTTGTTTTTACCGATATACACACAGGTGATACTCTGGATATTGTACACAATGCCTCGGGAGATCTGGCGTGGGCGGCGGATTCCAGAATTGTGTTCTACGGGTTGAACGATGCCACTGGAAGAACTGACCGGATCATGCGGCAGACAATCGGCTGCGACGATCAGGTTTGTGTTTACACCGAGGAAGATCCCACATTCTGGCCGTGGGTTTCAAATTCCTCCGATAGAAAATGGATCCTCCTGGGGGCAGCAAGCACACTGGAATCGGAATACAGGGTACTTCGTTCAGATGTTCCCCGGGATTCTTTTGCACTTGTGCAGCCGAGAACCGATGGTCTGGAATACTACATCTACCCTGCGGACTCGGTTTTCTACATACAGACCAACCTCAACGGAGAGAACTTCTCCATAATGAGGGTCCCTGCTTCAGATCCGGGAATTGAGAACTGGGATACTGTGATACCCCACAACGAGGCTGTTCTGATTGAAGACATTGATATTTTCAGCAGTCTGCTCGCTGTAACGGTTAGAACCGGCGGGTTGAAGAAGCTGTACCTTGCGGATCCGGTTACCGGGGAAGGTGACTATGCTGACCTGGGTGAGGAAGCCTATACATTCTTCACATCTGCCAACTACTCCCCTGATGCGGACTCTGTCAGAATGGTTTACACATCCCTTACCACACCGTGGTCTACTGTTTCCTACAATTTTTCAACGGCAGCTGTGAATGTGCTGAAAACGAATTTCGTGGGAGAAAACTTTGACAGGGAGCTTTACGAAAGCTCAAGGGTTACTGCAACAGCCTCCGATGGAACTGAGGTTCCAATTGATCTGGTTTACAGAAAAGATCTGTTTGCAGAAGGAGAGAACCCGCTTCTGCTCTATGGTTACGGTGCTTACGGTTCAAGCCTTGACCCCATGTTCAGCTCAAGTCTGCTGTCTCTTCTTGACAGAGGCTTTGTTTACGCAGAAGCTCATGTCCGCGGAGGAAGCGAGATGGGGCGCTACTGGTACGACCAGGGAAGAACAATGAACAAGATTAACACCTTCACCGACTTCATTGCCTGCGCGGAATACCTGAAAGACAACGGCTACAGCGATCCCGATAACATCTTTGCCATGGGAGAAAGCGCAGGAGGCCTGCTCATGGGAGCAGTAACCAACATGAGGCCTGATCTCTGGAAGGGAGTAGTCGCAGGGGTTCCATTCGTTGACGCGCTTACAACCATGCTTGATCCAACAATTCCGCTGACAACAAGTGAATACGACGAGTGGGGTAATCCCGCTGAGAGTCAGGAAGCGTACGAATACATTCTTTCTTATTCTCCTGTAGACAATATCCGGGAAGTGGAATTCCCCGCGATGTATGTTTTTTCCGCACTGAACGATGCCCAGGTCGGGTACTGGGAACCTGCCAAATGGGTCGCCGGAATCAGAAGGGCCAACACCGGGGACGCTCCGGTTGTCTTTCGAATCAACATGGGATCAGGTCACGGCGGTGCTTCCGGCCGTTTCGGCTGGCTGAGGGATACTGCTTCAAAGTACGCGTTCATCCTGAATCAGGCGGGAATACTCAACTGACGTAGTACTCTGAGATCAGTCCCAGCTGTCATCGCTGTAGAACAGACTGGAAACAGGTTCGGTTATTCTTCTTATGGTAGCCTTTTCTGCCTTTGTAAGATTGTTCTTCCAGAGTCTGGCAAGACTGGCTGAGTCCTGCTTGAACTCATGGTATACGTCGCCCTGAACGATCTTGTTGTTCGGATTGCAGAAATAACTGACCTTTGTTTCCACTTCCGGTGTCCAGGAAAGACCCAGGCTGTTGTACAGATCTCTGAATCCCGAAATGTAATTGACGCTGAGATACTCATGTTTTACTACCAGCCATTCCGGATGATTCTCTCTGTATTGGTGGATAACCTGATGGAAAACTTTCCAGCACAGAGCTGCGTCCTCAAGCACGAAACCCTTCGGTCTTTCCCGCTGTGCAATTCTTTCCCGAATCTCGTTTTGAATTGCTTCAGGAAGAGTTTCCATCAACCAGGGCTGATTTGCAAACTCCTCCACATGCATAGGCCAGTTCAGCCGCCTGATACTGTGCACGTATGCCCCAGGATGTCTTACCGTAAGAACAACCCGGCTTTGAAACTGCTGTTCAAACCATTCTGCAGACATCAGGGCAGTGGGGTCTTTGTACAATGGTGCACGGGTACCTGATATGTAACCGGCTGTTTTTGCAAGAACTACACCAAGTTTACGTATCTTGTCTCCAGCTGATTTTCCACCTTCACTGTGATTCAGTATCTCGGAAAGGGTCTTTTTTTTTACGTAACTTTTCATAGCACTGTCTTCTTCAGGAAGAAGTTTCCTGTAGTGCCTCTTAAGAGGGTGTTTGCTGAACATGGCTGGAAACATGCAGTTGAAGGGTTCCCAGACAAAAAACAGTTCATTGGAAAGGCAAAGCATCTCTCCCACCCAGGAAGTGCCGGTTCTGTTGCCTCCGGTAACAAGTACAGATTTCATCCGCCTCCAATGCTTCAATGTGCAGCAGGCATAATAGCAAAATCTTCTGTGTTTGAACAGCGAAGGAACCTGCCGACCCCGGAGTTGTTGCATGACGCAATGATTTCCCGGTCTGTGTGATTATATTCCGTTGTGGAAGAACTGCCTGATAATATTGTCTCTGGCCTCAGACCAGTGGTCTCAGACCAGTTTTCTGTGAGGTAACATGGAAACGCAACTGTTGCGGAACATTATGCCGATGCTGACCAGCCTGGGTTTTACCGAATACGAGTCGAGGGTCTATCTTGCTCTGATAAGCAGGAAACAGTGTACCGCCGCGGAAGCTGGAAGAATACAGTCTCTACCCCTACAACGAGAGTTAGCTTGTTGATGTATTGACTTCCACTCATAAACCTGTCATGCTACCTCCATAACTTTAATGGAGGAGGTCTGACGATGTTACCAACAATACGAAGCAATGAATACCTGTATCCTGTTCCAGAGTTTGATGTAAGCACGAATGATGTTATGCAATTCATGGATGAACTAAAGGAATTCCACGAACTATTTTCTGATTGTTTTCAACGTTCTGAGTCCAGAGAGCACTTTTACAACTATATGTCAGGACAACTAAGTGACTTAGAGCATAAGTCTATAGAGCCAATTGCTGAAGCTATTGAAAACGGAAATGTAAGAGGAATGCAAAGATTTATAAGTGATGCTAAATGGGATGATGAGAAAATACTATCTAAATATCGTAATTATGTTTATGATGATCTGGGCAGTCAGGACGGCACACTTATCTTTGACGAAAGTGGTTTTGTTAAAAAAGGAGATAATTCCATCGCTGTCGGACGGCAGTATTGCGGAACAATTGGTAAAGTCGAGAATTGTCAGGTAGGAGTCTTTGCCGCTTATGCATCCGAGCATGGCTACTCTCTCGTGGATAAAAGACTCTTTATACCTGAACAATGGTTTGATGATACCTTTGAAAAGAAGAGGGAGAAATGCAATCTACCGGAAGAGATTGTATTTAAAACAAAACCTCAACTGGCAGCAGAAATGTTGAAGAATATCTACTCTGAAAATATTCTGCCTTTCAGGTATGTACTCGCTGACTCTGTTTATGGTATGAGTCCAGACTTTATTGAAGCTGTCGAGGCTATACCTGAGTTATTGTATTTAGTCTCAATTCATCAAAATATGCTCTGTTGGCTCAAGCGGCCTATGACAATTAAACGAAAATATAAATGGAAAGGCCAAGTTCGAACCAAGACAATATTAGCAAATAGCAACAAGAAACCTGTTTCAGTAGCCGAAATTGCAAAGAATACTCACGATTATTTTTGGTATCGCCGTACTGTATCTGAAGGCAGCAAAGGACCAATCGTTTATGAGTTCACCCGGCGTCGAGTAATTTTATCGACAGAGGGGCTTCCGGAAAAGGAAGTGTGGCTACTCATACGGCGCTCAATAGATCGTAAAGAATTTAGCTATTTCATAAGCAACGCCTCCTCAAATATTCATCTTGCAAAACTTGTTTGGCTTAGTGGTCTACGATGGGCTATTGAGCAGTGTTTTGAAGAGACAAAATCGGAACTTGGCATGGATCAATATGAGGTGCGTAAATTCCAGGGCTGGCATCATCATGTCCTAACGTGCATGCTGGCACACTTCTTTCTTTGGCACCTGAAAATCAGGCTGGGAAAAAAAATCACCTTCTATTACTCTGTCACAGCTGAGACTTCTGTTTAAAGTATTGCTGCCAATGAAAAACACACCATCGATAGTTTGATAGACCAAGTGGCTTCTGTACAACTCCGCAATCATAGAGCATACTTATCTCATCGGCGAAAAAAGATCAAACTCCTATGCGAAGATGGTCAAGTCTCGTTGTAGGGCTACAATATTCTACAGGTTTTGAGAGTAACGCCGTTTTGTTATGATGAACTGGCACAACTATTTAGCAATGTTGAATTACAGCTTGATAACAATAAATTTCCTAACCAGTTGCCCCTCTTCGACTTATGATGATGCACCAGTGAGAAGATACATGTAAACAGTGTTGTGATGGGTAACTGAAAAACAGTCTGCAGAGAGGGCACAAGCTGTGAGGCAACTGTCCCGGAGATCGTCTACTGTTCTCTGCAGGTTCTGTTTCGACCGGTATTCTTGGCTCTGTACATTGCTGTATCCGCCCTCTTCAACACAGAATCTGCGCTGTCATCATTCCTTACTTCGGCAATACCAAGAGATATTGTGACTGAAGGCAGTTCCGTTCCGTCTTCAGTTACGATCTTTTCGGATTCAATTGCCCTTCTCAGTCTTTCAGCCACAATCCAGGCAAGGTCGATACCAACGCCGGCAAGAAGCACCACAAATTCCTCTCCGCCGTACCTGGCGCTGAGATCAGTTGGCCTGATGCTGAGCATGGTTGTCTTCGCAACCATGGCCAGAACATCATCACCGGTATCGTGGCTGTACCTGTCGTTGAAAACCTTGAAGTGATCGATGTCAAACATTATTGCGCACATGGGCAATCCGCTCTGCACATGTCTGTTTATAAGCCTGGGAAGCTGAAAGTCAAGCCATCTGCGGTTGTACAAACCGGTCAGTGCGTCGACCATAGCATCGCGCTGGAATCTCTTTCTTAAACGGATATTCTTGAGAATTGTCTTGTCTGAGGAACGCAACCTGTCTGAAAGAAGCAGAAGCATGTTGCACGCAAAGGCATGTGAAACAGAAATCATCCGCCAGAATGAGTTCTCGTCAACTTCAAGAACTGTGGTTTCTTCCCTGGCCACCACGAATGCCGCTGCCGGGCTGTCATCAATTACAGACAGCTCCCCTACTGTTTCTCCCTGTTCAAGAAGGGCAACGGGAACACCTCCCGGATAATCAAGAAACACTGCCAGCTGACCTGACATGATAAGATACAGACTCTGATTGATCTGCCCTGTACGAAGAAGAACCTGCCCCTGTTCAAGAGTAATCACAGGACAGTTCCCGAGAATATCTGCTGCTGTTTCCGGGTCTACATTCTGAAGCACAAGCAGATTTTCAATGTCCAATTCCCACAGTCTGTTGCGCATCTCCTCCCCTATCTACCTCAAGATAGCACTAAATACTGCCGGAAACCACCCTGAACCTTCCATCGGGACCTTCAAATCC
>QNDR01000124.1 GCA_003646025.1 Candidatus Fermentibacterota bacterium
CCTGGGTTGGGTTGGCAAGTGCTCCCTCGAATGAGGTTTTTCGGATATTTCTCAGTTCTCGCTCTGTGACCAGCTGTTTTTCCCAGTTGTCTCCAAGAGCTTCAATCTGCTTCTGCGTTTCCTCGGCAGTTTCAACGGACACAGCCACAGGGTTACTCGGCCAGAAGAAATTACATTCCTTTCTGCAAGCCGTTTTCTGGTGAGATTGTCTCGAACCAGTTCATTTTGAAGCTCCATGGCATATACCAAAGGGTTACGGTAAGTCTTTTTGTGTTTGCGAACAGGAATGTCCATACGCTGTATACACAGTGCTTTTGGAGGTTTGGCTGAGGTTCGAGTGTACAGTCTCCCGATGTGCCAGCAGATAATACCAATGACCACTCGGATGATCTTTAGTTATCAGGGTCCAATTTCACGAATAACCCTGAATCCGGTACTGATACTTACCTGCCCTTCACTTAGCTTGCTCCGGGTCGCGTTTCTAAGGAATTGGGCGTTGTTGCTCCAGCTTCCACCCCTTTGAACTCTGTAACCCTGAAGACCTCCGGTAACCCACGCACTGCCATCTGCTGGAGCACCTTCATAGTTCTCGTGGTATACATCCTGACACCATTCAAAGACATTGCCGGACATGTCATAAAGATTCCAGCTGTTTGGTTCAAGGGTACTGGTCCAGTGGGGATGACCACTGGAGCTGGAACTGTACCACGCATACTGACTGACGGTGTCAGGAGAATTGTTGTTGCCCCAATAGTACCAGGTGCCGGTTCCTGCACGGCATGCGTATTCCCATTCGGCTTCACTTGGTAGTCTGTAGTTGTAAAGGGAATCCATGGCACTTAGTGTTTCAACGAAAACCTGACAATCGTTCCAGCTTACTGATTCCACCGGAAAGCTGTCTGTGCCCCAGTTTGAAGGGTTGTTACCCATTACATTTTCCCATGTCGACTGCATGACCTCGTTTCCCAGTATCTCAAAGGAGTTTTCAAATGTAACTGTATGAGCGGGAGCTTCACTGGGCTGGTGATACCATTCTTCCTCCAGGGAACCCATGAGGAAAGACCCTGCAGGTACTTCCACGAACTCGCCCAGAGAGTACCCCTGGATGGAGAAAGAGGCACTGTACGCTGTGTCGCCTTCGACGGTGAGAATTCTCAGTCTGTAGTTATTCCCCATTCCCAGGGTGTCGGGTACCTGTGCCTTCACTGTGGCGCTTCCAGTGTTGAATACCCAGTCCCCGAAATCGGTTGTAAGGGTATCGTTCTTTACCAGTTCCAGTTTTATCAGGTACGAGTCTTGTATTGCCGTCACATCGTACTCAACGGGTACTCCTGTTTCCCAGAGCATCCACTGGGAGTCCCCGTTGGGAATGAAGATATCGAAATCGCCATAAGGGATGTTCCCCGGATCAGATGGATTGTCACCACATGACAGCACAAGCAGCAGTGTAAAAGCATAAGCAGATCTGTTTTTCATATGAAATCCAACCTTACTCTAATAGCACACAATACCTTGAAGAGCTCTGTGACCCAGTCTGAAGCCTTACCAGGTAGCAGCCTGAAGGCTGCCCTGCAGCGTTCCAGACCCAGTTGTGCTCACCTGCCGGAAGGAAACCCTCAGGCGAAGAGTGAATCAGCCTTCCTGCAACATCGAACACCAGAAACTTTACCTCAGCGGCATCACTCAAAGTATAGCTCACATTAAGTACTCCATTGAAAGGAACAGGTGAAAGGGCGGTGATCTCCGCTGTTGAAGGGGGAGCTGTTTCTATTCCGGTTTCCGGCTCGTAACGGATTAGTGTTGCGGGGCCTTCTCCACCGCACGCAATGTATCCCCCAGTCGATATCTGTCTGATGGACTGAATGTTTAGGATCTCATAGACGAAATCAACCCACTGGACGGTTCCCTGGCTGTCCAGCTTTACCACCATTCCTCCCTGGATTCCGTCTGGAGGCCACCCGGGTGTGTTTTCACCTCCGTAGATATAGCCGCCGTCCATGGTACTGTTTACAGAGTGTCCCAGTGGGAATGACCAGTAGGGAAGCTCGTAATACCATTCAAGAGTACCGTATTCATCTGTGTGAGCAATATGGGGCGAACTGGCAGTAACAAAAGTGAAACCATCCTCTACGGTTGAAAGAGTCATGTCTCCGCCAAGGTCTCCGTAATTCAACTCGTAGGGATAGCCACTCGTCTCCCAGAGAATCTCTCCGGAGTCAGAATTAAGGGAAAGGATTCTGATTCCACCGCCTTGAGTATCCATAGGGGAGAAGACATACACAATGAGTTGATTCTGATACTCCAGTATCCTGTTTGCTCTGTTCGCATAGTTTCTATCAAGTGTCACTGTCCACAGAGAGTCTCCCTGGGCATCGGTAACCATGACAAAAGAGCAGGTGTATCCAGGTTGAACAGGAGCAATTTCACCGCATACCGCCAGCCTTCCATCTGACAATGGCAGCACGCAGTGCGGGGTTTCATTCGAGTCGGGGAAATCGTAAGCTTTTGACCACAGTTCATTTCCCTGAGAATCGGTCTTGTACAGGAGAATAGCAACAGTATTACCCTGGGGGAGTCCGCATCTTCCGGCGACAATCAGTGACGAGTCTGGCAGCTCTTCAGCCCAGCATCCCGTTTCGCCCTCGAACTGGGAAGAGCCAGATTCCCAAAGAAGTTCACCCTCAGAAGAATACTTGTAAATTGAAGTGACGCATGAGCCCGAATCTGCCATGTCCCAACCAGTTGCAAGGAATCCACCGTCGGCAGTCTCAATACAATGCAGGAACTCAGAATAGGAAGCGTCATCATAGTAGGCTATCCACTCAATCGAAGGAGTTCCGGGAATTTGCAGGAGAATTCCCGTTACAAGTGCGCTAATCATAAGATCGATCATCTTGTTTCCTCACTCGGTGAGCTTGATCCAGCCAATACGAACATCTGTATCAAGGTTCGTTCCTGAAAACTCAAGCCACAAACGCCGCACATCCTCACTTGCCCACCCGGAAGATCCTGAATTAAGGTCGATAGGGCCAAGCTCACCCCAGTCGGAGTCTATGGTGGTTCCCAGCACCAGGCTCTGCTCCCTAAGATTCTTATACTGCCAGTGAACTGTTACCGTCAACTCGTGTTCTGCTTTGGCTATCATGCTGAACTGATCATACAGCCTTGTCGGGATGTAATTTGCGCTACCACTGCCGAGGTTGAGTTCAATTTTGTTGAATCCGGACGGGTTGGGGATTGTTCCTTCAAACATTCCGCTGATTGAATCAGTAAATGTTGAATTCCATCCTGATACTGAGATCAAGTCATTTGTATGCCATGCAGGAGGTGCTGCCCCGGATGCCTCAGTCATGTCCCAGGGATTGTTAAGCACAGTTTTTGCATAATCTCTAGGTATTATCTGAAACACTACCTGAGTACTGTTGTCATTAGTGTCCGGTTCGCCGGATATGGCACCGGCAACAACCTTCAGAATATGAATACCTATATCATCAGAATCAGGTTGCCAGAAGAAGCTGGCTGTCTGCTTGTCACACTGGTATGACCCTGAAAGACCGCTGAAGCTGACAGTGTCTGTTGCCAGAACCGAGTTAGTAGTGCTGTCCTTAAGCATTACAATCACATCTGAAGCAGACACGGTTCCCATATTAAAAAATGTTGCATTGATCGTAATGGCGGTTTCAACTGAAAAACGGTATTCATGGGTATTTAGAATACCACCACCACTTGCGGAAATATCAGGTTGAGTGATTCTAATATCGGCCGGAAGACTGCCGTCGAAAAACTGCACCAGTCTTCCCTGGCCTGCATCAAGAGTATCTCTGAAAGTCCAGAAATCATTGTCCATATTTTGCTCAATAGGAATCAGAAATCGTCTGCTGTGATCCAGTATTTTAGAAATAAATCCGACTTCGTAGGGCAGACTGTCAGCAAACGCAGTGATTTTCACAGGACTTGCAGAATAGTAACAATCCCGGTTGATATAGAAAGCATAGGGATTCTCATAGTTATCACTGAAAAACCTGACATGGGGTTGAAGATAGCGATAAATACCCGAGCCTAAACTAATTACCAGACAGTTCTCATGACCTTGCCACCAATGCAGTTGTGTAAGTTCCGGTGCAACTGCCGCTATTTGCCCAAATGTATCACGAAAGCTGTTCCATCTTCTTGCATATGCAGAGAATTTCCACATTAGGTAATCTTCAGTTAGTCTGTCACCGGTTGTGGTCGGTCTTTCAGGAAGATCCCAGAGAGGGTCAAAATCCCCACATACCCGGCATGAGTCGGAGAATGGTGGGAATGAGTCAGGCGGGATCACAGCGTAATCCGACCGCCAGCGGTCTGTGTAAACCCATTCTTCATAGGGAGCATCAAACGGCATATTGTTGTTGTCCAGATAGCCTGCGGTGTAGTAAGATTCTCCCTGTGATGTGGTTCCAGTGTAGGATCTTGTGCAGTATGGGAACAGGGCCACTGTACCGCGAATTAAACCAAGGTTACAGTTCAGCAGGAATTCCTGCGGTGTGGGGAATCGACCGGAGTATGTCCAGTAGCTAATAAGTGTATCGGGTGCCAGGGGTTGTGTAATCTCCCACATTACATCTCCACCACATGTACCTATCGTTTGCGGATAGTAGTATACCGGAATATCCCTCTCCTGTTCAATAGCCACATCTCTAACCGTTATGAATGTGGAATCCATTCCTTCCTCAAAATGAGCCAGAAGCAAAGTATCTTGCCAGCCGCAAACCTGATTCTGGTAGGATGAGTGATAGGAAAGCCAGTTTGTACCGACTAATCTGTACGGATAACAATCCCAGATGAAGAATTGCGGTCGATTTTGCACTTTTAGGGGTAGAGTGGGAGTGCCGAACCCCTGATACTCCATGTTGAGGTAAGCTCTAATTGCATTGACCTGGTCAGTGAAAGTACCGTAGCGTATCTGATGTCCACACCAATCAAAATTGTGGAATAATCCAAACACAGATACCACAGTATGAGCGGTGTCCCCGTGCTCGACTTCATACTTTAGCCAGGAAAACACACCTTCCGGATCTATCTTCTCAAGGGAAGGCAGTGAATCCTGACCGAGGGCTTGAGTAAACATATTGGGAATGAAGTCATCGATGTATGTTGCTACAGAGTCTCCAGTGGAGGGGTTATATACCGAATCGTGCATCATATGATTCCATTGTCTGTTTGGACCCTCGTCGAATGTGTTGTAGAACCAAACTTGGTTTTCTGCTCCGAACAGACTGTCCATTATCTGAACATTCTTCTCTAGAGAATCTTTAAACTCGATGGCTGAGAAGTATTCAAGAACAGTATCTTTCTGGAAAGTTGTACCCCCATAGGTAATTCCGTACCATACCGGTCTGCCGTACGCTGTTGAGCCAGAGAAAGCGTTTTCAGAAAATCGTCCTGTGAATGTTCCAGGCCAGTGTCCCCATTTTTGAATAGGAACGGGTGCAATGCAGAGAAACATTCCTGTTTGGTTAGCAGGAGGGAGCAATTCATTAAATATCTGTTCGGCGGTCTGATCTCCAGCCTGCAGGACATTGAAGTAGTGCCATGACAACTGTAAGAATAATTCGAGATCGACGGTGTTGAAATTTGGTCGGTCTGCAATTATTGGGATCGAGTTTTCTGGAGGGGCACCGGCTTTTACCACAGAAAACATCCCGTGAATAAAAACGATAATAGTGACAAGAGAAGAAGTTGAAATTCTCATTTTTACACCTTTGTTTAATATGCATACAGTTTATTCTCGAATATGGCAGTGCATGGGGGGGGGTATGTCAAGGGTGTTTGTACAGAGACATGGAAAGGAAGAGTTCAGGCAAAGATTGCTTCACTGTACTAATTCAAGTTATTCTTTCGGATATTTCTCA
>QNDR01000125.1 GCA_003646025.1 Candidatus Fermentibacterota bacterium
TACACCCTGTGGATCGGGGTTTATCCAGATGCAGGTTACCGAGGCTTTGGGAAATGTGTGGCTGAAACTCTGGGAACTTCCCGAGATCTCCCCCTGGTATGTTATTCCCGAAGTGCCGTTCCACGGGGCATCAATCGGCATATCATTTACGATCTGCCAGACATCAGCAGTACCGTCAGACATATATCCGCTCAGCTCTATTGATGCGGTGTATGATGAATCAAGATTCTTGTTTACAACCATAAGCGACAGAGTCCAGTCATCATACCGTGAGGCATAAACCTCCAGACCGTAACCACCGGAGACCTGATCACATACCGCTTCTACCACTGTGTTTCCGAACCTCTCCCGAAATAGCTTTGTAACCCAGGCGGAGCTTCGCATTGAAAGGGTGTCTGTGCGGATAATACCGTACTGAGGAAATACATCTTCAGATGGATCTCCCTCTGCAAGTGAATATGACGCTGCCACCGGCACACCAGCGCGGCACATGTGACCCATGCAGTCTGCGATGAACAGCCCGTCAAGATAGTTGGACCATACAGGGTCATCTACCATTGCCATGATATTGTACTCCATAATCCAGACTGGAATATCAAAACCACCGCTGTATTTTTCCACAGTATCCACTATCATGGGATACCAGTCTTCAAGAGGTGGCTTGGAAGTAGAACCGGAGGTGGGAGAGGCAAGCCAGTAACGATACTGGCTACTGTCCGCGGAAAAACTTACCACCGGGTAGTAGTGTATATCCATCCAGTCCATTTTCTCTTTATTCAAGTTGAATACAGGTTCGATCCACGAGAGATTGGAGGCAAGAGAGAGACCTCCTATTTCAAGAGGGATTGGCGAACTCGCACGCATTGTATCAATGTAAACGCTTGCAAGCTCCGCAAATTCTTCGGCTGTAGCAAAAACGGAATCGTCTACTGCCCACTGGTCCATGGGAATTCCGAAATGCCGGAAAAAAGTAATCTCTCCGTATGGTGGAAATGGAAATGCCACCCCTGCCATATCAGGTTCATTTCCCACGCACCACTGGGTAACATCATAGGGTTCAGGATGACCCCTTGACGCTCTTACTGCTCCCATGGGTGTTGTAACATCACCGTTACAGTACTCTACCATTCTTGCAGCTTTGCCGGGATCATTAATATGATAATTGACTGTGAGTAAAGGTTCTATGTCTGCCTGCTCACAGAACTGCAATAGATTGTCCAGACTGTTCTCCAACGGAACCGGAATAAGAAGATCTGCAATATCAATGATGTACATTCCGTTGTAGTCGTCTGCTTCCCAGTCGTAGTACTCAACAGCCATGCCGCCCATTCTAAGAACAGGAACTCCGGTACTCTCTGTAAGCTCCGCAAGCCCGGGATACGTAAGAACCTGCACAATCTCGTCACCAGTGCCTGCAAGCAGGGAATCAAACAGTCCGACTACATTATCGGCCTCAACAACGATGCCAGCAGGAATTGAGCCGGCAAGGAAAATCGCGGTGATCAGTGAAGTACACAGCAACTAAAATACCTCCTCCGGCGGAATGCCTCTGGAGAAAAGAAATACCCTTCTGATACTGCAAGCCGCACTATTCCGTTTCAAACCTGTCAAACAGCTCTGTCGCTCTGACCAGAAACCTATCGATCTCTTCCAGAGAACAGTTGGTGTCCAGCATGGATTCTACAGCCATGGGGATAAAAGCATCTCCGGCAAGAATAGCTTCTGCAGGCTCCATGTCCTCCGGGTACCGGGAATGAACGGTCAGAGCAGACTGCAGCAGAAGCTCCGCTTCAGTTGAAAAGTCTGTGCTTTTCAGAGCAGTTTCAAGAACTTCCCTCCACCTTTCCGGAAGACCTGCTGTTTCTGTACGGATTCTGTTCAGTGCCTGCTGTTTCATAGTGTTCCCCCTGCACTGGAGAATCTCATCAGACGGTAGAGCTGTTCTTTAAGTGTGTCCATTGAATATGGACCGTTGAGGTTGCCGTCAAAGGCAATGCGGAGTCTTCCGGTTTCTTCACTCACAACAACAACAACTGCATCGGTTCTCTCGGCAAGACCCTTTGCCGCCCTGTGTCTGGTACCGAGGGCCATGGTGTCCCGGCCGGGAAAAGCCATGGGAAGAATTGCCCTGGCAGCTACAATTCTGTCTGCTTTGATAACAATAGCTCCATCGTGGTATGGTCCGGGAGGTGTAAGAAATGCTTCTAGAAATTTTGCCGTAACAGGCAGATCATCGAGCTCGAAGGCATCTTTGCAGTCGGAACTGATGTCTTCAGTTCGGGTTAGAACCATCAACCCGCCGTACCCTCTTTCCTTGAGATAGTTGCATGTTTCAACAACTGCCTCCACTGATTTGATTTTCTCTTCCTGCACATCGCGGTTTCTGAAATCAAAAAATTCTATCCTGCTGAGGTAGCGGCCGAATCTGGTAAGAATACCGCGCACTTCCTGACTGAAAATAACTATCAGGGCAAAGATTATAACAGAGGCTAGTTTTCCGGTGATCAGGCCTATGGAGTAAAATCCGATGGCATTCAGCAGAACACTGGCACCCCACACAAGAACAACTGCTATAATTATCCGCATTACCGGCTGACCCCAGATAGCCCTGAGAAGCAGCCACACAAGGTATGTAACCAGGGCGATATCCAGTATCTGAATCAACCAGAATGAAGAGAATATGGAATGCCCAAGAAGGTTCACAACCCCCCCCTTACAGCTTCCGCCACCTTGAAAGCAGCCACTGTGCCCTGCACATCGTGTACCCTTACCACATCCGCCCCTTCAGCAAGAACCGTTACTACATGGGTAACGGAATCCCGGAGATCCGGTTTCTGTATCCCGGTGATGGAACCCAGAAAACTCTTGCGGGAATGCCCAAGCAGAACCCTGCATCCTGTAACTGTGCCGATCCACCGCAGAGATCGGATAAGCTCAAGGTTGTCTTCCAGCCTTTTTCCGAAACCTATACCCGGATCTACCAGTATGAGCTCTCTCGGCATACCGAGTTTCACCAGAGCTTCCACCCTGGACACAAGATAGTCTGTTATCTCACCTGCAGCATCCCGGTAGAAAGGTTTTTCCTGCATTGTTTCCGGAACACCTTTCATGTGCATGAGAACAACCGGCAGTTCAAGCGAAACTGCAAGTTCCAGCATACCGGGAGTTTCCAGACCGCTCACCGAGTTTATCATACCGGCACCGGCCTTTACAGCAGCACGGGCCACCTCGGGAAAAGTTGTGTCAATACTGATTGGAACAGATGAAACTTCGCGAATAGCCTTTATCACCGGCACAACCCGTAACTTCTGCTGTTCGGCGGAAACAGGCTTCGCGCCTGGTCTGGTGGATTCTCCGCCTATGTCGATGATATCCGCGCCGGCTTCCTCCATCTTAAGCGCCTGATCCGCCGCCGCCCGGGATGTAGGGTAAATTCCACCGTCACTGAAAGAATCAGGGGTGATGTTAAGAATACCCATGATAATCGGGGGTGCGGAATAGTTCAGTACTGTGGTGTTAACCTGAAGTGTTTTCGGCAGAACTGCCCCGCCGATACACTTTCTTATAGGCTCGGCCAGACTGCCCAGCCCGAACGGCTGACCCTCCAGCGACAGACAGCCACGATAAATATTTGCAGGAGTACCGTAAACAACAGCGTTCGATCTCTCTGTGCGACAGGTAAGAACCTCCCGGTGAACAAGAGCATCGGCACCGCCGGAAAGCATGCATTGCTTAAGAATGGATGCCGCAGGAGCGGGAAGGTCATCAACAAGAATTGCTGCTATCCTGTCTCTTCTGGTAACCCTGGGAAGACAGCCTAGATCAGCTCCTGCAAGAACCATCAGCCTTCCCCAGGGAAGACTCTGTCCCAGGCAGAGCAGCCTTGCGGAACTCACCTTCCTGTGGTACTCCTTCCGATAAGAGCAAGGGCTTCACTTCTGGTTTCAGGACGCCTTAAATGCCCTCGCATGGCACTGGTAACAATCCGGCTGTCTCTTTTCTTCACTCCGCGCATGGCAAGACACATATGCTCTGCTTCCATAACAACCATTACACCCTTGGCCTGAAGTTCTTTCATAAGCGTGTTGGCTATCTGTGTGGTCAGCCTTTCCTGAATTGTAGGTCTTGCTGCAAGGTTCTCCACAAGTTCAACAATGGCACTCAGGCCTGCTATTCTGTCGTCAGCGGGAAGATACACAACATCACATCTGCCCAGAAAGGGAAGAAGATGGTGTTCACACATGGACGAAAAACTGATATCTTTAACAATAATCATCTCGTTCTGATCGTCTTCACTCATCACTGCGATGGGTCGCCGTGACTCGGGGTCGAGCCCTCTGCAAAGCTCGGCCATGGACAGAGCAACTCTGCGGGGAGTTCTCTTTATTCCCGGACGGTCAGGATTCTCCCCTATCCCCTCCAGAATCAGCTTCACTCCCTGCTCCACTTTCTCCAGATCCATCATTCTTCACCTCCTCGTCGGTTTCGCCCTGTTCACTTGTCTCCGTTGCTGGTTTTACATCGTCGTAGCCCGGTGAATCAAGCCCAGGGAATTCCATACCGGGACGGAGTTCGGCAAGCATCTCTCTTATCTCATCGCTTGAAACTGTTTCCTTTTCAAGCAGGTCATTCGAGAGTCTTTCCACTATATCGCGATTCTCCTCGAGAATTTTCATCGCGTCATTGAAGGCCTCGCCTATGATACGCCTTATCTCATCGTCTATCACCCGGGCTGTGTATTCGCTGTAGCTTTTTGTTCTGGCAAAATCGCGTCCCAGGAACACCGGGCCGTGGTCCTCTGAAAAAGAAACAGGACCAATCTCAGGGCTCATTCCCCAGTTGCAGACCATTTTCCTGGCAAGGTCCGTTGCCCTGTCCAGATCGTTACCGGCTCCTGTACTGAGTGTATTCAGAAACATCTTCTCAGCACCACGGCCACCAAGAAGGCGGGCAAGAACACTTTCACAGTACTCAAGCGAGTAGTTGTGTCTTTCCGCTTTAGGGAGGAAACTGGTTACACCTAGAGCCTGACCTCTGGGAACAATGGTTACCTTGTGGAACGGATCGGACTGAGGGCTGAACACGTTAACGATCGCATGGCCGCTTTCGTGCACAGCGGTCAGTTTCTTTTCTTCTTCCGACATCACCATGCTTCTTCTCTCAATGCCCATTATTATTCTGTCCACTGCATTTTCAAAGTCACGCATCTCTATTGAGTCGGCATCCCGCCTGGCAGCGTGAAGAGCAGCTTCATTGGCCAGAGACTCCAGATCTGCGCCACTGAAACCGGGAGTTCTTCTGGATATCACGGAAAGATCAACTTCCCTGTGAAGAGGCATTTTGGCGGTATGAACCTTGAGGATGGCTTCACGACCCTTAACATCAGGCATTCCAACGGTAATTCTTCTGTCGAATCGCCCTGGACGAAGCAGTGCGGCGTCAAGAACGTCAGGACGGTTTGTGGCTGCTATAACTATCACACCCTGATTGTCTGCGAACCCATCCATTTCAACAAGAAGAGCGTTCAGAGTCTGTTCTCTTTCGTCATGCCCTCCGCCAAGACCTGTACCCCTCTGACGCCCTACAGCATCAATCTCGTCTATAAAGATAATACTGGGAGATTTTGCCTTGGCCTGAACAAAAAGATCACGGACTCGGCTGGCTCCCACTCCTACAAACATCTCCACAAAGTCTGACCCGCTCATGGAA
>QNDR01000126.1 GCA_003646025.1 Candidatus Fermentibacterota bacterium
CCGTTCACCCTGACGATTTCCGAAACATCTTCCAGCCCGTCTGTTACCCGGGCAATTTGATTTAGAATCACAGGGCTGTTATTCCTGTAACCCACAACCGTTTCACCGATCTCCTCAACAGAGTCGTATGCCATCTGGAATGTAAGCCCTGTTCTCAAGCCGTTGCCGGAAAGCTCTCCGATCGGAACATCATTGGTTCTTCCAGAAAACGCTGCGGCAATCTGAGCAAGTGTAACCCCGAAATCAGCCAGTTTTGCAGGGTCGGGTTCTATTCTGATCTGCCTGGATCTTCCTCCGGATACTGTTGTTGACCCCACTCCATCTGCTCTGTTGATAATGGGATCCACATTATCCTCTACGAATTTTTTCAATGCTTCAGCGTCCAGTGAACTACTGGTTATTGACATTGTAACAACAGGTCGGGAAGATGGATCCATAACAAAAACCCGTGGATCATCAGCTTCATCAGGGAGCATTCCACTGTAATCTTCCACCGCTCTTCTAACGTCAGTTTCAGCCTGATCCATGTCATCACCGTAATCAAATTCAACAGACACCATGGACATACCCGTTGATGATGTGGAGCTTATCTGCTGCACTCCACCCACACCTGACACCGCTTTTTCCATCACATCTGTAACAAGGTTGTCCATCTCCTCAGGGCTGGCACCGGTCATCTGTGTAATCACAGTTACCATGGGGAAAGAGACATCAGGGGTTAAACTTAGACCCAGTTGTGTGTAGCCGAATATTCCTGCTCCTACAAGGCCGATGAACAGCATAATGAAAGCTATTCTTCTGTGTGATGCTACTTCCGGAAGACTCATATCGTTTCCCTTCCGGCAGCATCTGCAGGAGCAACCCGGGAACCGTCACTAATCAATTGCTGACCGGCCACTATCACAGATTCCCCTGCCTGAAGCCCGGAAACGATCTCCGCCATTCCGTTTTCCCGGAAGCCCACTGTTGCTTCTCTGAGAGTTGCAATACCATTCTCCTCAACTGCTACAAGAAATCCTGATGTACTGCTGATCAGTGAAAGCTCCGGTACAGCAATCACCGAGTCGTGAACATCCAGCTGTACCGCTGCCTTTATGGCCATTCCGGGAACCAGTTTCCCGCTTTCATCGGCGATGCTGATCTCTACAGCAAGCAATCCTGTGAAAGGATCGACAAATGGAGAAACAGATGCAACCACCGCCGGATAACTCTCACCGGCAACTGATGAGGCCGATACCATGGCCCAGTCACCCACCTTTAACTTGCCAACAGCATCCTCCGGCAACAGAAGGTCTGCAGTGAGTAGTTCCGGTGAAGCAATTGTAAGGATTGGCTGAGAACCTGATGATGAATTTCCTTCATCTATAAAGATCCTGCCTATCACACCGCTGAAAGGCGCTTTCACCATGGCGTTTCCACCTCGGCTCGAAGTGCCGGTGTAAGATGCCTGTGCAGACTGCAGTGCCGAACCGGCACTCTCTGATGAAAGCTGTGCATTCAGCAACTGCTGTTCACTGGCCCCGCCTGCTTCAAACAGAGCTGAAACCCTGTCAAGATTGTCATTGGCCTGTGCTAGTGAAGCATTAGCAGATACAACCACTGCCGCCGCTGCAGAAGTGTTTGAGTTGTATTCCATGTCAGTACTGAGAACAGCAAGAAGCTCACCAGCTTCAACGGTGTCTCCCGGTGACACCAGTATTGATTCCACCGTTCCGCCGTTTCCATACACATCCGCCTGGCTTGCGCCTTCCAGTCTCGTGTATGAGTAAGCCCACTGGGCAACATCTATTTCCTGAGCAGTGATTGTTTCCACCGTTACAGGTGCTGAGTCGTGCCTTCCTCCCGGTGCTCCGCATGCCATCACCATCAGTACTGCTGTCACTGCAAGTATTCCTTTATTCATTACTCTACCTCCCATATCTCGTGTATTTCACCTGTAAGCATTGCAATGTTCAATTCAGCCATTCTCATTGCCAGTTGAGCCTGGGAACTACTGTTCCTGGCACTGATCAGGCCAAGGATCGACTGCTCCAGGTCAAGCCTGGTTATTGAACCAGCCTGATATGTTATCCTGGCAATATCCAGGGCTTCCTGTGCTTCCAGAACAAGAGCACTTGCTCCAATAAGCCTCTGACTTGCACTTCTGTGGTTGTTCCATGCTTCAAGAGAGCTCTGTCTAACCTCTTTTTCAACCCTGGCCAGCTCATACTCAGCAGAAAGCTCTGAGTATCGAGCAGTTCGAACAGCGGTCTCGCTAGCCAGTGAGTTGAAGATAGGCAGACTGACAGAAACCCCGACGGTGGATGTTCTCGTTAGATCATTGTCACCCAGTTCAGAAAAACCATCAGCTGAATTTCCCCAGCTGACACTGCCATTCAGATTCACCGAAGGAGCATACCCTCCCCATGCTGTGAAAGTTGCAGCTTCCGCAGATTCAAGTGACAACCTGGCCATTAAAGTCTCTGATGATTCCAGAACAGCCAGATCGGCCAGTTGCCCGGACGAGGATGGAATTGTAACCGGCAGAGCATCGGAGAGGTTTCCCTCCATGGTCATATCACAGCAGTTCTCAATACCAGTGGCGAGTGAAACATCTCCCAGGGAGTTTTCAAATTCAGCTTGCGCAGCAGTAAACGCAGGCCGAGTATTCTCCAGGGAAACATGCCCTGCAAGAAACTCGTACCTGCTTATCATTCCGGTATCATACTTTGATGCAACCACTCTGAAAGCTTCTTCCTGGGTGGAAAGATTCAGTTCGGCCAGAACCAGGGACTCCTGACTCTGCAGCATCGAGTACCATGAGGAAGCAGCGTCAAAGATCACTGTTGCCCTGGTGGTCCGTGCAGCTTCTCTGGCAATATCAGCTGACACCGCTGAAACCCTTCTGCTGCCAATACTCTGAAGATTGAAAAGGCTCATACTTGCGTTGAAACCCACAGAGGAACTGTAACTCTCTATTTCAGGAACCTCGGCCTCCATGGCATTTACTGCTGCGGTGGCTGAAAGTGCCGGTATGAACCAGAGAGTTGATTTTAACAGTCCCGCTTCAGCGGAGCTTATTGAAAGTTCTGCCTGTATCAATTCGGCTCTGTTCTCACATGCAGATGTTACAGCATGCTCTATGGTCAGTACATTGTTATCCACTGTTGCAGTACTCATCACCAGCACCAGTGTAGCAGTTGAAATAGCAAACATCTTTACCTCCTTTGTTTACCATACGGTAAGATTAAGGAAAAGGATTACACTATTATTACAGTACGTTACAGTATGTTACATTTGTTATCTTATTCCATTTTAGTATATTAGAGCATTATCATATTCTGACTATACAGTACTGAAGGAGCTTTTTTATGGATACAGGGCAAAAGATACTGGAAGCGACAGAAGAGATTTGCACGAAAATGGAACCGCGAAAAGTAACTCTTGATATGGTGGCAGCAAAAGCGAAAGTGGGAAAAGGAACCATATACAACCATTTCAGCAGCAAGGAAGATCTGCTCCAGAAACTTGCCCTCTCCCTTATTGAGAAAATACGAACAGAGATGATAGATGCAGGGCTTTCATCAAGTGGAAACAGCATAGATCGCCTGGAACACCTGGGCACGGTCTTCTATGAATTCATCAAGAAGCACCCGATGCTTATTGCTATATCGATATTCTTAAGAGATACTCCTCCATGGATGGTTTCCGGGGAGCAAGATGACTTTTTTCACATTGAATCTCTCTTCGTGTCCATGATAGATTCTCTCGTAAAACTTGGAGTTGAAGAGGGTCTGATACGTTCTGACCTCGATACTAAAACCATTGCTTACTTCATGCTCAGTGTCTTCAGAACCAGGCGACCGATACGGGGTAGCGAAACCAACATTCCAGATAAAGTGATACGGGAGTTGATGCTGAACGGAGCTGGAGCCGATCAGAGAACACCATCGCACCCTTGAATACCGGTATGAAAACATGAATAATGCCAAGTATGTGGTAAAACTGGTAGCTGAAAGCTCCTCAATCGAACGAGTATTTACCACACTCCATCAGAAGACCAGGAACTGTTGACATTGGAGAGTGTAGATCTCATCAAAAGCATGATGTTCTCAGGTACTTATCTCAATCTTGAATCTCAGTGGCTCAACACGGAGCATTCCGCGCTGGTTTACTCACACAAACTTATCCCGGTTGATAAGAAATTCGGGAAGATAAACCTGCTTTATTCCATTTCTAGATGGAATGTTCTTGTCCATAGACAAGACAAATTTGGGATGGTTATCTGGAATGGCTTCAAGAGCCGAGAATTCTCTCTTCAGGGTTTCCTCTGAAGCAAGGAGATAAGCAACCTGAAGGTAAATGGTTGAATCTCCCTTTTCAGCCACGAAATCTATTTTCCTGTCTCCCATGCTTCCGATGTATACGGAATATCCCCTTCGAAGCAGTTCCATGAAAACGATGTTTTCCAGGAAACCCGAAATTGCTCCCTCTCTGTATCCAAAGATTGTATGCCTGAAGGATAGGTCGGTAAGAAACGCTTTGCCAGTATATGAAAGCTGTTTCCTTCCACGGAGGTCAAACCTTTTTACATCGTGAAGAGCACAAGCATTCACCAGAAATTTTACATAATCAATAACTGTATTGGGTGAAGTTTTCCTTCCATGGGAACTGAGATAATCAGATATTCTTTTTCCTGAATACAGAGAGCCAATGTTATCTGCGAGAAATCTGAAAATGGATTCCAGAAGAGAAGCGCTGCGAATACTGTTCCTGATAACAACATCGTTGAGGATCACTGTATCCAAGATTGAGTTCAAATACTGATAGATTACTTCAGAAGACAGATCCATTGAATGAATCCCCGGCATTCCACCCAATCTGAGATACAACAGAAATTCCTCTTCCAGGGATCCTGCTCTCGAACCTCTGAATTGTATAAATTCTTCCAGGCCAAGAGGATATATTTTGAACTCAATATATCTTCCGGCAATTCTTGATGCCAGATCAGTTGAAAGCATTGACGCATTTGAACCGGAGAGATAAATATCAATCCCACCCTCAGCCAGCAGAGAAGCTGTCACTTCCTCCCAACCACTTATATCCTGGACCTCATCAATGATAACCACGGAAGAACCCATTTGTTTGATATGGTTATGAAGAGTAACTGGATCCCTGAAGGAACGATTTTCCATTAACTCCATGTTTATAAAGCAGGTATTCTCTCCCCGTTCCCTGAGAAGCTCATCAACCTGCCGGAGAAGAACACTTTTACCAGTTCTTCTCATTCCAGTGATCACCTTTATCATGGGAGCCCCCATGAACGGCAATATTCTTTCCAGATAGATTCTTCTTTTGTAATACAAGATATACCTCAATTCCATCTTTTCTTATTTTACAATGAAAGATATCTTGTGTCAACCCACATCTGAATCTCTCAATAGTACCGCTCCTCAATAGAAAAAGTATTTACCATGATCCTGTCAAAGAACCACACACTGTTCACATAGAAGAGTACTGATCTAATTGAATCAGTAACGAAGCTGCGCAGGAAACCTCTTACCTGCAGAACTACA
>QNDR01000127.1 GCA_003646025.1 Candidatus Fermentibacterota bacterium
CACTTCAGAACAGGAAGAAGCTGTCCGCAACACTGCTGAACGGCTTGAAATCTCTTCAGGAACCGCAGTAGCCCATGACTGCGGTGCCGCCCCATGGGTGGCCGCAGCCAGGTTTGAAGCGGCCGTTCGCAGCGAACTGGGAGACAACTTTCTTCCCCTGCCCCCTGCGGAAGAGTGGTCAGTTCACCACAAAGACCGTCCACGGCGAAGCCGACTTTATGCGCCCGGGAACAAACCGAGATTCATACAGAAAGCTGCAGCAGCAAACGCCGACGGCATCATTCTTGACCTTGAGGACAGTGTTGCTCCAGAACGAAAAGACGAGGCACGGATTCTGGTAGCTTATGCCCTGGCCAGTGTTGATTTTGGAGACACAGAAGTAATGGTGAGAATAAACCAGGGGGAAAGAGCTGCTGATGACCTTAACTGGATAGTTCCACAGCCGGTTCAGCATATTCTTATCCCAAAGGTGGAACTCGCAGAGGATGTTTCTGCAACAAGAGACATGGTGGAAGCAGCAATGGACCTGTGCGGGAGAACAACTTTCCCCTGGCTGATGCCCATTCTGGAATCTCCGCGAGGTATTCTGAACGCTCTTTCTGTCGCCGACTCCGTTCCTGAAATGGCGGCCCTCACACTGGGGCTTCAGGACCTTACTGCTGAAATAGGAATTATGCCTACCCCGGGAGGAACTGAAAGCTTTACAGCCAGAAGCATCGTAGTTCTGGCTGCAAGAGCAGCAGGTCTTCAGCCTATAGACACCGTTTATGCCGATGTAAAGAATCTGGAGGGTCTGCAGAAAAGTATAGAAGACGCAAAAGCTCTAGGGTTTGTAGGCAAGGGCTGTATTCATCCTTCTCAGGTTCTCCCCGTAGAAGAAGGCTTCATGCCTTCCGAGGCCCAAATAGACAAAGCCAGGAAGATCGTTGCAGCCATGCGTGAAGCAGAGGAGAAAGGTCTTGGAGCCATTGCTCTTGGTTCAAAAATGATTGATCCTCCGGTTGCCCGGCAGGCAATGGCAGTTCTGAAACTGATAGGGGAATAGATCACACAGACTACCTCCCTTTGCATTATTGGTTATTGTGCGTATTATTAGTGCGTAATGCCTTGACGCTAACAATCAAGAGCTCTATGCAATGAGCATAGGAGGTTATCATGGGTGGGTATATGTTGCGTGTAGTTTCGCTTTTACTGGTTTTATCCAGTAATATTTTTGCGATCAGTTTTAACGACGATTTCAACGACAATGACATATCTGACTGGGAGTCGCGGTGCGCGTCAGGCAACTGGTCGGTTTCAAACGGGGTAGTCCATGGAAATACCAATTCAAGTCCTGCAGCTCTTGCCCCGGTTGATGGAATATACTTCTACAACAGCACAGTCACAGTTGAAGCTTCTGGTGTTCATGCATTTGGCATAATTTCCCGCCTGACTGATGAGGATTCCGGGATAATTGCCTACATATCTCCCGATGCCAATGTTGCCAAGATTAGACTTGTTCAAAATGGCCAGCTGGGAGTGACTCTAGCCAGCCTTCCTGCCTCCTTCCCTTCTGGAGTTACCTATTCACTGTCTCTTGAGTGTAATCAGGAGTCCCTGACTTTCAACATTACTTCCGTTTCCACAAACCAGACCTGGTCCCTCTCGGCAACAGATCCCAACCCCCTGCCCGGAGTTTCCGGTCTTTTAATGGGGGACGAATCCAATGCCTGGTGGGACTGGATTGAGGTGGATGGAACCGCGTTTGCCAATGCGGAAATTACATGGCTGATTACCGATGATCAGAGTCTGGGCGATGGAGATTTTGCCCTTGAGCCAGGTGAAACCATCGACCTTGATATACAGCTGACCAACAGCGGGGATCAACCGTTGACAAATGCTTTCGGCATACTTCAGGCCCTGAACTCTGAGCTCACGGTAACACAGAACTATGTTTCCTACGGCACAATAAGCTCCGGCGAAACACAGTACGGGTTGTCGACATTTGCCGTACTTGCTCCTCTCGCTACACCGGCAGATGAAGTCTACGATATGAGGCTTACCCTTATGGCCGACGGCGGCTTCCAGAAGCAACTGCTTTTTTCTCTGCCGGTGGGGTGCGGCATAGAAACAGATGTTGAAGAAGGTCAGGATGACTGGACATGGGAATCTGTCGGTAGCGGATGGGCAGACGACTGGCATGTTTCCTCTGAAAAGAATTACACTACAGGTGGTCAGTACAGCTTCAAGTGCGGAAGCACTGGCACAGGCGACTACTCAAACCACCATTTTGCATCGCTCTCCACTCCTCTGTTCAACCTTCCTCTGGGAAGTTCTCTGAGTTTCTGGATGTGGATTGATGCCCAGACGCTGGATCTTCCTGAAGCCCTTGATGGCGGAATTGTTCAGTACCGGCGAATAGGTGACTGGATTGATCTTAATCCTGTGTCCGGGTATACACATGAAATTACTACAGGCTCAACTGGTCCCTTCCCTGACGGAACCGAGGTTTTCAGCGGCACGGAAATGTGGACTCAGTACAGTATCCTGCTGCCGGACTCCCTCGCGGGACCGGGGCAGGTAAGATTTGTGTTCGGGTCAGACGACAGCGGGACGAGGGAGGGCTGGTATCTGGATGATATCAATCTTGGTATGGGAACTTCCACCGAGAAACCAGACGGTGCTTCCCTGTTTACATCACCTCTGCTGGCAGTCTCCAGAAACCCCTTCTCCTCTTCAGTCAGCTTTACATGCTTTACGCCGGGGACGGAGAACTCCTGTATTGAGATATTCGACATCAACGGCAGACTTGTCCGGTCTATCGAGTTTACACCCCAGGATGCTCCCCAGACGCTGTTCTGGGATGGAACAGACTCCTCTGGAACAACCATTCCCTCAGGAGTTTACCTCGCGCGACTGCAGGGCTCGAACCTGCCACGGGTTAAACTGATAAAAATCTGACTGTTTCCTATGAACGGGCAGGGGCTTCGGCTGCCCCTATTTATCAAACTCCGCGTCTGAATCGGGTTCAGGCAACGCAGATCTGATTCCCTTCAGCCTGTTCCACAGAGTAAGTCTGGCCAGAATGGACAGAGCGGCTCCGTAGAAACACAAGTACTTGCAGAAAAATCTTCTGATAAAGATAGACAGAATGATTGTTATTCCGGCAACTACCAGACTGCCGGAAAGAAACAGGGTAAAAATTGTGTGAAAAGGGTCAATTGAGCAGAATGGAGCAGGCCAGCCAAGGGAGATTACACCATACCTGTTCAGCAGAATAGATGCGATCAGGGCAAACAGTATCACTTTACTGAGATGCCGAAGTTTGTTGTGAACCTTTCCTGAAGGAGAGAACCTTCCTGGAACATGTATTTTGTAAAGAAACTCCTGCAGAGCACCGAATGGGCAGACCCATCCACAGAACACTCTTCCAAAAAATGCTGAGAATACAAGAGGAAGAAGGAAAATAATAATGCCGCCGAGACCGAGGAAGGCAAGCCCTCCTGCAGTGAAAGCGTACTGAAAAGTACCCAGCGGGCAGAAACAACCCTGGACCCCGAAGCCAAGTATCATCAGAGAGACTCCGCGAACTATATGGTGCGCCGAATTCCGCCTCAATCTGTCTTTAAGACTTCTGCCGTAGTATTTCCTGGAAAGCCATGTTGAAACCGGAAGAAGAATACCCAGAGCAATAAGAACAATGTTTATCCGCCGTGCCCCACCTGAAGGGTTCGAGCAGACGGTTCCATTTGTTACCCCATACCAGTGCGGGCACAGTGCAACAGAGTCCGGGCATGCAGCAGCAGGAGGAAGACCGAGAGGGCAGCCAATTACCGATGGAGTTTGAAGACCGCGGACAACCGTTGTGTCAGCACAAACATCTCCTTGTTGTAAACCCGGACCGGGATTGTCGCAAAAACCATTGTCGTCCTCGTCTACAAAGAATGCACAGTGCGGGTTTTCTGAATCACAGGCTTCATCCACCGTGTATCGCAGAGGGCAGGTGTTCCGTCCCAAGTGAGGTCTGTTGTCTTCCAGCTCGGTTGTTGCAGTTTCGGTGGTATCTGTGTTTTCTACAGTATCAGGAGGTACTGCTTCCGTTTCAAACTCTTGTGTTTCATCTTCTGTGGTTTGATCCGGCTCTTCCGTATGATCGGGAACAACCTCTTCCACCTGTTCCGTTTCCTCGATAACTGAAGCAGGCTGAGGACCTGGATTATCGCAAAGACCATCTGCATTGGAGTCGGTATAGAATGTGCATCCAGGTGCTTCCAGCGCACAGGCATCCTCGGGGAGCAGATTAAGAGGACACGATGGATCTATTACAATGACTTCTTCTTCACCGGTTTCAACAGCTGCGGTGGTATCCGGTTCTGTCTCCGTTACCTCTTCAGTGTCTGTCTCTGATTCGTCTCCTGGGCCTAGAACTTCAGGGCGGGCATTATCACAGAATCCGTCTCCGTTGGCATCGTTGAACAAGGCACAGGAAGGGGCCTCAGAACTACAGGCGCCCTCCGGTGTAAAACCCAGAGGGCACTGTGCATAAAGGGCGGACGCTGCAACAAGAAGAATAATTAGTTGTTTCACTGCCCCCCCGCAGAGATCAAGACTGGAAGTTTACCTGAACAACGCCTTTATTCCGGCAAATGTTGTCTGTTCAAGAGCCATTTCTCCGTTAAGCAGAATATGTGGTCTCTCATAATACTGTTCTCCGTATGGAAGGTCATACGCTCCGTAGACACATGTCGTAAGCGATTCAGTTGAACTGTAGGTATAGATCTCATCTCTTCCATCAGGCCACGCTATCTCGAAGAGAAGATTCCCGTTCGCCGGGTCGTAGAAGAAAGGTGTATCGAAGTAGATTGTAGGGTCTGTGTCGTAAAAAGTGATTGGATCAGTTCTTTCAAGAACCGTATACTTCACTCCGTTTATGTAGTTGCTGTTGTAGTAAGCTCCCAGCTCATTGCTGGCACAGTAGCCCATGTACACATAGTACTCGTAGAATGTAACGCGGTCTTCCGTTGCCCCCGGAGCCTTGAAAAAAGATATGGAGCTAATAACCATCGGTTCAGAAAACAAACTGCTAGGTACTACCACCTGGTAGCGGAGTGAATAGGTTCAATTGCCGCAAAACGGCTTCGTGCTTGGAATCACGGACGAACCCACTTCAACAGAAGCAGCAAGCAGTACGGGAACCAACAGCATCAGGAAAAGCAGCGACTTCTTCATTTTCCCGTTTCCTTTCTAACATCAACCCCTGCGCCTGCAGGGCACAATCCATATTTCATGAAACTATATGATATTCCACACGGCAACGGTAGCCCCGGACGCAAAACGCTCCAGAGTTTTCCAAAAGTTCCTGCTGACAATACACCTCGGGCGCACTTAAGTTTCCGCGCTCTTTACTCCCAGGGAACAACACCGATGACCGGGTATACCTTGCTACCTGAACGATGCCTTAATGCCGGCAAAAGTTAACTGACTGAGATCAAGAGTTCCGTTCAGAAACATATGTGACATATCGGTAAAGGCATCTCCTTCAGGAAGATCGTATGCTCCTGATATG
>QNDR01000128.1 GCA_003646025.1 Candidatus Fermentibacterota bacterium
CAGCCTTGCGGATATAGCCTTCGTTGGTGGAACACTTGTTCCCGTGGGAGGACACAACATTCTTGAACCGCTTGCCCACGGTGTTTCAGTCATAGTGGGGCCTGAACACTTTCACTTTGCCGATGTTGTGAAGGTTGCCTCCAGGAACAATATTTGCAGAGTATTCACCAATGCTGAGGACGGTGTTGCTGCAATTCAGGAGCTGCATAGCCTGAGGTCGGAAAGAGTCAGCTTTAACTATGGTGGTGAACTGTTTACGGGAAAATTAAAAACACTTCTGCGGAAAATGGAAGTACTACAGTGAGACGCAACAATGCGACTTGACGAAATACACAGAAAGCTGACTGAAAGAGAGGGCTACTGGCTCTGGGCGGCCTGGCTTCTCCAGCCAGCGGCGTTTGTGTACTCTGTGGCCGCAGGGTTTCACCGTTTTCTCTACGAAAAGGGGCTGTTGCCGGTTCGATCCTTCAACACTGTGGTTGTAAGCATAGGCAACATCGAAGTGGGGGGTGTTGGTAAAACCCCTGTAACAATAAGAATCGCCCGAAGTCTTTCCGACATGGGAATAAAAACTTCTGTCGTGTGTAAAAACATGTCATCAGGCAGTGTTCCTCCCATCGCTGTTCGCCAGGGGAATGCATCAGGCGGACCTTCTCTCAGCGATGAGGCTGTTCTGCTGGGTAAAGCCCTGGGAAGTTCATGCTCTGTGTACACAGCGGGAGACAAAACTGCCGCAGTGGAGCGGGCTGTGAGGGAGATGAAGCCTGAAGTGGTAATCGTAGACGACGGGTTTCAGCACCACAAGTTGAAGAGAGATATAGACATCGTTGTTCTCAACGCAGACCATCCTTTCGGACAGGGGGGAATTCTGCCTGCGGGAACCTTACGAGAATCTTCCAGGTCTCTGTCTAAAGCAGACTACCTGTGGATAAACGGAGTTACATCAGAAGCGCAGCTCTCTCTTGCCAGAAGGCTTGTTTCAGGGAGGAACTGGAAGGCGCCTTTTATTCCAAGCAGCGTTGTTCCAGGGAAACCTCTGATGTACGATGGAGCAACAGACAGAATTGGAAAGGTTGTAGCCTTCTGCGGTATAGGCAAGCCCCAGGGCTTCAGACGCACACTTGAAAAAACAGGGTTTGAGGTGGTAAAGTTCCATATTTACCCCGATCACAGACGCTACACTGAAACTGACAAAAAGCACCTGATGGAAAGCCTGAAGAAGTCATCAGCAGACTACCTCATTACCACGGAAAAAGATGCGGCCAGGCTTGGTACCACGGCGGTTAAATCAATGGAACTGAGGGTTCTTCCAATAAGGCTGTCAGTTCTTGACAAGTCTGCCGAGGAAGAACTGCTGGGCAGCATACTGGAGCTGGTAGGGGGGAACCGTGACTAAAAAAACAGATGTTCTGATAATAGGCGGAGGGATGGCCGGGCTTACGTGTGCTCTGGAAATATCTCCGAATTACTCTGTAACAGTACTCAGTAAAACAAAGCTTCCTGCAGGAAGCACATTTCTGGCACAGGGAGGACTTGCAGCAGTTACCTCAGAGGCAGACAGTATAGAAAGCCACCTGAAAGACACCCAGAAATCCGGTGCCGGGATGGTGGATGAAACCGTTGCCAGGCAGATAATATCCATGGGCCCGGAGCTTGTTGGTACCCTCTCAAAATGGGGTATCACCCTTGAAGGCTCCAACGGAGACGGCGGGGGGATGGAAGGGGGGCACTCTTTCAGACGGGTGCTTCACTACTTCGATCAGACCGGCAGGTTTATCTCCGAGCACCTTGCTGAAGAATGCCGGAGCAGAAGCAACATCACAATTATCGAAGGCGCATTTGCCATCAATTTGATCACAGCTTCCCGGGAGGCGCTGCCGCTTCTTGATATGGGCAGTGACAAATGCCTCGGTGCTTACGTACTCCTGGAAGGAGATGTTGTTACTTTCCTTGCAGGTGAAACAGTTATAGCCACCGGAGGTGCAGGCAAGACATACCGCTACACTTCCAACCAGGATTCCTCCACAGGCGACGGTATTGCCATGGCCTACAGGGCAGGGCTTCCAGTGAAGAACATGGAGTTCTATCAGTTTCATCCAACTTGCCTTTACCACCCAGAGAAGAGGAACTTTCTTATCACAGAGGCTCTCCGTGGTGAAGGCGCAAAGCTTCTGAATGAAGCTGGAAAACGGTTCATGAAATACTACGATGCAGAGAGGATGGAACTTGCCCCCAGAGATGTTGTGGCAAGGGCAATAGACAGTGAAATGAAACGATTCGGCACCGATCACATGCTTCTGGACGCAACACACCTCTCAAAGCAGTTTCTCGAAGAGCATTTCCCGGAAGTAACTTCAGGTGTAACCTCTGTTGGGATAGAACCATGGAAGGATCCTATCCCGGTTGTTCCAGCTGCCCACTACTGCGTGGGAGGCGTCTCTGCTGCAACAGACGGCTCAACGGAGATGACAGGTCTCCGCGTTATAGGCGAGGCGTCCTGCACAGGTTTCCACGGCGCCAATCGTCTGGGCAGCAACAGTCTGCTTGAGGCCGGTGTCATGGGCCTCCTGTGTGCCAGATCCTTCAAGGGTGATCTTTCCAGCCGGGTAACTGACCTTGAGGTAAGAGACTGGTCTTATGGCAGGGCGGAACCTCTTGAGGAAAGCGTTCTTGTTGATCACTCATGGGCCAGCCTCAGAAGTGTTATGTGGGACTACGTTGGAATTGTTAAGACCGACAAGCGCCTCCGACGGGCATTGAAGCTTCTGGATGTTCTTGCTGATGAGGTAGAGGAAGACTACTGGACTCTTCTTCCCACCATAGAACAGCTTGAGCTCAGGAACCTCACCACAGTTGCAAGGGTTATAGTTAGAAGTGCGCTTCTCCGCAGGGAGAGTGTGGGACTTCACTACCTTGTTGACTGTCCCCACAAATCGCACACCAGGACAGACACGATACTGAGAATAAACCCGTAGGGAGTTCATGAAGAAATATCTCCCCGTATTTCTGCTTCTGGCAGCTTGTTCGCCGGCTCCGGTGTACAGAGGCTCCGGTGTGAACTGCCGCGGTCCCATGCCGTCTTCATGCGGAATTGTGGATTCCTCCACGGGAGAAACAGCCCCGCCGCCCAACCCCTCAACTTCCATAGAGCATCGTATTCAGGGTGAGATAGACAGCTGGATGGGTACACCCTATGTATACGGCGGCGTTTCTCACAGCGGCGTGGACTGTTCCGGGTTTACCCAGGCTGTGTACCGGTCAGTTGGTATTGAAATACCCAGGAGGGCATCAAGACAGGCTGCAGCCGCGGAAACTGTGAGCAGGGAAAATCTTCAATATGGAGATCTTGTGTTCTTCAACACCTCTGGTTCAGGAATTTCCCACTGCGGTATCTACCTTGGAAACGGTGAGTTCGTACACGCTTCCAGCAGCAGGGGAGTGGTGAGAGATATACTTAGCCACCCCTACTATTCCGCCCGTTATGTAACCGGTGGAAGGTTTCTCTGAAGCCGTGAAAATACTTGATATAAACAATCTCTACTCGCCTTCCGGTGGCGGAATACGAGTTTATCACCACGAGAAACTCAAATGGTGCAGCAGCCGTGGAATCGAGAATCTTGTGTTGTATCCAGCCCGGGAAAACAACACGGTTCAGGTAAACGGGGGCACCGTTCGCGGTATAAAATCTCCTGGACTTGGAGGCAGCGGCTACAGCTTTTTCACAAGGGGAAAACCGTTGAGAGAGATAATTGCCAGTTTCAATCCCGATGTAATTGAACTGGGCAGCGGTATTGTTGTTCCACGGATGGTAAGATCAGCAATAAAAGATACACCTGCGTTCGCATACTTTCACTCAAACTGGCCAGAAACCCTTCCCATGAGTGTTTTGGGAATCACCGGCAGTCTACCGCGAAATCTATTCAGAAAGCTCACAACCCCGATGATGCAAAGAGCCTACAGAGATCTGAACGCGGTTATGGCAGCAAGCGATTACTCAATAGACTGCTTAAAACGGGCGGGTATAACAAGAATAAAAAAAATTCCCCTTGGCACAGACCCAGATGTGTTCCACCCGAACAAGCGATCGGAAGAGCTTAGAAAAACCCTTGGAGTGCCTTATGAAGGGAAGATGGTTCTCTATATGGGTCGCCTCGCCCCTGAAAAAGGGATACAGATTCTTCTTGAGGCGTGTCCCCGCCTTTTCAGAGAAAAGAACCTTACCGTTGTGATCGCAGGCAGTGGACACTGGAACAAAAGGGTACACAAAGCTGCACACAGATATCCCGACAGGCTTAAACTGGTAAGCAGGGTTGAAACAAAACACCAGGCTGCAGAGCTCATGGCCAGCGCAGATGTGTTCGTTTCCGCCGGCCCTCTTGAAACCTTTTCACTCACAACCCTTGAAGCTCTCGCATGCGGAACCCCTGTAGCGGCATGCACACAGGCTGCCGCCTCGGAACTGGTAACACAGGCAGGAGGCAGTTCAACATACTCACCCTGGAACTCCGGCGAAGCCCTTGCAGAAGCCATCCTGAGTGCAGCATCAACAACACCTGAACAGAAACAAAGCTACCGGGCCTTTGCAGAACAGTACACCTGGAATGCCTGTTTCGAGAAGGAGTTCAGGTTGTATAACTCTGAGTTGAATGCATAGATAGCGATGGGAGTTCAATGATTCTTTCCATTATTGCTTCAGTTATTATTGCTGCATCCAGCGTTACAATTACCGAGCCTGTTGACGGGGATACCTGCAGCGGTGACTGGCTGACAGTCCGGGCAATTGTTGAGAACGCGAATACACTGCCTGATTCTGTGCATTACACCCTTAACGGAGGCGATGTCATTGCTGTTCCAAGACTGAATACCGACTGGTACACATACATGGCAAACGATTGCCACACAGGTTATTCAGAGTCTCCAGGCCCAGAAGACAGTACAATTCTGTGGACAGCACAGGTAACGGGGAAATACCATGAATTTCCAACTCCTGTGGTAGTAAACGGTATCGTGTACTATCCTCAGGATTCCGACGGGGATTCTCTGTACGCTCTGAACGCTGCAACAGGAGAAATAATCTGGACTTACCGAACTGGATACACAGATGACGCTGTTACCGTAAAGAACGGATACCTCTACACCTCCAGTGATTCACTGTGGTGCCTTGACGCACTTACAGGAGAGCGGATATGGGCAAACGGCGAGGCAACCGGTAGCGCCAGTACACCGGCAGTGTACGGTGATGCCGTATTCAGCTGCAGCTCTGACTTTAATGCAAATACTTCCGCGGCTTATTCCCTTGACGCCGGAACAGGTGCAGTAAACTGGAGTACGGATGTATCAGGTACTGCCGGGAGTTGCCTTACTGCATGGAACAACATGCTGTTCATGCCAACATACCGGGGTCCTTTGTATGCATTCAGCATAAGCAACGGTGAAATAATATGGCAGAACACTGATGCGCAGAATGGTTACTGGGACTCATCTCCTGTAATAG
>QNDR01000129.1 GCA_003646025.1 Candidatus Fermentibacterota bacterium
GTTACACCTTTGAGCAACAGGAAGGTAAACATTCCCGCCTTTGTCAGCGTGGTTATTCTTCTGTTTTCTCTGTTCTGGAGCTATTCGGTTATCACCGGTTACTCTCTAATGAGTAATACCCGCACTGTAGCCGATGCTGAGCAGGCCTGCCGCCGGATTCCATGGGAGGAAAGGATCTTTCTTAGGTCAGGACAGATGCACCTTTACAATAACATGGTTCTTGCGGCACTGGAAGACTCGGAGCATTTTCTGGAACTGTATCCTGAATACTACAGGGGCTGGGAACTCCGTGCTTCCGCTCTTGATGCGGCAGGAAGAGAAAGCTGCTCTGCGTGGGCAAGGGCGGCACTGCTGGTGCCGGAGAATATAGATTTACCTGACCGGTATCTGTTTGCCCTCAACTCCATTCCTCCGGAGGGCATGGATCCTGATACAGCTGTAGCTGTGTCAGTTGTCCTATCTTTTTCAAGGGAAAAAATGTCTGATCTTGTTAGTAGAATGAATTCTGATGAAACTATTCTCATGTCGGCAAAACTACTTAATCTGTCTCTGTATTGCAGAGAGGTTTCAATGTACCATGCAGGCCGTATGTGGTTTCAGTCTCTGATATGTGCCGTGGACGCAGATGGACCAGTACCTGCTGATCTTGGATTCAACCTGCTTAACGGAAGAGATCTCTATCTCTATCTGGATCAGGACTGGAAACCCAGAGCTGAAGAATATCTGGAATTACTGAGTGAGAAAATGGGGATGGATCTGCTCTCAGCTCCATCCCCCTGAACTATTTACCGTATAATACAGAGTTTCTCGGAAGCGGAAATACCGTTGTTCTCGGCTCTTACAAGGTAGACACCTGTCTGGAGGCCAGTGATAGTCTCGCTATTCCTGCCTTCCGCCACTTCCCGACCGGTCATATCAAATACCGCAAAGTCCCCTGTGGTGGAAATTGTTACAGCACCACGGGCAGGGTTAGCACTGAATAGTATTGATGGACCCTGTGCAGGCGTATCGTCTTCAATACCGAGGATGTGCATGGCTGGCATAATTGTCGGGTCGCCAAGAAGAACCATTCCAAGGTGCCAGTACTGTTCACTCTGGCTGAAACCACCGCTTATTATGTAATTCCACCAGGCTTTGTAGGCCTCGCCAAGGCTGTCTCCGTTGCCAAGAGGAGCGTAGAACTGAGCGAACTGCAGCATGGCTCCGCTTTTGGTACTGCCAACGGAAGCAAGCCCCTTGTCTGTTCCAAATGCGTAGGTACAGCCCATGCACCAGTTTGTTGTAAACCGGCAGTTGGAACATGAAAACAGATTGTAGAACCTTGTGGGAGGTTTCTCAGTCCAGATATGTCCACTGGTAGTGGGAGGACCCGGGCTCCAGTAGTGGCCGGTGGGTCCTGAGTGAACAAACGGGCTTATCCAGGTGTAACCTTCCTGAAGTCTGTTGTATCTGTAGTCTGTTCCGTTGGTGCTGTCTACCTGGTTGACAAGCTCAACATCGTCATACAGGTTGAGCATTGCACTGCGATACATGTTTCCCCAGGTTGCCCAGTCATCGTCTACATAACACAGTGCTCTTGGACTGGGATCTCCGTTCAAACGCCATTCATGAAGTCGTGAAAGGTAGGCATCAATCAGATCGTACTCATCGCCGAGAATAATAACGCTTGTTGTTATTCTTCCGGCGTAGATCTCCGGGAACAGATCACCGCTCCAGCCATCGTATATACTGTCCTGGCCGGCTGTTCCAACTCCGGGATAACCTATCCAGTTGTCTTCCCACACACCATCCAGATCCATGTAGAAGTAATCACTTGGGAAAGTTTCATTTGATTTTCCATCTTTGTCACCTGTTGTGCATGACCAGGGGGCTGGAATATCGCCTACAAATACCACACCTTTGAGCCCGTCGGCATACAGTCCCGCAAGCCACGATCTTATTTCAGCAGGGTCAGCGTATGTAATTTCAACAACAGCGGTGGTGTTCCCCTCGCTCTCGATGTCCGCAACCCACTGATCTACCAGATCGGAATCAAGACTGTCAGACATGTACTCTTCCATTATTACAAGAAACTCTGTACCCCGAACCTCACCTGTAACAGGCATCACTCTTAGATCGGTGTATACAGGCTGCTCCAGTCTGTACTCTGCATAGGTTCCCGGCTGAAAGTCGGGATCAGGATTTACCGTTAAAGGGGTGTCATCGTAAACTCCGGCAACCAGAAACAGAAGCAGCAAAGACATAGTATCTCCTAACGTAAGTACTGTGCAAGATCCAGATATTTTACAGCCAGCCCCATCGCCGGAAGAAGTATGGTGGAAATTACACCAAGAAACAAAAGACCAAACACTATAAACATACCGTATCGCTCCAGCTTCATGTACTGCCACAAAGCTCTTCCCTTAAGGTAACGGGCAACAATTCTGCTGCCGTCAAGGGGAGGAATGGGTATAAGGTTAAAAACCATGAGCATAACATTGATCAAAGAGACATATGCGAAAGTCTTTGCAAGGAATGCTGGAAGAAAGCTGCCGGACAGATGAAGAACGACACTGAGAACAATGGCTATTGCAAGATTTGTTGCCGGACCGGCCATTGCCACAAGCATCATTCCCTTTCGGGGGTTTCTGAAGTATGCAGGGTTTACAGGAACGGGTTTCGCCCAGGCGAAAAGAAATGGAGATTTGGTCATGATCAGTATTGCCGGAAGAATAATTGTTCCGAACAGGTCAACATGCACGATCGGATTGAACGAAAGCCGTCCCATCCGGGAAGCTGTGGGGTCCCCAAGTCTGTAGGCAACAAATCCGTGGGCGATTTCATGGCAGACAACACTGAAAAAAACCAGAACCAGAACCAGAGGCATTTCCAGCATGATCCTACCTCCTTCTTCCAGCCAGAAGCAGCCAGACCATCTGTCCGATGGCGGCAAGTGCGCTGGCTACATAGGTTAATGCCGCTGCAGTGAGAACTTTCTTTACGCCGACAACATCAGAATGGGAAAAACCACGCTCTTTTTCAAGCCAGTTAACAGCTCTGGCACTGGCGTTGAATTCAACTGGCAGCGTAACCAGTTGAAAAGCAAGAGCAGCGCCGTACAGTACAATACCGACATATATCAGATTGGTCATGTGAAAGAAAAAACCGCCGATAAGCAACGGGAAAAGCATTCTACTCCCGAAATTTGCCACTGGAACAAGGGCGGTACGAAATTTCAACGGAGTGTAACCCATGGCATGCTGAACAGCATGACCTGCCTCGTGAGCGGCTATACCGATTGCGGCAACAGAGTCACTGTCATAGACACCACTTGATAGACGAAGAACTCCGGACCGGGGATCGTAGTGGTCGGTAAGCCTGCCCTGAATCTGCTGTATATCAATGTTTGCCAGTCCGTAGTTGTCAAGAATACTGCGTGCCATGGAAGCTCCTGTAAGACCCATCCCGTTGCGCACCCGGCTGTAGTGGTTGAATGTCGAGTTAACTCTTGACCTGGCGATCAAGCCAAGAATGAAGGCGGCAATGATTATAAACATGCCTGAGTTCATATCGTACATCATCTGAAACAACATCTATATTCACCTTTCGCTTTCTGTTACAGTATGCAATTCCTTTTCCACACGTATCAGTATGCACACCACAAACATAAGCAATCAGAGATCAAGACCGCGTCAATTCAGCACAAGGTCGGCACACCTGACACAGGTTCTGTGCCGTGTTGAGTTGCTTAGAGCTCTTTCAACAGACTTCTGAAGTGCAGGCAGGTCCTTCACATGAAGAGCAAGCCTGAAAACCCTTCCACCGGAAAATACCGCAGGACCGGCAACGGACCAGAACCTGCTGCACAGCCTTTTCCAGGGAGTTCTGCTGGCAAACACAACTGCAGGTACTGTGTAGTTGTCTCTGTCTGGAAATTCTATGGACCACCTGTTCTCTATCCACTCGAAAGGAAATTGCTTCAGAACTTCCCTGGTTCCTTTACTGTACATCCAGGCAGGAGCTGTAAACCCGGAAGGAGGTTTGCCAAGAACATCGGACATTATTCTGTAACCCTCACTGATCCTTGCTTCTGCCTCTGCAGATGACAGTTGAAGAAACTCCCCTTCTCCCTCAGTCAATAACCTGCCCTCCAGAGAAAATCTGCCGGAGTCGCCGAGGTGGTACAACCCGTGCTGGGCAATCTCCACGCCGGCATTGTCCAGCTCACGGAGCCATGAGCAGAAATCGGGAAACTTATCAATCCGTCCGGCATTATGAAAATCCGGAACCACAAGTATTGTGAAGTTCGCATCTGCTCTCTGCATTATCAAACTGACCAGAGCTTTTGAGCGGTCAAACATCACAGGCGTGACATCGTGCAGAGAAACAAGAATCTTCTTCACTAACGGATCGTATCCCCTGGTTTTGCATCAGGTCCGGGTTCCAGCAGAAAAACACCTGATTCCCCATCGCTTGCCATAAGCATCCCGTGGCTTACAACACCGCAGAGCTTCGCAGGCTTCAGATTTCAGACTACCGTGACAAGGCGATCCTGAAGGTCTTCCTTCGTGTAGTACGGTTTCATCCCCGCAACAACGGTTCTTACCATATCCCCGGTATCCACCTGTATTTTGTAGAGTTTCTTTGCCTTTTTTATATCTTCAACACTGAGGATCCTGCCCACTTTGAATTCAATTTTCAGAAAATCCTCAAAATCGACCGGTGGCGCGGGCCGATCTTCAGCAGGTTTCTCCTGTTCGTTCATAACCTCCTCAAAACCTTCATCCAGCTTACTGAAAAGTATTTCGGCACTGTTTAAACTGTGCCCCGGTTCAAGCAGAACTCTGCCGGCATCAGACCATTTCAGGCTTTCGAGACCAAGCATTTTCCGAATCTTCTGTGCTGAAAACGGAATAAAGGGTTCGAAAATTACAGCAAGAGAAGCACAGAGATTAAGACAGGAAGCAACTGTAACCGCACACTGTTCAGGATCAGTCTTAAGCGACTTCCATGGCTTCTGTGTATCAAAATACCGGTTTCCCTCCCTGGCGAGGTCCATTGCCAGACCCACTGCTTTTTTAAACTTGAACGACTCAAGCAGAGAGGCAATCTCGCCAGCAGTTTCGGCAGCTTTTGCAAGCAGTACTTCATCAGTGGCTGCATCCGGCACTTTCCCGTTAAACTTGCTTGCTGTAAATTTCAACGTTCTGTTGACAAAATTGCCAAGAACATCTGCGAGCTCGTTGTTTCTTGACCTGTACTCTGTCCATGAAAAATCTGAAGCTCTGGTTTCGGGAGAGTTTACCGCCAGAGCGTAACGCATGGGATCAGGCGGGAAGTGCTTGAGGTACTCACCCATGCCTATACCCGTACCCCGGCTGGTGGAAAA
>QNDR01000130.1 GCA_003646025.1 Candidatus Fermentibacterota bacterium
AGCTGCTTGAATGGAAGAAGTTCGTGATTGGGAGAGAATCTAGAGAAAAATTGTGGCAAATTCGTAATTATGAAATCAGACACAAAACAAGTGATGAATGTGAGATTGATATCCGGGGGCGGGTAAATACGCGACAGCACTTTCTCCGCTATTATTTTTGTAAAAACCGTTATTGATATCCGGGGGCGGGTAAATACGCGACAGCATATTCCCCGCCATTTTTTTAGAATAAAAAAATGGCGGGAACGTGTGGGAATCGAACCCACCCAGGATGGTTCTAGCACCCGACGTCGGATTTGAAGTCCGAGAGGAACACCAGCTCCCTTCCGCTCCCGCGGTTGTAGTAAAGATTGCAAATTTTCAGGAATTGTCAAGTTCTCTGTATTTGTGTATATCCTCAATTAACATTAAAGCCGCGGGGGGAAACATTGTGGATGTTAATGTAAGTAAGATTGTTGAGGTTCTTGCATCAGCGCCAGATTCGGGTACTCGTACGGAAGAATTATTGAATAAACTGCCTGACGGTCATGAAATCGTTGAGCTGTTTGTTGAGCTGGACCGTAACGCCATTGCCTCTCCGGCCCATTGCCTTGCTTTTTTTACAATTGTTGATGTTATATCCTTTGCCGACAAAATGGTTCGTATGTCCTACAAGCAGCTGCTTACAGAGACTGAACCGCTTTGTACAGACCTTGTCAGGGTCTGGAAAACGGTGGAAAATCTCAATGGCGATCAGAAATTGAATTTTATGGCAAGGTGTTCTCTTCTGCTGGAAGCCGGGTGTCTTGCCTGGCAGGATGTCAAGGATGCTGGCCGTGCAGTGGGTTCGCTGTCGGGTTCATCTCTCTTAAAAACAATCTGCGGCGGAGAGGATGAGGGGTCTCAAATTCTCAAAACAGAATCCGGCGCCTGGCCGTCTGGAATCTGGAAGAAAGTTGAAGAGGTTCTTGAAGAACTTGATTTCACCCGGGAAAAAGACAGAAGCTGGAAATACAGGATAGACCTGGACAGCAGGCCCAGGCTGGTTTCCGGTGCAAATATAAAGGCTTACATAAAAACCGGAGCCAGTACACTGTCTCCTCTGGCACTGGCAAGGCTTTCGCAGAATCTGGTTACCAGGTTCAGCCTTCTGCTTAGAACCATAAGTATGTACCCGGCAGACCATCCGTCTATTGTACCGGCACTGGACTCTTTCATTGAACTTCTGGAATCGTTCGCAGACAGTGAAGCCGGTATGGTTGCTCTTACCATACTCGGCGGGGAACTAATGCTGAACAATGTTAAAGTGAAGTCCAGATCAAAATCCACAAAAAATCTGCTGGCTCATCTTACAGAGCGTAGAATTAACAGTATTTCCTTCCAGCTCGGTCTTGATTCGGAAAATCTTTTCAACTTTATCGAACTTCTTAACCGCAAGGCCCCACAGATCAGAGAGCGCGGCGGTCTCAATGAGATGTGTCGTACAAGGGGACTGGAGAATATCTCTGTTGACGAATTCAGATATGCCCTTGTGGCCAGAGACGGAAAGCTTGTTTCTGAAGTTGTTACAGGATCAGTGGATTCTGCTCTGGAAGATCTGATTTTCAGAGAGCTGATAGACAGGCTGCAAAAGGGAGATTCCATCAAAGACATTCCTACACAGCAGCTTGGTGAAGCTCTCTCCAGAATTCTTGAGGAGGCTGCTGCTGGTTCTGGAAAATACAGGTCAATGCTGGCTGATTTTGTTGCAACGCTTGATCCTACTATTCTGGAAAAGGGTATTCTGGTAAGCAGGGAGCTGCAGAAAACACTTGCGTGGGGTTCCCTGAGAAAAATCATAGACAAGAACCTGGAAGATCTCGACAGCGAGAACACCGATTTTATACTTGATGCCCTTGACAAACTCAATCAGCTGGCCTGCATAGGTGCTGAAAGGGGAAAAATACACACAGTGATGCATGTAACCGACAATGTCAGAGGGCTTCTTCTGCAGGGTATTCTGCTTCCCGACTCACTTTTTGCATCAATTATTCTTCTCGGCTCAGTGTGTGAGCGGCTTATTGCGACTGGAAGGCTGACATCAGCTTCTGAGCTTGTATCCACAATTTCCGACTGCAGACTGCTTCCAGTAGACACTCCGGCACACGCCAGTGCGCTTAGACGGGGGCTTTCCGAGGCATTCAGAAGAATTGACACGCCGGAGGCTGCTGATGTTATTCTGCAGGCATTCATGGAATCAGACGAGAGCAGGTACCAGGCTGCAGAGAAGATTACAGCTCAGGTAATGTTCAGAAACCTTGGAATGCGTCTTGTTGATCTGTTCCTTGAAAGAAGGCGTGATATAAGAGCAAGGGTCTATTCTGTGCTCAGGAGGTTCGGTGCCGGATACCTGCTGATGTTTCACAACCGGATTGATGAACTGGAGCGCGGGGGACTCACTGTAAGAGACAGAGAAACAGGGAGATTCATAGCACAGGACTGGTACATAATGCGAAATCTTATTTCTCTTCTTGGAGATCTCGGGTCGGAAAGATCTATTCCCGTTCTTGAAAGGTTGTGCGACGACTCCGATGACAGAGTAAGAAGACAGGCTCTGGTTTCACTGATGAAGGTGTCGGAGGAGAAGGCTCTGCTTTTCGCAAGCAACATGATAGGTGACCCATCTTCAGATGTTACAGCCGTAGCCGTGGACGTTTTGTCGAAGGCAAGTGTTATCGAGAGGGGACTAATCCCTGCCATGCTCCGGCTTATGCACACTCTTCCTTCATCCAGGAAAACCCTGATGCGCTTCTTCATGAAAGTTCATGACGACAAAGCAGTGCAGCGTCACTTCAGAACGGCATTTTCCCACTGTCGTGGAGTACCCTTTGATGATGAAGATCTGATGCATGACGGGCTTGCAATTCTGATCCGGTCTGGGAAAACCGAAGCTATAAATGCACTTAAAACGTACCTTGAGAAGAACTCCGGGGGAAAGCTGAAGAGAGCTTCCGCCCCGGAGAAAGTACTTGTTTCAGTATCGTCTGCAATCGAGATGATGAGATCAGCTCATGCATACGAAAACCCTGTTACCACCTGATATCAGCTCCGAAGAAGAAGTGTCTCTGTGGCGAGTAGGCGTTGGGGTTCCCGGCGGGGCCTCCTGCAATGTGGTCGGGTTCGCCGTCCCCGTCCTGATCAGCGTCGTACCATGCCACATTGTAGATATGGTCCAGGTTCGTTCTGTTGAACAAATTGTACACATCCATGTAGATATTGAAGGTCAAATCACCTGACCAGAACCTCTTTTCAACACGAAGATCCGTATTCATTCTCCACGGGTATCTTTTCTGGTTCCTGAAGAAGGGATGGGTATCGTGTGAAGCGTTGTCGTATGGAATACCGCTTCCGAACGAAGAATTGATCCTGAAGCCAAATCCTTCAAGCCATCTCTGCCCAAAGAAAGTGTCGCCTCTTTCTACCATCAGACCGGCAGAGGCGTTCGCTGTGTGCCGCTGGTCCCAGTCCAGATAGACATCGTCTCTTGGAACCGGGTACTGGCTGCCCCATCCGTAAGAATAGTTTTCAGTGGGAGTGGATTCTCTTCCCTTTGCCATGCTGTAAGAGTAGTTTGCCGCGAAGGAGAAATACCGGGATGATCTTCTGATAAGTCCAAATTCAACGCCCCATGCGGTTCCTGTACCGTCACTGTTCACATACTGCCAGAATTCGTCGGTACTTTCCTGGAGGGTTGTTGAAACAAGCCCTGTTATGGTCTTGTTGTATGCCACCATTTCAATCAGGGTAAACGGATCAAATATGTGTTTCAAACCGAGCTCGTATGCTACTGTTTCTTCAGGGTCAAGGTTGGGATTTCCGGAAAGAGGCTCCCCGGACGAGGATGAGCTGGACTGACTTTCGTAGTACATCATGCTGAGTCCAGGCACCTGATAGTAGTGCCCGTAACTGGCCCGGACCATGTCTCTGTCTGAAACAGGGTGTGAAATTCCAAGTCTTGGACTGAACTTGTACTTCACATCGCTGTTCTCATCATTGGGATCGATTATGTCAATTCTCGCACCAATATTTGCTATCAACCCTGCCGTATACTCTATTCTGTCCTGGGCATAGATTCCGCTGAATCTTGGTGCTCCTTCCCATGATGAGTATGTAACCGTGTAGTTCGGGGGGGAATAGATGTCCCACCCTTCCGAGCTGAAAAATCTCCCCTCGTAGCCGGTTTTAAGCTGATGGTAAGCATTCAGCTGGCTTGTATAGTCAGTTCTGACAGTTATCACGTCGCTTTCAGACTCGTGTCTGATCCAGTCGATGTGTCCGCTTCTGAAGAAGTGGTCCCTGTCCTCAAATCTGTCCGGTGCCTCGTATTCCAGCCACTCATCTATAGAGAATTCCTCACCGATGATACTGCCTGTGGAGTCTGTAATCCCGTGGGTTTCGCTGGTGTGGTACAGATTCAGTTTGAGCTCAATGAAGCTTCTTTCATTGAATGAATGTGTGACTGCAATGCCAGGAGAGAATCTGTTCTGCTGTCTTACCGGGAGAGCCCTGTCGTTTTCTCTGGAATAGTAGAGGGTGTCACCGTCGTTTACATAGTGTTCTACAGTTCTTGACCACAGCCAGTCACGCCAGCCCTTTTCTCCGTCTGAGATGTAGAAGTTGGCAACTATTCTGGTCATAGGTGTAGGTTTCCAGGAGAGCTTCGCAGTGCCGCTCAGGGTCTCGATGGTGCTGTTGTCCCAGTAGCCTCTGCTGTCTGCATGGTTGAAACCGCTCCGGTTGTAAGAGCCTGAAACAAAGAAACCGCTTTCGCCAGGCAGGAAAGTAGGGCCGCCGATAGCACCTTCACCCCTCACCGCATCACCGTGGTATATCTGGTTTTCCCAGACGGAGTGTTCCATCGTGTTCAAACTTGCATCGCCGTTTTCAGAAAAGGCACCACCACCACCATTCAGTGACATCATGTATTTTTCGGTGGCGTCACGTGTAATGATGTTGACAATACCGGACTGAGCTCCTCCGTATTCGGCACTGAACCCGCCGGAAGTAATTGAAATCTCGGAAACAGCTGAAAGCGGGATATCCATGGTAAAAAGATTTGTGGCAGGATCATTCATAATGATTCCATCGATCATGTAAATCACTTCACCTGAGCGCCCACCTCTCATGTGAAAGTCGCTGCCGGAGGAAACGCCTCCAGAGTTCATTGCAATCAGGTCTCTGATGGATGTAACAGGCATGGCATCAATATCGTCGCTGCTGATGATATTAACGGAAGAGGTTTCATCAAACACTATCAGCCCGCGTTGATCTGTAACTGTAATTATCGTGCTTCCA
>QNDR01000131.1 GCA_003646025.1 Candidatus Fermentibacterota bacterium
ACCCCACAGTATTGTTGCTATGATGCCCCAGGTAATATGTTTCTCCATGACGCTCCGTTCAACTTGTGAAATCGAACCATAACATATATTTCCCCGCGCAGGTCAGAAAGGCTTATGATGAGAATTCTTTCAGTTTTGCTTTTTACGATTCTTTCGGTATCCGCGGCAGAGATGTCTGTCTGCGGCAATGAAGAGCTACTTCCCATCGGGTTTACCAGCGAAGAGCTTACCAGGCTGGATGAGATTGGAACATATCAGGACGCAACATCACCTCCACCGGCAGGTGTAAGAAATCCAGGTGAGTTCGAACCGTCAACTGGTGTCATGGTGAGGTGGCCCCTGGGTCTGCCTTACGATTTCCTCGTAGATGTATCAAACAACAGTGAGCTGTGGGTGATATGCTCTTCTTCCCAGCAGGCTTCCGCTTCATCGGCACTTTCATCAGCCGGTGTTAACATGAGCAACACAGATTTTATTATTGGCCCTACAAATTCCATCTGGGTAAGGGATTATGGTCCCTGGTTCATAGTGCTTGCCGACGGCACACAGGGTATTTTTGACTATGACTACAACAGACCCAGACCCGACGACGATCTGATACCCCAGGTTATAGGAGACCAGTGGGGTATACCGGTTTACATATCCGACATAGTGCACACCGGGGGTAACTACATGTCCGGCGGTCTCGGAGAGGCCATGTCAACGAATCTGGTATATGACGAAAACAGCAACCCGGATTCGTGGGTGGATCAGCAGATGGAAGACTATCTGGGGATAACACAATACACCACCTTTGAAGATCCTCAGTCAACTTACATAGACCACATAGACTGCTGGAGCAAGATGCTCAGCCCCGACAGAATAATGGTTCTTCAGGTACCGCCCTCCAGCCCCGACTACGCCGCTCTTGAAGCTGTCGCTGATCTCATTGCTGCAAGCCCGTCACCATACGGGCATCCGTGGAACGTTTTCAGAGTTTTCTCCAGTGGTACGGAAGGCTATGTAAATGGCCTTCTGCACAACGATACATACTACATGCCTGTGTGGAACACCGGAAACGATTCTCCGGCTGAAGTGGCATTTACAGAAGCTCTTCCCGGTTACACGGTTACTCCGATCTACTATGGTGAGTTTATCAACACAGACGCACTGCACTGCAGAAGCAGAAATGTTATAGATCAGTACATGCTTCAGGTTCTTCACACACCTGTAGATACACTGCAGTCGGCCTATGCTGTGAATATTACTGCTTTCATTCAGCCGAATCCCGCAAACACTCTTGCATCTGCCAGTGTCTTCTACCGTGTTGATTCAGGCAGTTTTACTGAAGTTGCCATGACCCCTTCAGGGTCGAACAACTACTCTGCTGATATTCCGGCGGAACCTGACGGCTCTTTCGTGGAGTATTACATCAGAGCTGAAGACTCGTCCGGCAGAGTCAGTGCACATCCCCAGTATGCCCCGGGGACCTGGTTCAACCACTACACGGTTTCAGCTGCAGGTGTCTCATCCAGCGGGGCTCCACATGTAAAACCACTTATGCTGGGATCAAATCCCTTCAGTGGTTCTCTCGTGTTCTCAGGTGAACAGGGTACTTCTTTTTCGGTGTACGATGGTACAGGCAGAATGGTGTACAACAGCGTTGCAGGGGAAGACGGGCTGATGCAGTGGACACCGGATGCTTCAACCGCCAGCGGTGTCTATTTCGCAAAGTTTGTTCTCGGCAGTTCGGTTTCAACATCCAGAGCTGTTCTTCTCAGATAAGGGTTATGCGGAACCCTTCCTCTGTTTCAGGGGAGGGGTTCACCTGTACCTGTAGTTCAACCAGCCGCCTGTCATAACCAGAAGTGCCCCGGCCAGAACAAAGACAGATGGCACTTCTCTGAAAAAGGCGATCTGCCAGATTACAGAGAAAACAACACTGAGGTATCCGTAGATCGCGACCCTGCCTCCAGGGGCATGCCTGTAGGCGGTTGTCATCAGAACCTGTCCAAAAACACCGGCCAGACCTATTCCCAGTAGAGGAAACAATACCGCCTTTCCAGCAGGTATCACACCGCCTGCAATGGTTCCAGGAAGGAACACAACAACGGTGAGAAGGCTGAACCAGAACACCACTCTAAGCGGAGAGTCGTATTTTCTGAGGGCTCGAAGCGTGGTGTAGGCAGCGCCGGCGAACACCGCTGAGGCAAGTGCCGGGATAACCGCTCCGGACAGGCTGATACCGGAAGGACCGGCTACCAGAGCAACACCGGTAAATGCGGTGAGGATAGCAGCAATCTGTACCTTTTTAAGCTTTTCCTTCAGAAACATCCACGAAAACAGCAGAACAAAGAACGGGCTGAGTTTGTTTATGGTTACAGTATCTGCCAGAGGCAGCCTTTCCAGGGCGTAGAAATAAAGCACCATGCCTGTTGTACCAAGAGCACTTCTGAGAAACAGCAGGTCGGGTTTACCTGAAACCAGAGATTCTCCGCGTTTTTTCAGCAGAACAAAGGTAACAGTCACTGCCACAATCCCTCTGGCCACAAGCTTTTCACTTGTGGGGATCCCGGCTTCTGCAGGAACCAGTTTTACCGCCAGAGGAACAAGAGACAGAAAGAAGGCTGCCGCAGACATGAAAAGCGCAGCTTTTGTTCCTGCTGTCAAACTGTCACCAGTTTGTATTCTCTGCTTCCCAACCCTATTTTCTCACCGGCACTAAGCTGTTCTCTGCCGTCTCTGTCGGGTCTGATGTGCAGGAATTTGTCTTCACCTTCGCTGATGTTTCTGTTCACAGAGCCGGCTGCCGTTACAAGGTCAAGGGATGCCTGGTCTATTGCCACCGGGTCGGTGGCTGCCAGTACACCGATATCTTTTACCATTGGGGGTCCTTCGTTGCTCATGCAGTCGCAGTCGGGAGAGATGTTTATCAGAAAATTAACATACACCATGATATCTGTTGCTATTGTTGCTGCCAGTGCGTACTCCGCCATCCGCTGCATGAAGGTGTGTGCCTCCTGGTTCCAGCTTATGCGGATTGCCCCGGCAGGACAGCGCTGAATGCACTCGCCGCAGCCTGTGCAGGCAGTTTCGTCGATGTGAGCTGAACTGTCGGACATTGTTATGGCAGAAACACCGCACACGGATATGCATGCACTACACATTGTGCATTTTGATACGGTTACAAAAGGCATGACAGATGAGTGCTGATACAGCTTCCCCGCCTTTGCCGCCCAGCCCATGCCCAGGTGCTTTATAGCCCCACCGAACCCGGCCAGGAGGTGCCCCTTGAAATGACTGATCATCACTGCACTGTCTGTTCTGGCCAGTACAGCTGCAAGCCGGGCTGTTTTTGTCTCACAGTGATCCGGGAGGTTTATCGTGTATTCGTCTGTGCCGGCAAGTCCGTCTGCGACGATGAACGGAGGAAGATCCGGCATCCTGAACCCGTGGGAGTGAGCAAGAGAGACATAGTCCGGGGCGTTCATTCTTCTTCCACCATAGAGTACTGTTGTGTCTGTGAGGAAGGTTCTTCTTTCAGGAAGATTGAGAGATTCGATAACCTGCTTAACCAGTTTTGCAGAAATATAGGAGGAGTTTCCTTCCTCTCCAGGATGTATTTTCACCGCAGTCAGGTCGTTGCTGTTTCCTGAGAACCTGTAGGGAGCAAGCAGTTCCCCTAAACCTCTGGTGTCCATCTTTTCCACTGGAAGAAATCTCACAGTTTTCACTGGAACCGCCTTTCATGTTTCCGGGAATATAACCCGGCATGCGGACTTCCTTGCTAATTCTGTTTTGCCTGCGTATTCTTACCGTATGAGTAGCTTGGTATGGGTAGAACTTGATGAAGGCAGTCCGGATCACAATCTGGATCAGATCAGAAAAAGCAGTGGTTTCAGAGGGATTCACTGTGCCGTTGTAAAAAGCAACGCATACGGCCACGGGGTGAAGGAAATGGTTCCGCTGTTAAGCAGGGCCCAGTGGCTGGCAGTGAACTCCCTGGACGAGGGGCTGGAACTACGCCTGAATGGCGAGAGCAGGCCTGTTCTTGTTCTGGGGCATGTGCCGCTTTCAAGGCTCGCTGAAGCCCGGGACAGGGAACTCAGGTTTATCGTATGCAACTCCGAAACCCTTGACGCCATAAGAAAACTTCCCCCTTCAGACAAAACTATCAATCTTCACATAAAGGTTGAAACCGGAACTTGGAGACAGGGAGTTCTTCCGGAAGATGTTCCTGCCATGGCTGAAGAGATTGCAGGGATTCATGGGGTGGTTCTGGATGGTATCTACACGCATTTTGCCAACATAGAGGATACCCTGAACCACCGGTATGCGGAAATGCAGTTAAGCAGGTTTCAGGATGTTCTGCGGATACTGAAACAGCGCGGTCTGATGCCGCCCGTTGTTCATACTGCCTGTACGGCGGCAGCATTGCTTTTTCCGGCGACTCATTTCTCCATGATAAGAACAGGCATAGGTCTGTACGGTCTGTGGCCTTCCAACGAAACAAAGCTTTCCGCGGAATCATCTGAGTTCGGAGTCCCGGATTTCAGGCCGGTTCTCTCCTGGAAAACCAGAATAGTCCAGATCAAGCATGTTCCGGCAGGAAGCGATATAGGTTACGGAGGTACCTACAGAACAACCAGAAAGTCCAGAATAGCTGTTCTCCCCGTTGGCTATGCAGATGGATACAGGAGATCCATTGGCAATACCGGCTGGGTGCTTGTTTCAGGTCAAAGAGCTCCTGTTGTGGGAAGAGTCTGCATGAACCTGTGTATGGTTGATGTAACCGATCTGTCTACAGTTCGTCTTGAAGACGAAGTGGTTCTTCTGGGCAGAAGCGGCGGCGAAGAAATTTCTGCTGAGCTTATGGGTCGGTGGACAGGTACCATTAACTACGAAGTGGTTACCGGTATCAGCCCCCTGCTTCCGAGAATTGTCAGGAAGGGAGAATAAGGTTGTTTATCGAGGTGGTTGGAAACAGCGGCTCAAAGAATGCCGAAAGCAGACTGGTGTGCATGAAACTTGGGACCAGGGTGCTGATAGATGCCGGCAGTGCGGCACTTATCAGCGACGAGGAGCTTGATCAGATAGATCTGGTTCTTCTAACCCATGCCCATCTTGACCACATCCTTGATCTGGGTTTCATTCTTGACTCCATGATTTCCCGAAGAACAAGACCTCTTGTTGTTACCGGCAGCGAAGCCTGTTTGAACATCGTAAAAACTCATTACATGAATGGCCTGCTGTGGCCTGACTTCTCAAAAATACAGGTTGAAGGCAGACCTATTTTAGAGTA
>QNDR01000132.1 GCA_003646025.1 Candidatus Fermentibacterota bacterium
CCTGGCGAGCTGTACTACGCAGAGGTAAAACAGCCTCCGATCAGTTTCTCCGCCGGGCTGTCATACATGATTTACTAGGAGCGTGACCGAGAATAGACATTGAGTATTCGTGTGGTATCTGATGCGGTGCTCAGTTTCCGGTTGGGAATAAAGGCGTATCGGGACTATTGACTTGTTTTGGAATCGGAGAACCGGATGATTATTAAAGAATCAAACCTCTTTATCAATAACAGATCTTACGATTTTTGCTAGATCAGTCAGCGTGAATGGTTTAGATATGAATGGTACACTTACACCTGAATCCACTATTCGTTTGATTATATCATCAGAATAACCTGACATATAAATTATCTTCAAGTCGGGAATCAGAGCAAGAGCCTCCAGACGGAATTCATCAAGACTCATTCCAGGCATAATAACATCGGTGAGCATCAAATTAATGGAGTCTGCATTATTTCTGATAATGGTCAAAGCATCTGACCCGCATGTAGCCTCAATCACATTGTAACCAAATCTCTTAAGTGCAATAACCGATAACTCCCTTACTTCATCACCGTCTTCAACTACTAGAATTGTCTCATTACCGGAAAGGTCATAAGATTCTACAGAGTTCTGTAATGCAACACTGTTTTCGTCACTGATCGGAAGAAGGATGCTAAAAGTGGATCCAACGCCCTTTTCACTTTTTACATTAATGATTCCACCATGTTGTCGCACAATTCCATAAACTGTTGCCAGACCGAGACCGGTTCCTTTGTCGCCCTTTAAAGAAAAGAATGGTTCAAAGATCTTATTTTGTGTTTCAGGGTCCATTCCAGAACCAGTATCTGAGATCGCGAGAACAGCACATGGACCTTGTGGAGAGTCTGCATCCGGATCTTCAGGAAATACAGAAATATCTGTGCTGATAATCATTTTACCGCCTTCAGGCATGGCATCCTGAGCGTTCACTGCCAGATTCATAAGAACCTGCTCAAGTTTGTTTGCATCTCCTTTCACCAGAAGAGGAGAATTATAAAAAGAAAATGAAATGCTGATATCTTCGCGAATGGTTCTAGCAATAAGATTTCTGAAGCTGTCTACAATTATGCTAAGATCCAATACTCTAAGTTCAAGAAATTGTTTTCTTCCAACAGCCAGAAGCTGATTCACAAGTATCTGAGCACTCTTTCCAGCATGAAGAATTTCCATGAAAGGACGAGTATCAATTTCTTTGCCGGCATCGTCAAGCAGCATCTCTGCATAACCGATTATCGGGGTTAACAGGTTATTCAGGTCATGAGCGACGCCACCGGCAAGTTGACCTATTGATTCCAGTCTTTGTGTCTTTGCCATCTGGTTCTGAAGCCGCTTTTTCTCTATTTCCGCACTCATTCGAAGAGAAATGTCAACGTGAGTTCCTGTCATCCTTGAAGGTTTTCCGCTGGCATCCCTCTCCAGAACCATACCTCTGTCTAGAATCCATATCCACTGGCCATTTTTGTGTTTCATCCTGAAAGTAGCTTCATAAAATTCAGTTTTGCCCTCAAAATGATCCTGCAAACGCCTGTATACTTCCTGTCTTTCATCAGGATTAACGAAGTCATTCCATGAGTCTATTGTAACGGGCTGGATCTCATCAATAGAATAGCCGATCATTTCCGCCCATCTTTTATTTATTTGAATCTTTCCTGTGGAAATATTCCAGTCCCAGATGGCTGCTTGAGTTCCCTTGATAGCAAGATTCATTCTTTCTTCACTGATCTTCAAATCATTCATGGTTTTGTTAAGCCTCATGGTCAGCTGTCTGAACTCATCAGACAACTCATTAACCTCTGTCACCCAGTGGGAAGAAAACTCTGTTTGATGCCCATCGATCATATGCCTGACTGTGGAACGAAGATCATGTATTGGTTTTGCCACAAGTCGAGCCACCAGCATTCCAGTAATTAAAGCAACCAGAAGAGCAATCCCCAGCAGTATTGCAGTGTCTCTGTTGTTCTTCTCAATAAACTCCTGAAAATCTGCCTCTGGGATAGAAGTTACAATAAAATATGATTTTCCCAGAGAATCCATGAAAGGTGAGATTTGAACGAAAGATTTTCCTCTTGAGCACTCCAGTTGAAATTCAACTACAGAATCAATATCCCAATCTGATCCATACAAACTGTCTGCGTAGACCCCGACACAATGAATAATACTGTCAGCGTTTTCACTGGCCGGGGCAAGGGTATACTCCGGATTGTGGTCCGGGTTTACGGAAGACGCAAGAACATCGCCACTGCCATCTGTAATGAAAGCAATCCCAGTATTCCCTATTTGAAGATTTCTCAAGAAATTACTGAGCTGGGAAAGGAATACATCGCAGGCAACAACTCCAGCAAAAACACCCTGCGGATCAAGAACTGCCATGCTTGTTGATATTGCTATTTCATTCCCGGTATAAACCAGATATGGATCATTCCCAAGCACTGAACCGCGCGAGTCAGAGGATTCAGTAAACCATGACCGGTTTCTGGCATCAAAGTTATCTAACTCGTCAAGTAACTCGATCGGATTGCCCAGTGAGTCGCACCGGTATTTATAGAATTTTCCGGCAGCGTAATCCTCTGTTCTAATTATGTAAGGTTCACCGGATGTTTCCCGCCCTGCGTCTGAAATTCCTCCAGCAGTATTTCCAAAATATATACTGCTGACAGTTGGATATATCTCAACCAGGTTGAAAAACCACTTTTCCATTTGCACCGAATTCTGAGAATCCAGGAAACCTTCACCTATAAGATCAGAAGTAAGAACACACAAGATCTGCGGCGTATTCAAGAATTCATTGATTTGGGAGCTGATCCTGCCGGTTATTTCTGTTCTCAAAGCGCGTGATACGGTTGTAACTGCCAGTCTGCCGTTACGCATGGAAAAGAATCCCACAAGAAGTACAGAAACAATAACAAGAAGAATTGTTGGGACAACAATCATTCTTCTTAAAGAGACTGTTCTGGAATTCAAGGACACATCCACCTCACTTTGAGCATGCAAGATAAGGGAGGAAAGCCAGTTTTACAAGAGGAGCGCCTTTTTAATGCCGTTGGTATTTTCGGACAGAGCACTGTTTATTTTTCTGTGTGCTTCCATGGGCCGTTTGCCATTCCCCGTTCCCATATGATTTCCATTATTGACCATGAGGAAATAGCGAAAACAAGCCCGGCCATCATACCGGAAAATCTGGTTCCAATCAGTGCTCCGGCAACGATCACACCACCGGAGATTGCTGCCATCACCAGTAGCAGAAGAGTTGAAGCAAAAGAAGTTGCTCCCCATTTATGAATGAAACGAACCCTTGTAAGGTGGGTTCCCCAGGCAACGAGGGGGTATCCGATAAAACCGAGAATTGGAACTGGAATTCCCGGTATGAAAAAAACCATCACCAGCCAGGACGCTATGGTTACGAGGTAAATCCATACGGCGTTTCGGGCGTGGGCCTTGTACCAGCCAAGCTGTTCAGCTATCTCTCCAAGCGAAGTCCATATAAAAACACCTCCCACAACCCCGAGGAACAATTTGTGAGTGGTTTCCTTAAGAAAGAAAGCAACGGTAAGTGATGCAGTAGCAAGGGTTGCAATAACAATAAATGATACAAGAGGAAAATTGCTGAATCGTTCATTGCAGCTTGTAAAAAACCTGGCTCCAAGGAACTGAATAAGAAGAAATGTTGCAAGAGCATAAAAAGAAAACAACAGAGCAGATGCAGGGCTGGGCTCACTGGCGTTGACCGTCAGTGTCAGAATGTTGAATAGTTCCATAGATACTTCCTTTCCAGATGTGGGAAACTAAATAAATTTTGTCTGTAGTCAACCCTTTGGGAAAGAGAAAACATGAGGTTCGTTTCAGCTGCTGTGATACTGGGTATAGTGTTTGTCAGCTCCTGCGATCAGGGAGGAATTTCTCCTTTACCTGTTGATACAGGGGAGGAGTATCAGGTTATTCATCAGGGACCATGGTCTGTTGAGTTTCATCCTGTGAATGAGACGCTGATGAAACCGGAGCTTGCGATGGCTACAGTATTGACAGCGGACCAGGGCAGTGAAGTTGACTCTCTGAACTACGGCAGTGCCCTGCCGGATTCGCTGCGGTTCAACAGAAAGTGGTACATCGGTGGTTCGGCGGTCCTTGTGTTTTCCATTACAGTGCCGGACAATGGGGATGAACAGCTGGTCTCCATGGCTGAAACCGTGTGCAGTGAAGCTTTGATTGTACATCCTCCCGGGTTGAGATCTGTTTTTCTTTCAAATCGGACAGGTTCTGAAATAGATCTGGAGAGGGCTGCAGCAGCAGTGGAGCCTCCTCCTGATGTTACCCACCATATCATGGTTTACTACCAGCAGGATTCCACCGGCACTCTTCTTGAAACCATAGATTCGCTGGTTGTTGACTTTCGGGAGAGTAACCTGGATTCCCTTGCCTTTACTTTCATTCACAGAGATACGAGTTCAGTAATTTCTTCGACTGCAGGTATATTCAGAAGAGACAGTACCCCGAATCAGTACTTCTGTTTCGCGGATTCTTCGGGAATGTATACAGGTGTATTTCGCAATCATTTTAAGATAAACATTCCCTACCTTGATTCCCGCGGCGCAGTCTGTGTTCAGTCAAGACTTACCTCCGCCTATCTTTCCGGAGACGGTTACTATCCTGTTTCATCGGCGCCTGCGGGTTACTATGTACACTTGTTTCTTCCTGATTCAATCACATCCTGGACCCCGCTTGCAGAGGGCGAGTTGCCCGGGGAGTGGTATTCTCTTCCTGGGGGAATAGTAGGCGGGCTTCCGATAGCTATAGGTAACTACACCCAGGGTCTTGTGGCTCCCAGATACAGGATGCTTGTACTATCCGGATCCCCGATTTCTTCTCTGGACAGTCTGGCTGTTGAAAAAATCACTTCAGTACTTCGCAACACCATCGACTTTCCCTCTGCAGAATTCAGTTTTGTGGAAATAATCAATCCCGGTGGTCCCGTTGTTACTTCCGCATTCGGTGGAATGATGTTCTCCAGAGGTTCTCTGGAGAGTCTGGTTGATGTTTCCATGTGGGATGAGAGCATGGTAAACGGAATCGTGCCTGAAGGATGTGACATCCTCACAGGAGCGGCTGGTGGTATTCTTTCCCAGTCACTTCATCTGGATCCAATTATTTCCAGAATGCTGGCAGCCTGGATTCCTTTAAGATA
>QNDR01000133.1 GCA_003646025.1 Candidatus Fermentibacterota bacterium
AGTCTGCTGTTTATGGCCTGTATGTTCAACCGCTCACCTGTTGAGGATAGAAGGTCCAGAACACTTCTGGCATTACTTTTTAGCAACAAGAGACACCTTCCCTCCGTTGTCTGTCCAGTTCTCTACAACAAGAACCATTCCTGCGGAAGCGGCCAGACCTCCAGCCAGTGCAATCACAGAAGACGCACTGCTGCTTCCAGGCATATAGGGCTGGCTCGCGCTTTCAGGTCTGGACCATTCCAGGGTAAGTTTTTCACCGGACGAAGAGCCCTTCACCATTCCGCTTCCGCCCATGGAAACAACCACCCAGGCTGCCATGCCGGTAAAAGCGGCAACCGCTCTGTACGGGTCGGAACACTTCGCGGCATAGGAAAGAGCCATTTTGTCCAGACCGTCGGAAACAACGCTTCTTCCGCATGCGGCCTTCAAAAGAATCAGACATTTTCTGACAACATCACCGTTGAATGACGAGCAGTCTCCAGAAGGAATTGAACCGGCAAGATCACGGAGATAGCCTACCACAGAACCGGTAGCAGTTCTTGCACAGGCAATCTTTGGTTTTACTTTCTCCAGATCGGGAAGAAGCATACCTGCCAGATCCAGATTTCCTAGAACCCCCACCATGAGATTGTTGTTGTTGTGAAGAAAGTAAGGAAGCAGTATTCCCAGAAAAGTGCCAACGTACATCTCCGGATTAACAGGCAGTGCGGCATAACGCAGCAATCCTTCAGTGGTGGCGGTGTCAAATCTGCCCGGGCAGTTTACAGTGTAAAACCCGGGAGACAGCATGTCGTACTCAACAGGCGGTTCAATCGTCTGGAACACCGGCTTATCCATCATTCTGATTCCTTTCATTCTCCCTGGCTTTTTTTCTTGCAGCTTTCCACCTGCTGATTTCTTCGGAGATTCTGGCCTCCCTGCCGTTCTTTGAGGGAATGTAATACTCTGTTTCTTCCATACTGTCCGGAAAATTGTTGTGTGTTACAATACCACTGTCGAGGCTGTGGGCGTACTGGTAGCCTTTTCCGTACTCAAGCTTTTTCATAAGAGTCGTTGGAGCATTTCGCAGATGATGGGGAACTGCCATACTGCCATGGAGATTAACCGACTCCAACACTTTCTTCCACGCTGTGTACACACTGTTGGATTTCGGCGCGGTCGCGAGGTACACAACAGCTTCAGCCAGGGCGAGATCACCTTCCGGGGAACCCAGAAACCTGTAAGCGTCAACAGCTCTCATCGCTATTGTCAGTGCCGACGGATCAGACAGCCCTATATCTTCTGTTGCGAACCTTATCATCCTTCGTCCTATGTACAGCGGGTCTTCGCCTGAAACCATCATTCTTCCAAACCAGTACAGAGACGCGTCAACATCACTGGAACGCAGGGACTTGTGAAATGCAGAGATGAGATTGTAGTGTTCCTCACCTGAGTTGTCGTAAAGCAGCGGGGCAGACTGCACAAGTTTAGCTGCCATCTCCCCTGTTACCGCAGAGTCTCCTGCAATACCTGTCAGCTGTTCAAGCATGTTGAGGCATCTTCTTGCGTCTCCGTCTGCTGCAGAAGCCATTACCTCAACTGCCTCAGGTTCCACAGAGGCGCTGCACCTGCCGCGAAATACTTCACTGCCAACAACTCTGTTGATCAGAGAAACAAGGTCATCCTTCTGCAGGGGCTTCAATACGTAAACAGAACATCTGCTTAACAGCGGGGCATTAACATGGAAAGACGGATTCTCGGTTGTTGCCCCCACAAGACGGATGGTTCCGTTCTCCACATGGGGAAGAAATGCATCCTGCTGACTTCTGTTGAACCTGTGAATCTCGTCTACAAAAAGCATGGTTCCCTGTCCCTGTTCCCGGCGCAGAGAAGCCTCGGCAACTATCTTTCTAACATCTTTAACGCCTCCGGTAACGGCACTGAATCTCACAAAATGCTCTTCGACATAGTCTGCAACGATAAGAGCAAGAGTGGTTTTGCCACATCCGGGGGGACCCCAGAAGATGAATGAACCCAGAGAACCGGTTTCAAGCGAACGGCGAAAAGACGCCTCGGCCCCAAGCAGCTGCTGCTGCCCTGCAACCTCCTCAATGGTGCCAGGGCGGAACAGCTCGGCAAATGGAGCGGAAACACCGCCTGTATCTGTAAACAGAGTTTTTTTCATTGTCTGAATATAAAACACAGAAACCACATTGAAAGGGCACTGCCTGTCCGGGAAAATACCGGCATCAAAACGAAACAAACACTTCAATGCCGGTAATCATTGAATCAGAAAATAGAGATCTTCTCCATCTGAACAACATCAGCTTCTTCGCGAAGCACAGCGAAGTAAATTCCTGCACTGTATGAGTCCGCGTTCAGCAGAACCTCATAATACTCTGTTTCCGGAATCTCAATCCCGTCCACTTTCCTGCCGGCAATATCGTACAGATCAAGTGAACAGTTATCGGAAACACCAGTAAGCTGCAAAACAACACCCTCTGAACAGTGGCTTGCTTGAAGCCCGGGAGACACTGTTGCTTCAGAACTACGGTTGTCATCGCGATTTCTGGGAATTCTCAGCAGACAAACAGAGTGCGGGGGCATATCCCCTACAAATACACTTAGCCGTTGCTCATTGATTGTGCCATACCATTCACTTGCTTCTGTTGTTGCATAGTATGAAACAGCCTGATCCATGCCGTTGCTGCCTGTAACGGAGCTTCTCCAACCCCAGTAGTATCCTCCCCAGCATTCCGGGCTACCATAGACACTTGCAATTTTATTCGGAAAAACAATCAACGGAGCGGAACAACCTTCAACATCCCCATCGTACGATATCAGAAGAAGAATGCTTCCATCCCCTCCTCCCGTCAGGGCTATGAAATTCAGATACTCATCGTCAGGGTACGGGATATATCCGGATCCTGTGTACAACGCATTAAATGCCTCGGTATCATCAAGCACCTCATAGCTTGAATGATCAACCAGCGCATTCAAAAAGTCAGGTCCTCCCTTCTTTCCTGTAAGCATTTTTACAACATCGTGAACTCTGCTCACCATATCTGCATTGTCTTCACAGTCTCTGCTGGGACCCCAGTTCAGCATAGCAGCCGGTGCCCTGAAAAAAGCTGATGAACTCTGCGAGGCTGGACCGCTCTGCAGGGCCATATCCAAAGCATAAAAGGTTATACCCCTGCAACCATGAACAATGGGAGCTACAGTAAGGTACAGGAGCGTATCACTATTTTCCGAACCTGTGTCATGTGAAGGAGGAAAAGATGCAGCGAGCATCGGATACTTGCCAAAAGCCTGAACATTGGCAAAAAGACAGTTGTCTTCCGATGTCTGATTTATTCCCCACTCGAACTCCAGGTCGAAGGCTCCGTTTGCACTCACCGAATAGTCATCAGTGGGGCTGCACATGTTGTTAAAATACAAGTCGGTTGAGGATTCATTCACACCCGCGTTGTCGTTATCACTTCTCATCTCACCTCTGCGAATTGAGATTAGATTTTCATAAAGCTTCGGCATCAATGCATTTACAAAAGATCTGCGGGTATGCCTTACCCTCATCGGGCTGTTGACAACCCTCCAGTCAGATGCGGGTTGCAGTGTGGCACTGGATACTCCCGACCATCCACCGGTACCTCCCGGCTCCGTGGGAAAATCTTTCTCATCAACGGTCCAGTATGTTGTCACTCCATTACCACCGAAAAAGAACCTGGTTTTGTTCATGTTCCATCCATGCTGGTATGACAGGTTTGTGTAATCAGATGCTGTGGCATCACACATGTATACTTTATCGGCATCAGCACCCATTTCCATTGTATCACCGTCACTGCTCGACCAGTAAAGATACATTGCATTGGTAGCCGACTGATTCACCAGAGCACACATAATATCTTTCGACGGAGAATAAGCAGTTACAGGCCACACAGTCTCCCTGTATGCAATTACTGCTCCAGGGTTGGTTCCGGTTCCGAACAGACCTGTGTACAGAGGAGATACCTCCCAGTTGTTCTGATCCTTTGTGTACACAACAGCATAGTTTCCTGCATTGTCGTAAAGGAGAAAACCGCTTTGCCTGTGAGGAAAGCTATCATCCCAGAAGTATCCCCAGACAGCACCCTTGGGAAACAACCCGCCTGGAAGAACAAGCGGGCTGCTTATTACACTTGACAAGCCATTGCCTGCAGAGTTTTTACCCAGTATCCAGACTCGTCTTTCCAGCCCACCTCCTGCAGCTGTACCATCGCCGCACCACAGTATCCTCATGTCTGATCTGCCAATTACCCCGGTGTTTCCACTGGTTGCTGTTAGCTCTGATGAACTGTAGTTATCCTCGCAACACAGAAGAGCATCGTTGAAGCTGTTTCACCTAAATCCGGGGGATTTACCGTTACCAGAGCAGAACCATTGTGCATAACAACTTCAGCCTGCTCTATCTGCTCTCTGGAGTGGTACATTACCACCGCAGCATTGGAATTGTGCTGTGACAGATGTCTGTCTCCAACATCGGAAGCACGGAAATCACTGGATACCACCTCAAATGGCCACGAAACCCCGGGCTGCATTGAAAACACCTGTGAGAAACCTGGCATTCCCATCTGTTCTTCGCCGGTTACCTCGTAAACTCTGAAAGTTGTGTTCCCTGAAGATTCATCATGATCCAGACTCCACAGTTCGTCCCTTGTGTTGTACGCATAGTAATGGTTACTGGAAGCATCCGTTGGAATCAGGTCAGTAGCACCCCATATATCAGCCTGAGGAATTGAAGTACTGGGACTTTTTGTATACGTCTTGCACGGATACCAGTCCAGCATAGGAAAATCCAGATGGCTGCACAACTGATAAATAGTCGAATCCTGCCCGGTGTTCGGATTGGCCAGAGATGGTACATAAACAGCAGGTTTCGCCATAAACGAACTCAGAGGAAGACCCAGGCCGTTGCTCCAGGTGTGGAAGCTGGAAAGTCTGGTAACTATTTTGTTCCTGTCATTACTTCCGGAAGTATCATACAACCCGTCAGGTTCGTTAAAACCGTGTATCCCGACCACCGGTGCATAACCAGGTGGAACCGGCATTGCAAGATATGACTCAATATGTGCTTTCATGTCTTCGTTGAACACAGTCTGATTCAGAATATTTCCAAATCCTCCGGGAATAATGTTAAGACCCATTTC
>QNDR01000134.1 GCA_003646025.1 Candidatus Fermentibacterota bacterium
AAGTATGGTGGAATCTCCACTGAAAACTGTGAGAACACCTTCAGCACTGAGGAAGGATGAATCGGGAGAACCGTCGTTGTTCACATCACAGGTTACTTCCGCAGACAAACCATTCCCGGGCTGTGGGGTCTCCTGCCACAGCGGTGCGAGAAAAACCCTGTTTCCAGACACAGATTCCAGAACAATATCTTTCAAACCGTCAGAATTTATATCCGCAAACCCGGGTATCACCGGCGCTGCTGTATTCACATCCCTGTACACAAGGTCTGTGAACCTTGTGGCAAGGTCAGCGCGGATCCACTCCGGGCACAAAAGAATTGACTGCCGCACTGCTTCAGGCAGCTCTCCGGAATACCCTGCCGGAGGGCCTTCCACCGCCGGGTTCACCGTTTCAAACTGCAAAGTTTCCCCGTCTCCTGAAACAACAGCCCAGGCATACCCGCCTGGTGGTACACTGACATCACCGGGAAACATGCCGACAGATATCACAACTATCGCTGCTGCAATCATTTTAATTCCTCCATCCGGCGGTCGATCGTTGACTGCGGACCTGTATTGTTTTACAATCCTGTTTGATAAGATGCTGTTACTAACATACTTTTTCCGCCGATGGAAAAGAATTGGAGATGCCATGAAAACACTTGTACTTGCCGTCGCAGTGATACTGATTTCCGGTTGCGGAACAGGAGAGGAACTCCCGGCTGTAAACTCAATCCCTGATGAGGATTCTCCTGCGGAAGTCGCAGATTCCACGGAACAGATTGATACTTCTGCTGTGGTAACTGAAGTGCAGCCTGAAGATGTCCCCATTGAAACTGACAGCGTGACTGAAGCAATTATCTATACACTGAAACAGGGAATCGCGGGCGTTTTCGCGGTTGGAAGCAGCGAAGATGATGCTTTTGAAGCTTCACTTGTCTACAGCAACGGCACAATAGAAGAAATAGAGCTTATGGCTGAGGGCATGGCTTACCCTGCTCTGAAAATGAATTTTGAAGATTCAGGCAGTATCCTGCTGGAGCTCAGCGACACCGACCGCACAGTGTGCAGAATCGAGATAAACTCTCCTCTGTTCAAAACTGAAGAAGGCGTTGGTATAGGATCCACCTACAGTGACCTGCTCAGCAACTACTCATTTGATGGTATCTCATGGGGAGACAACGGAGATCCTCTGGTTATCGTTGAAGAAGCAGGCATGTCTTTCCTGCTGGAACCGGGAGACTGGTGGCAGATGGGCGAAGTACAGGGAGAGATTCCAGGAGATACCGAAGTCACATCAATAGTTCTCTGGTAGAACTGCCATAGCTGCATGTCTTTACCTTTACGGAGAAAGGCCTTATCTATTGGATAACAGATTAATTACCGTCGGGAGAAGCGCTTATGATCAGCTCTGTTACGATCAAAGATTTTAAGTCCATAACAGAAGTCACTGTTGATCTTGGTCAGATCAATGTGTTTATAGGAGCAAACGGCAGCGGGAAAAGTAATATTCTTGAAGCCGTAGGTGTTCTCTCTGCGGCAGCTTCCGGTGTGGTTGACGATGAGTCTCTCCTGCGCCGGGGAGTCAGGCCCGGTGTTCCCCTGCTTTACAAAACATCTTTCCGTAAGAAGCGAATCTCCTCTCATATATTCATCGAGGCTAGAAACAGCGATGCTGAATACTCAGTGTCTCTGAACAACACTCTGAAAACACCCCAACCCTGCTGGCTTTACAAGACGGAGAACCTGAAAACAGGGGGAGAATCTGTTGTCAGCAGAGGAGTAAAAACAGACAAAAACAAGGAAAGAGGTCTCGCTGCCCTTAAAGCCGTAGACCTGAGTGTTTCGGATCCTGCAATGAAACTTCTCTCTCTGTTGTCGGGTTACAGCATCTATACTCCCTCGACAGATATTCTTCGTGGTATCCAGCCGGACAGCCAGACCAGGTCTCCTGTAGGGCTGAACGGAGGAAGGCTGGCGGAGGCGCTAAGAGACATTCAGAACCTTGCAAGAAAGGACAACTACTTCAAAACCGTTTACGATGATCTTCTTCAACTTATTGACTGGGCCTCGAGAATCAGTGTCTCCGATGAAGACAAGCGGCTGCTTTCAGCATCTATATCCCGGCCGCGAAACCTGCTTCTGTTTGAGGACCGTTTCATGGTCAGAGGCAGAAATACACTTACAGCTTTTGATGCCAGCGAAGGTGCTCTGTATGTACTGTACATGGCAGCTCTTGCCGTTCTTCCAGACCCCCCGGCGTTTCTTGCTGTAGACAATATGGATCAGTTTCTTAACCCGCGCCTGGCGAGAAAGCTTGTAAACAACCTCTGCAAGTGGACTTTTGATCTGAAAACCGGTAGGCAGTTCGTTTTTACCGCCCACAATCCCTCCGCCCTGGACGGACTGGATCTTACCGATAACAGGATAAGACTGTTTTCTGTCAACAGAAACAACCGGGGGTTTACTACCGTAACAAGGGTAGAACTGCCTCCAGATAAAGACTGGCCCCTTTCACGGCTTTGGGTTAATGGGATGATACAGGGCATTCCTTCCATCTGACATGAACTACAGAATTGGCATTGTCTGTGAAGGCCCTACAGACTACATCGTAATACAGGCTGCCCTGAATGCTATTATCCCTAAAGATTTCACCACCACTCTGCTTCAGCCGGAAGATACTCCGAAGTCAAAAAAACAGGGAACAGGATGGTGCGGTGTTTTCAAATGGTGCCGTGATAACCTTTTTTCGGAAAACTATCAGGCAACAGTACTTCGCCAAACATTCCATGCTGTCATCATACATCTCGACGCCGATGTAGCAAAAAAGAGCTTCAGAGATTGTGGTATGAATTCTTCCGGTTTACCCTGTGTCAGCCAGTGCCCGCCATCCGGGAACACTGTGAGAAGGCTCAGAAATCTGTTAAAATCGTGGATGCCTGGCAATCCACTGGACGATATAACCACTATCTGCATCCCGTCAGTGTGTACTGAAGCCTGGATCGCAACTGCTTTGTATGGAAAGTCGGACCCGGGTATATTGACTGAAATCGAGTGCAATGAAACAGTAGAGAACTATCTTGCAGGCAAGCCGGCAAGGGAAAGACTCATTATTCCGAGTACCCTGAAAAAGCGTACTGCGCGTTATCGTGCCGGTGCTGTGAAAATCAGCAACAACTGGGGCATGGTTACAGAGCACTGTTCCGAAGCCAAGAAGTTCGAAGATGATATTAGAATCCTGCTGGCGTTAGATCGTCTTTGACCTCTGGTATCCCGGACAGTATTGGTAAGAATTTACCTGCTTCACAGAGCAGCAGAGGGCAGTTTCACACTCACTTCGTTGCTCCAGGAAAAAGCGGCGCTTTCATTTGTTGTTTTAACAGCGTAGTACCATGTTGCCCCGGGCTGCAGATTCTCGTCAAACCATGTGGTTGTTGTGTTCTTGTTTATTTCAACAAGTACAGTGGCTGAACCGGCATTGTTCTTTATGTCGGGAGTCGCAGAGCGGTAGATGGTATAACTTGAGAAGTTTGCATCGGGGCACATTGTCCATGACAGCTTAACCGTGGTGGAACCGCTGGCAACACCGGTGAGAGCAGAAGGTGAAGGGTTGTCGGGTTCAAAGGGGTTGTCAGGTCCACAGGCTGCGATCAGAGCTACCAGTAAGGCAGATAAAACAAGTCGTTTCACAACAACCCCCTTGATAAGTTACTTAATCAGTAAAATCGTTCTCATCTCTGGCATTCAATTTGTACTCATCATAAGAGTAGAATACAACACCAATGACCTGGCTGTACGTGTCACCAATGGTAGTACCAAAACCGTACAGTTTTACCATGCCCTGACCTGAACCATCATCTACCATGAATTCGCCGTGGGTGTTTGGATTAGTGGTAACCGTCACATTGCTGACAGCTGCAAACACGCCTTCCCACATCTCGGATGCAATACCCACAGTGCTGATCTGTTCAGGGTCAGGAATGGTATGCCCTGATTCGTAAAAATCCACAGACTGAACTACTACTTCGGTAAGACCGTAATACTCCTGTACATAACCGGAAACTACAACGCTGTCTCCCCGCTCAAGATTATCCATAATGCCATCGTATCCAAAAAGAGCCAGACCTGACCATTCTCCGCCTGACGGATCTTCAATTGTTGCAAGCTGCGCATCAGCCACACTTGTGTAAAACTCTCCCGCAGCTGCTGTTACTATTCCAGTAACCGTAACATCCTGTCCGTTGTAGGGAGACTCATCAGCCTGACCCTGTATCTCGTAGCAGGACAGAGCATCTCCGCCACCGCCACCGCCTGAAGAATCAGGGGTGGTAATGGTTGCCTCGTTGCTCCACGCTGTGAGCAGAGAGCTGTCTACCGTTTGAAGAGCGTAGTAGTAGGGTGTGTTCCAGTCGAGGCCGCCGTCTGAGTATGTGAGGGTACCGAGGTCGGTTATGGTGGCAACTACAACTGCGCTGGACGGGTTGGATGCTATACCGGAACTTTTTGACCGGTAGAGAACATAGGAAGAAAAGTCATCATCCGGGCACTGGGTCCAGGTTATTGTTGCTGTGTTGCCGGACACTGTAACCGTGATTGTTGAAGCTGTGGGGTTTGTTCCACCTCCCTGCGGGTTGGCTTCATCGCTGGCGCAGGACGCAGCCAGGAGGACAGCCACAAGAACAACAGCTGTTACAAAAAATCTGCGAGTCATTTTTCTCCTTTCAAAATCAGATAACTGTGGCCCTTCGGCCGATAAGCACATTGCCTAACTGTAAAGTATAATTGACCACACAACAAAATGAAATGGAGACGAAATGTACTGCCTTCTGCTGGCTCTTTCAGGGCTTCTGCCTCCTGTGGCTGCCGAAATACCATACACAATTACCACCCACGGGCACTCGCGGGTCGACGATTACTACTGGCTGAACAACATTGATGACCCTGCTGTGATGGAGTACCTTGAGGCTGAAAATCTCTACGCAGACTCCATGATGGCCAGTTCCGCAGATTTAATCGAAACAATCGTATCGGAACTTATGGAGAGAATTCCCGTGAACGAATCTTCTGTTCCCTACTACAGAAACGGTTACTGGTACTGGTATGAATACCCGGATGACTGTGACTACAGCGTAAACATGCGTCGCCGCGACCCCGGCGGTGAACCGGAAGTTCTTCT
>QNDR01000135.1 GCA_003646025.1 Candidatus Fermentibacterota bacterium
AGCCGAGGGCGCATGGCAAGTGCACGAGCCAGAGCCACCCGCTGCTGTTGTCCACCGGAGAGTTCGTGGGGGAATTTATCTGTTTCGGTGGATAAACCGACTATGTACTGGGTTTCAAGAATTCTTTGCTGTTTTGCTGTAGCTGTAAGTTCGTTCAGGCCAAAGGCGACATTATTATATACGGAAAGGTGGAAATGTCCTCTTGCTGGAATACTGCTTGAATCAATATTGCAAAGAGATGTGTTAGCTTCCAAAGATTGATCTTCAAACTGGAGATGTAAGGGATATATACGCCCTAAATTGTCTCTGAGCCTTTCGCTCATAGAAAATTGCTCAAGTAAACGATAAATTTTCAAAGATCAAGTTGTAAACGAGCTGTGGCGGGTTATATCTCCGACACGCTCCTAGACAAACATGAAATACTCTATGCGTAGCGTAATATATACATGCGTACACTCCACTCCATTTGTAGCTGAAACAGAGTGTACGAATATATTATTTTTCAGCGTCTGTGTTCTCGCCGGCAGCAGAAGAGTTGTTGTTGTATGATACGGTACCTTGTTCGAACTGCTCCAATATCGGCTTTGCCAGATGGGAGGCCAAGCTGAAATATTCATCCCTGTCAGAAACCTTGAGAGAAATATCCTCGGAATTTTCGATTTTACCGAAGCTGTATGTTCTGTCGCCATCAGTAAAGAGCAGTTTCAGCGTGAGAAGAGGCTGGGAAAGGTTATATTCCGGCTGTTCTTCCCGCCCCAGAACCTGGCTAAAACGTAACGCTGCAAGTGTTGTCATCCCTTCATAGATCGCCTCCTGGTTGATCGTTGTCCCCGGTGGCAGTGCTTCTCCCTGCCAGAATGGACACATCTCTTCTTTGTTTTCCTTCGCCTCGCACCGCAGTTTTACTTCACCAATTTCCAAGGCAGTTACACTGTTCTTTTCGTACTGTAACAGCTCTTTGTCCTGCCAGGAGTCCAGGGAGACCGGCAGATCGTAACTCCCGAGTGTTACACTGTATACCGCATCCTGCTCTCCGTTGCGCACATGGGACTGCCGTGCTCCAGCACCTGTTCCCAGGTACAGTTCCGACAAAGATTTACCATCATCACCCTGCAACTGCAAATACCGCTCAAAAGTGTCTTCTGTAACCTTGAAACGGCTCAAGGCCTGAGAACTGGTAGCCACTGGCAGGCCGTATTGCAGACCTGCCAGTTTATCAAGGAGCGCATCCACTTTTTTACCATCAGCGGGAAAACCATCTTTCAGCAGCCATTTGCCATCTTTTTTTGCAAGACGAATCTCATTTTCACTGTCCTTAATCAGAAGCACATCAGCTGCTGTGGTTTCAAAGCTGAGCAGTCGGCTGCCCTGACTGTGACTTTGCAGTTCTGCATCACCTGTCCAGTTCGTCACTATCAATCCTGTCTGCAGGACGGCAAGCGTTGCAAGTATATAAATTGTTTTTTTCATTGCCTAGACCTCCGCCAGAATCTGTTTGTAGTGAGATTGCTTGCGCTTCTGTTTTACGCTGCGCCACAGCCAAATGAGGAACAGACCCAGAAGAGCCAGTCCGTAGTTCAGGTATTCCCAGAACAGACGTGTATTCTGCTCCATGGGCATCAGCATTCTGGAAAACTGTGCACGACTGCGGATGGACATTAACCCCTGGTCATCCAGTGACCAGTCAATTCCATTTTGTATAAAATCCAAAGGGTTGGTGTACATGGTTCCCTGTCCCTGGGAGGCAAGATTGACCACACTGTCACAAGCAAAGGGGTTGCTGGCGATAAGAATAATACGGGCAGAGTCCGAGGAATGCTCAATAATGGAACTGACCACTGTTTTCTCTTCTTCATCGGCCGGTTCTTCGGTATCGCCCTCTTTTTCCTCTTCTTTTACAAGCAGTGGTGTCTCTTTGCCACTGAACCAGGAACTGAAAGTGCCCTTTACGACAACTCCAAGCAGGTGTGAACCACGATCCCCTTCTGCCTGAAACCCTGAATCCGGATACCGCTTGTAATCGGGCAAAACATTCAAGGAATCTTCTACCCAGCTCCCCGGGGAGGAATGCAACAATTCAACAATTTCACGCTTACTGTTCTTTTCAGGATCAATGCTAACAGGAGATGCCCAGTTCAGGGTCAACTGGCCCAGCGTTGCGGTCATGGGGTTGTTCTTATTCAGGCCATCTGTACGAATGTCCGGGAAGTGCGGATACGGCATCATTTGAATCTCGTTGACTGAAATAGGCCCGATATTCCTGCGTACCGGCACCGGCAGTGACGCGTTTTGCGGATCCAGCACCATGCTGTCCGCCATACTCAGGCCATGATGAGCCAGCCATTCCTCAATTCCTGATATATGTTTGGAAGCATCGAGACTGTTGCTGATTTTCACATCAAAGGGCGAGCTGGTCACCATCACAGAGCCACCCTGCATCAGAAACTGATCCACAGCAAAGAGCTGTTTCTCATTCAGATTTTCAGGGGCGAGCAGCAACAAAAGATCCGCATCGGCAGGCACTCTGCCATCCTGCAGGTCAGTATCTTTGAGCCGCACATTTTCAGATAACGTCTTCCTCAGTTCTGTGTACTGCTTTCCTCCCTGAGACATCATCCCCATCTGTGCCATATAGGGATTTACAGCAGGAGCAGGAGGGGTGACAATGGCCACGGTTTTCAGATATCCGGGGGCCATGCGCTGCACAGCTGCTTCGATGGATTTTCTCAGTTCTTCACCATTCAGTTCCACTGGTAAGGGTACCTGGACGACCTCTCCGTCTCCCTTAAGCACCATATAAAACCAGAAGGGTTTCGGGTCAAAGATACTGGCGATCTGCGGTCCGAAACCGTACTCTTCCTGCAGTTGCATGGCAAGGGCACCTCCATCTGCGTCCGGATCTGCAAATTCAACCGTGAGTTTGTCGCCCGCTTCCTGCTGCAGGTCGGCAAGAATATCCTGTAACTTAAGATTCAGCTCAACCAGAGCTTCAGGGAGAACAGTATCTGCTGAAATATAGCCGGAAAAAGTCAACGGTTTTTGAAGTTCTGCAAAGACATTGCCACCAGCCTGATAGGCGTTGGCTACCTTACGCAGGGCTCTAGTAATGGCATATTCGGGGTTTTTTAATAATACTTCAGGTTCACCCGCTGTCTGTGCCTTCACCTCAATCAGATCCTCAAAAGAGAGGCTTTCATATTGGTCACCATAGGCCACCACAAGGTTAAAATAGGAGTTCACCACACCCGCCTGGTAACGGCTGGCCATACGAAATGGAACTGGCCGGATACCATATTTCTCAGCCGCTTCTTCTGCCAGTGTCTGGTCAGTATGTGGATCAAGAAACTCCACCCGTACCTTGTCGCCCCCTGCCACCTGGTATTCCTGCAGCAGATCTTTTATTTGCGGGACAAGCGGTTCGAGGAGCGGATGGCTTTTTGCGGAAAAATAACCGCGAATAAGCAGGGGTTCCTGTAACTGCTGCATATATTGTTTGGTAGCAGGTGACAGGGAATATATACTGCCCTCTGTTAAGTCCATGCGTGCCCGGCCTACTGGACTGAGCCATATATTGGCCAGTACAACATTCAGAATAATAAGCCCGGTCAGCAGCCCCCACTGTTTATGTCGTGGTGTGGAAATATTGCCGGCCCAGCGGAATCGTTCAAGGGAAAAGTAATTCAGGGTCAGGAAAACTCCCACAATGGAAAGGTAGTAATAAATATCCCGTACATCAAAAACACCGCGGGTGATTGAATCAAAGCGTGACCCCGTACCCAACAGTTCCAGAAACCAGCCGACCTGATGACCAAAAAGAGTGGTTAGAGTGCTGGAGCCGAGCAGATAAAAGAAACCCGCCACGGCAACAGTGAGAATCAGGGCCACAATGGGATTATCACTGCGGCCGCTCATATAAAGCCCAATGCCAATATAAGCAGCTGCCAGAAAAAGGCTTGCAATATAGCCGCCAAGAACCGGACCCCAGTCCAGGGGCCCGATAAGAGAAACGGTAACCGGCAATGGCAGGGTGAGCAGCAACGCCAGTGCAACCAGTAACAGGCTGGCCAGAAATTTCCCCATAATAAGAGTAAAAGGATTGATCGGGCTGGTCAGCAGACTCTCCAGAGTACCACTGCGGCGCTCCTCAGCCCAGCTGCGCATGGTCAGGGCTGCCACCAGGAAAATAAGGAGCAGTGGCATCCATTCAAACAAGGGTTTGAGATCGGCAATATTGCGGGCAAAAAAGGCCTCACCCCAAAAGAAAACAAAGAGATTAACAAGCAAAAACATCCCCAGAAAGAGCCAGGCTGCAGGGGAGGCAAAGAAGCTGTTAAACTCCTTGCGCAAAACAGTCATAACACTACGCATGGTTCACCTCCATTTCTGCTGCGGAAACTGTATTTACTTCGGCAAACAGGGACTCAAGATTTCGTGTTTCAGGCTGCAGACTGTAAAGTTTGTCCCCTGCCTTCAAGACTGCCGCTGCAACATCCGGAGCAATATCTGTTGAACCTGTCAGGGTGAAACTGTGGATATCGCCACTTACAGCGCGGCTTTTTACCTTCTGGATGCCGTCAACCTTATCCAGATAGGATGCGGCATCTTTGTTATCCACGGAAAGGAGCAGTTGTTGCCCTGACTGTAAATCGGAAAGTCTGGAATCGATCACCATTTTACCGTTACGCATGATCAGTACCCGGTCACACACAGCCTGCACCTCCTGCAGGATATGGGTTGACAGAATGACCGTGGCACTTTTGGCAAGCTCACGAATCAGACCTCGCATCTGGAGAATCTGAGTGGGATCAAGACCGTTGGTGGGTTCATCGAGAATAATAATGTCCGGATCATGGAGAATGGCCTGGGCCACTCCCACCCGTTGCCGGTACCCCCGTGAAAGGGTCTGGATGGTTGGCATGGCCTTTTCTTTAAGTGCAGTTCGACGAATGGCTCGAGCCACCGCTTCCCGCTGTCGATTTTCCGGGATGCCATGGAGGCTGGCCTGATATTCCAGATACTCAATCACCGTCATCTCCGGCCAGGCAGGGCA
>QNDR01000136.1 GCA_003646025.1 Candidatus Fermentibacterota bacterium
ATGCTTCGCAGCATGTTCACATGCTCCGATACCCCCCCCTGAAGGGCAAGAACACCGATGTATGGTTTCATTTTACCAGCCTCTGCCAGCCATTCTTTCGTTTTCAGGAATGGTGGAGATGTTGATGCCAACCATGGCTTCTCCAAGCCCGGCGCTGACCTTTGCGATCACCTCTGGCTTGTCAAACTGGCTTACCGCCTCTACGATGGCTTTTGCTCTCCTTGCAGGGTTACCGCTTTTAAAGATGCCGCTGCCGACGAAAACGCCGTCCAGACCCAGCTGCATCATCAGAGCCGCGTCTGCAGGTGTTGCTATTCCCCCGGCGGCGAAGTTCACCACCGGCAGTTTACCGTTTTCATGAACGTATTTAACAAGCTCGTATGGGGCACCCATAACCTTGGCCATGGACATAAGCTCCTCAAAGGGAGCTGCCTGAAGCCTTTTGATTGCGCCGAGAACAGACCTTGCGTGGCGAACTGCTTCAACAACATTGCCAGTACCTGCTTCACCTTTTGTGCGGATCATCGCAGCACCTTCAGCTATTCTTCTGAGAGCTTCTTCAAGCACAGTGGCTCCGCAGACAAAGGGAACCTTGTAGTTCCACTTGTCTACATGGTGGGCCTCGTCTGCCGGTGTAAGAACTTCAGACTCGTCTATGAAGTCGATATCCAGAGCCTGGAGAACCTGGGCTTCAACGAAATGACCTATACGGCATTTTGCCATTACAGGAATGGTAACCGCTTTCTGAATTCCCATTATCATGTCGGGGTCGGACATTCTGGCTACTCCGCCCTGAACTCTGATGTCGGCAGGAACCCTTTCCAGTGCCATTACTGCCACAGCACCGGCTTCCTGTGCAATCGCTGCCTGCTCGGCGTTGATAACATCCATGATCACCCCGCCTTTGAGCATGCGTGCGTGACCGGTTTTTACTTCCCATGTACCATCATCTCTAATAAAACTCATAGTATTACCTCGTGGATTGAACGGATTCAAGAAATTCCCCGCCGCTGGTTTCCCACCTGGCAAAGGAAGCTATAAGCACATCCTCCATGGATGATGTGTCTGAAGAACCAACAGTCTGCCTGAAAACAAGGATACAGTCTGCAGAAGATTTGAGATAGTTGACCCAGCTGCTTTTTACCTCAGGGGGAAGTTCCTCTGTTCCACAGAGAAGAGCAGCCTCAAGTGCAGCTTCAGCCCTGAGAACAGCGGTTCCAGCCTCTAAAACACCTGTGGCTTCACTGCTTTCGTCTTCCGACATGCGAATCCAGGCATCCATCAATCCCGCTACCTCGCGGTCGAGGGTACTGAACTCTTCAGTACTCAATGGCTGCGAGAATGCCAGAATCGCGGAAACCGCAACAACAGGGATAATTAAATGCTTCATCATGCCGGTAACATACAAAAGTTGTCAACACGCAGGAAGCCGTTTACACGTTGCCTGCAGTGTTGTATTATGTGGGGTCTGTTAATTCAATCATTCATGTGGAGGGTTTTTGAAGCTGGTCCTACTACTGGTTGTTGTATTCATCTCTGTTTCGTCCGGCAGTCTGGTGGAAGACTGTGTAAGCAGGGGTATCCCGGCCTCGTCGGCTTTGCTTACCGAGGATCTGCTGACGGTCGAAATGAGTGGAAGTCTGGCAATGGGTGATTCCCTGCTGAAACACTACGGCGGAGTCTTCTTTCTGCTTGCGGACAGCATCGCTGATGGCTGGTCTGTTGTCGGGCTTCAGGTCAACATTCCAGGTGCCTCTCTGATTCTGTTCCGTGAAGATGTTTTCAGCGCTGTTGAACGGATGCAACAGGGTCTTTCTGAAGAAGTTCTTGCCAGCTGGATTCTGGAACACACCTGGGTAACCCGGAACTAACGGTCAAGCTCCTGATTCTTTACAGTCCTCCCTTTCCGAACAGTACAACCGGAATTGTTTTCATTATCAGTCTGAAATCCAGTGAATGTGACGAGTCTATGGTGTACAGGAAGTCGAGGAACTGTGCTTCACTGAAGGGAAGCCTGCTTCTGCCGTATACCTGCCATATCCCGGTAAGTCCCGGTTTCACAGTGAACCTCTTCCTCTGCCATCCGCTGTAGTGCTCCAGCTCATAGGGTATGCATGGTCTTGGACCGACCATGGACATGTCTCCTTTGATAACATTGATCAGCTGGGGAAGTTCATCAATTGATGTCTTTCTGATTATTCGCCCTATGGTTGTAACACGTGAACTCTGATTGAGTTTGAATGCACCCTCAGCTCCATCTGCTGCTTTGCCATTGACATACTGCCTGAAGTATTTCCTGTGAGCATCCTCGTTTACCTTCCCCTCTCTCATAGAGCGGAATTTCAGGAATCCGAACTCTTTGAGTTTCAGGCCTACCCTCTGCTGCTTGAAGAGAATCGGCCCGGGGCTAGTTAGTTTAATGGCCAGTGCCGTAAGAATAAAGATAGGTGAGAGAAATAAGAGCCCTGAAAATGACAGCACAATATCGCTCAGTCTTCTCAGGGAAATCTGGGTAAACTGTCTTCCCTTTTTTAGGAATGTCAGTGCGCCATAGTCGTTCAGACTGAACCACGGATCGAAATAACCCAGCTCAAATATTTTTGGACCGTAGATCACAAATGGAATACCGGAGTCATTGAGCAGAACACAGCTCTCTGCAATACAGTTGAAATCGTGTTTTTCTTCAAACAGAACAACAGCACTGTCGCAACTCTTTTCCGTCATTTCTTTAAGGACCAGGGCAGTCAGTTTCTTTGGGTCCAGAGGAAGACTTTCCGACCAGGTGATCACTCTCTGGTCGGAAGGGTATATCCTGGAATTCCGGAGAAGAGAAGCAATGTTTCCGTTTCTACCGGGATTGCCTGCTATAAGCAGGTTCGATCTGCTCCTGCGTGTTCCCCTGTAGAATGATTTGAAGATTTTCGGGAGGATTACCAGTTTTACAGACAGAGTTAATACCAGCCATGCAATCATGTTGAACACGATGACAAAACGACTGTCGATAAACATGAATTTTGTTTCCTTGAACAGGAAAATTGTTAGCATGAATGTTCCGGTTACGATGAAAGTCATTCTGAGAATTCTGTACAGCAGCATAGGTCTGTTGAGAGCTGTCCGTACTGAATACAGGTTTTCCATCACCGAAATTACGTAGTATCCCAGCATATAAAAAGCGGCAGTTCCCAAGAACTCTGTGAAAGGAAACACAGGGAAGTGGCCGAATCTGATAACAACAGCAATGGCAAGGGCAGCAACGACGGTGAACGCATCGGCAATTACTGCCGCCACATAGTATCTGGTGTTCAGGGAAAGAGTTCTGCCAGCAGTCAACTTCAGCCTTTCCTGAAAAACTCTTCTACTGCGGAAACAACCTCATCCTGCTGTTTTTCCGTCAGCTCAGGAAACATCGGAAGAGTAATGTTCTGCTTCGCGTTTTTTTCGCAAACTGGAAAGTCTCCGCTGGAGTAACCCAGATACCGGTAGGCTTTCTGTGTGTGCAGAGGTTCCGGGTAGTGAAGACCTGCTCCTATCTGTCTGGCTGCAAGAAATTCTCTGAGTTTGTCACGCTTCGGGGTGTGGAGGGCAAAAAGGTGAAAAACATGTCTTGTGTTCTCTGCTGTGACTGGAAGTTCAACTGGAAGTTCTGACATAAGAGAACGGTATCTTTCCGCAACCTTGATTCTGTTGCTGTTCCAGGTGTGTATGTGTTTTGTTTTTACACCGAGAACTGCACCCTGAAACGCACTCATTCTGTAGTTGTGCCCTATGAAGTTGTAGAAGTACTTCTCCTGTGAGCCATGGTCACGGAGGGTTCTCATTCTGGCTGCAATTTCATCGTTGTCTGTTGTGATTGCTCCGCCTTCACCATAGGCCCCCATGTTCTTGCCGGGGTAGAAGCTGAAACTGGCCACATCACCGAAGCTCCCGGTTTTCCGCCCGAATCTGGAGCCGTCGTGAGACTGCGCTGCGTCTTCGTAAAGGTACAGACCATACCTGCGTGCTATTTCTTCCAGAGCCTGGTAGTTCGCAGCCTGTCCGTACAGGTCAACAGCCACAATCCCTTTTATTTCCACTCCTGTTTTCGGATCTATCGGTTTGCCGGTGGAGGAACAGCTTTTCAAAAATTCTTCGGTTTTTTCAGCAGACAGATTCCATGTAACCGGATCCGCATCCACAAAAACGGGGACATGACCGGCAAGTACTATTCCCTCAGCAGTGGCCGTGAAAGTGTTTGGCGGTGTTATTATGCCACTTCCAGCCGGAAGTTCTGTTGCCCAGATCATTCCGTGGACTGCCGCTGTTCCGCTGGACAGGGCCACGCAGTGTTTTACACCACAGAGTTCAGCAAATTTCTCTTCGAAGTTTTTCACCTTGGGACCAAGAACATAGTAACAGGTTTCCAGTACATCCTCTATCTCGGGTTTTACTTCATTCTTTATTTGAAGGTACTGAGCTTTTAAATCCAGAAACGGTACAGCCATTTTCTTTGTGCCTTTCTTTACTGCAGTGTTATCAGGTACCAATAAAATATACTCAATACTGAAACATACTGTCTTTTCTCAAACGGAGATAAGAACTCCTGCAGCCACAGCAAGGATGATTCCTATAAAGTTGGTCATAGACAGGTTTTCCCTGAGAAAGACGATTCCAAAGACAATTGCGATAACTGGGTAGAGAGCTGATATGGCGGTGACTGTGCTTACAGGGCCGCTGGAAACGGCCTTTTGAAAAAACACAAGAGCAAGCCCGCCGAGAACACCTGCTGAAGCCGCCAGAATTACTCCTGTGGCCTCAAACTGTCTGGTGTTCTCTCCGAGACTGAAATAAAGAACGACAACGGTGATAACCGAGAATACGGTGTAAACGAGAACTGACTGCCAGTGACCCAGTCTGGTGGATGACAGTTTCAGCAGTACCGCCCACAAACCCCACAGTATTGTTGCTATGATGCCCCAGGTAATATGTTTCTCCATGACGCTCCGTTCAACTTGTGAAATCGAACCATAACATATATTTCCCCGCGCAGGTCAGAAAGGCTTATGATGAGA